>NZ_WVRN01000002.1:600000-897372 GCF_013112245.1 Ruegeria sp. HKCCD4315 | reverse complement strand
GCCTCGGGTCTCTTTGTTTGGAACGTAAATTTCTGTTCGTTTTCTATTTACGACCGATTTGCACTTTACGCAAAAGAAAATATGATGAGACTGTAATCTTACCCACGGGTAAGAAAACAAAGCCTTTAGGGGTTGGAATCGATTCGGCAGACCTACCGTGCCGCCACATGGAACACAGACCCTCACACCCCGGTATTTAGGGGGACAGCTTAGACCCAAAACCCATATATAGGGGGACACAAAGGGCAAATAAGGGGACAACCAAGATGTCCCCCCTCACCAATACTTCACCAGATTCTTTTTAAATTTGAATTGGAATGGGCGCAAATTTCGCCTGAATTCAGACTCTTCTTGACAGAATCGAAGCTTTGGACGCTAATTAGGCCAAGATGACGAAAAGCGTTGGCAAACGGCGCGAAAACGGCGGGGAAAACCCGTCTGAGGCAGATGAAGCGGTGAGAACGGGTATGCAGCTGGCTAAACCGGTCGGGCGTAATGCAGCGGCCTTGAAATATGATATACTCTCTGCGCTGACCGTTCATGCGTTGTCCGGAGACAAACATCGACAGCGCAGTATCCTGCGCATCATTGCTTTGATTACGACCCGATATAACTGGCGAAGCAATGAATTGTCGATCGGGCGTGAAGAAATTGCGCGCCTTTGGACAGTGAACGAAAGGACGGTAAAGCGCGAAATGTCCAAATTTCGCGCATTAGGCTGGGTAACGGTCAAAAGACCCGCGGCGCGTGGCAGAGTTGCCGTTTACGAAATTGACCTCAAGCAGATCATGATCGACACGCAAGAGGTCTGGCCGGTCATAGGTTCTGATTTCCACGCGCGAATGACAGATGAGCCTGAAGCGGAAACAAACATCGTGCCTTTCGCAATCAAGCCTGCAACCAGCGAAGTTGGCGAGGGTGATGTATGGTCACAGGTTCAGTCGATTCTTCACGGTCGCGATCCTGAACTTTGGGCCAGTTGGTTTCAGCACCTGTCCGAAGGTGAAAGGGCAGGGGGGTCTGTGACCCTTAATGCGCCGTCGCGGTTCATGGCCGACTACATCTCGCAAAAGTGGAGCCAGCGTTTGCTTGCGGCGTATAGCCGGGTGGATCCCGCTGTCAGAGTTGTGCGCGTGGAATCAACCGAGTGAAGCCTGCCGGACTGATGTGAGCGGGTCTTGACCAAAAGCCTTCACTGAACGGGAAAGACTGATCCAAGTGGATAAAGTGTACGTCAACAAGACGGGTTCACGGTGACCCGGCTTGTAGCGCCTGAACTTGACAGGTCGCGAGGGGCCATAGTTTACTTTGTCAGGTATCCACCAGTTGCCTGACCTGACACGTTTGTCGACCGATTGCCTGTTGAGCCCTTGAGCGCTCAGCTTCAGGGGGAAGGGAGAATGAGCGAAATTTCCTATAAACAGCTCCCGGACTACGCACCGGGAAATTTGTTGGGCAGTGGCGACGGGCGCGGATGGTCTGGCATCAATTACCGAAGCTACAGGCATCTTGGGATGGAAATCGAGCTGCCGCCAATGGAAGATTTTCTGGTGATTGCCTACGACAAAGGCCGCACACCTGTGCAGCGAAAAGTGGGCAACACTTGGAGCGACTACAGCCTTGGAGTGGGTGATCTTACACTTTTGAATAAGTCAGACAGATCGGAATGGGCGTGGTCCGAAACGGTTGAAGTATCTCATGTCTATCTTAGCGCGGAACTGGTCGAGAGCGTCGCCAACGAAGTCTACGAACAGGATGTGCGCGACATTCGCTTACGGGATACTTTGAAGGCACGCGACCCCGGTATTTCCAGATGCGTTTCGGTTATCAAAACCGAGGTCGGAGAAAACAGTGTTGGGGGCTCTTTGATCGTCGAAGCGGCTGCACGGGAGATGTCGGTCAGACTGCTGCGGAAATATGCTGACACCCGATTTGGATCTGCCGCACGTTTTGGCAAACTCTCGCGCGCTGAAACAAACCGCGTTGTCGCTTTTGTTCAGGACCAGTTGCGCGAGAAATTGTCTTACGAACAAGCTGCGGCCGAAATGGGTCTTGGGGACTGGAATTTCATGCGCAAGTTCAAATCGACCTTCGGGCATTCCTTTCACGATTATGTCCTGACGCAGCGGGTGGAACGTGCGGTTTCCCAATTGCGCAACACGCGCAAACCCATAAAGAACATCGCTTTGGATTGCGGGTTTTATGACCAACCGCACATGAACCGTGTGTTCAAGAAAATAAAGGGCGTGACACCAGGATCTTTGCGCAGAACGTGAACCGTTTTTCCCGATCCACTCGCAGGGCAGGGATAACGCGAGCCTGTGCAAGATTGTGCAAGAAATTCACAGAATCCTCCAAGAGTTTGCCGGGCCAGCTTGATTGACTTAGCGGATCCTGTGCCCTGACGTTTCGGGTGATCCCGCGTCAGCGGCAGTAAGGTGCGCTGCGCGCAAGCAGCGCCGCATGGACTTAACGGGAGGATACCTATGCGGATGAACTTCGGGATTTTCATGGCTCCGTTTCACGCGCCGGGGCATAACCCAACGATTTCACTGGAAGACGATCTTGAACTGCTCCAGCATCTGGACACGCTGGGCTATGATGAGGCGTGGATCGGGGAACATCATTCCGCCGGTAGCGAGATCATCGCATCCCCTGAGATTTTCATCATGGCCGCCGCCGAGCGCACCCAGCGCATCAAACTGGGGACAGGCGTCGTGTCGATGCCCTATCACAACCCCCTATGGACGGTAGAGCGCATGGTTCTGCTGGATCATCTCACGCGTGGGCGCGTGATGTTCGGTATGGGGCCGGGTGCCTTGCCTACGGATGCATCCATGCTTGGCCTCGAACCTCAGCAGATGCGCCCGATCTTTGAGGAATACATTGATATTGCCTATAAACTGCTGACGACGGACGAGCCGATCAACTACCAGTCTGACCGACTGACGTTGAAAGATGCGCGGGTGCATCTGCGACCGTATTCCGATCCGTTGTTCGATCTGGCTGTTGCTGCTGTGGCCTCGCCTTCCGGAGCTAAACTGGCTGGGCGCTACGGGGCTGGTCTGTTGTCATTGGGCGCAACCGTTGCCGTGGGCATGGATGTTCTTGCACATCACTGGACCATTCAAGAACAGGCAGCGGCAGAATATGGTCAGGTCGCGGATCGCGCGAAATGGCGGCTGGTCGGGTTGATGCACCTTGCGGAAACCGAAGAACAGGCCCGCGAAGATGTGAAATACGGAATGACCCAATGGTTCAGGTATTTCCAGAACGTGGCAGCCTTCCCACAGATGGCCGTCGAAGGTGGCAATCTGGATGAGATGATTGATTTCGTGAATGGTGGTCTCGGTGTGATCGGCACGCCCGAAATGATGGTCAAGCAGATCAACGAACTTGTCGAACAAAGCAATGGCGGGTTCGGCGCTTACCTGACGCTTGCGCATAACTGGGCGAACAAGGCGGCTACGTCAAAAAGCTTTGAGCTTTTTGCGCGCGAAGTCATGCCGCATTTCCAGTCTTCCGGTGGCGGTTTGCAGGCAGCCGCAGACCGCGCGCAAGCGCGCCGTGATGGGTTGGCAGAGAAGCAACTGAAGGCAGTTGCTGAAGCCACGGAACGGTATGAAAAAGAAACCGGCACTGCAGGTTAGGGTTCAGGTTTTCTTGTCTTTACTGCCAGGCAATCAAGGGTCACGCGCCACGCAATGTTGCGCGCGTGGCTCTGTCTCACGCAAGGTTGCACAGTTATGAGCACCCCAAAAATAACGGCTTCGGAGCACGAATCCGTGGACGAAACGGCGTTCCGCCAAGCTTGCGGTCACTTTCCCACAGGTGTCGCGATTGTCACCGCTTTGGATATTGAGGGGCGGCCAATTGGGCTGACGTCAAACAGCTTTACCTCGGCTGCACTGTCGCCGCCGATGGTTCTTTGGACAATCGGCCCCAAATCGCGCAGCTTCGATAGCTTTGCGCGGGCACGGTTCTATGCGGTTCATATTCTGCGAGACGAACAAAAAGAGATTGCCGCGCATTTTGCTGGTCGCAGCGACGACAAGTTCAGGGATCTGGAATGGCAAGCTGGCACGCAAGGGCTTCCGATCCTGCCGGATTTCTCGGTGTGCATGGAATGCGCTGTTGAAGACGTGCACCCCTGTGGCAACCAAAGGCTCATGATTGGTCGCGTGGTGAATATCCGGCAAAACGAGAGTACCGGTTCACTGTTTTATTTCCATAGCACCTTCGGCGCGCTTGATCGTCCAGTGACCGATCAGTGAGGAGGACCAAAGGCGTTGGTCTTTGGCATGCCCGTTCCTTTCCCGGGCCGCTTGAGCAACTTGGTCTGTGCCTGACTGGACAGCACAATTGAATCGCTTTAGTGATGTAATGTTATTACAAAACAGAGCTTGCGATGTTTATGACCCATGCCTCCCAAACTCAGCCAGAGCAAACTGACGACCTACGCGTTCCCGTAACGTTGCTTACGGGTTTTCTGGGGGCAGGGAAAACAACGTTGCTGAACCAGGTGCTTTCGGATTCATCTTCGGGGCGCATTGCGGTCATTGTGAATGAGTTTGGTGAAGCAGGGCTGGACCATGACCTGATCGAAACGGTGAACGGCGATGTCATGCTGATGTCGTCGGGTTGTTTGTGTTGTTCCATCCGTGGTGATCTGTCGGACACTTTTGTCAAACTGCTCGCGCGGCGGGATGAAGGTATGCTCAGCTTTGACAGGGTGGTGATTGAAACCACAGGGCTGGCAGATCCGGGACCGATCCTTCAGACGCTGCTGGTGGATTCATTTCTTGCGCGCAATACACGCATGGATGGTGTCGTTACGGTGGTGGATGCGGTGAACGGACCCGCGACACTGGATGCCCAATTCGAGGCCGTGTCGCAGGTCGCGATGGCCGATCTGATCGTGCTGAGCAAAACAGACCTTGTTTCCAAAGCTTCAGCGAAAGCCGTGACTGACAGACTGCGCGATCTGAATCCGACGGCCGACATTCTTCGCCGGTCAGATCATGAATTCGCATTGAAAAAGCTTTGGAACCTGACGAGCATGCGCGAGGACGCGCATCAACACGAGGCTATTTCCTGGACGACACCGAAGGTGGTCAACGATCCACTGGGCAACCTTTCAGGGTTGATGGCAACGTCCGTCTCAAAACCTGTGACGACATCCGAGTTTAGTCGCCATGACACTGATATCTCATCCGTTTCGATTGTTCTGGACGAGGCGTTGGATGACGCGGTTTTTGACAAGTGGTTTGACACTTTGATCGCCTACAAGGGTTACGACATCCTGCGCGTGAAAGGTATTTTGTTTCTCGAAGGGATCGAGACGCCGTTTGCGTTTCACGGTGTCCAGCACATCTTTGACCCGCCAGTTCCGTTGAAGAACTGGACCGGCAATGACCGGCGGACACGTATCGTGTTGATTGGCCGCAACCTGAGCAAACCCGAGATACAGCGAAGCCTTGATTTGCTTCGCAAACCTGAGCACGCCGACGCGATGTCTGTTCAAGCCGCGCGGGGCAGTGATTGAAACGCTGACCTGTGCGGACTGGCGCGGTCAATAGAACGACATGCTGATTTCGCCTAGGTTTCTAGGTCAAAGTCGACACAGCGAAATCAAAGTCTTCGTTGTATTGCGCACTTAGGAAGTCAACGAACCGTTTGTGAAATTGTCGCGTATGTTCATGGGCCAAATGGTCCGCGCGCGCGATGTCACGGTCCCGGATCGCTGTGATCATGTCCTCGTGTTCTGACCCCAATAGGGTGTCGGTGGCTGAAGATTGAATATAGTCGAAGTGCATATGAAGGATACGGCGGCCTTCGTCCAAAAGCTGGCCATAGGCGCGCGCCAAATACGGGTTTTTACCTGCCTGGGCGATGGTCATGTGAAAGTCGCGATTGCTGGCGGACATTGCGAGATAGTCGTTTGCAACACAGGCTTGGTCAAACGCCTCTGCTTCCTTCTTCATCAGTTCTATCTCGCTGTCGGATCTGTTTTGCGCGGCAAGCCTTGTGTTGATCCGCTGCAGGAAATCCAAAGCTTCGACATAACGGGGAAACTCGGTCAAGTTGATCGGCGCGACAAGGGTCGAGCGGTTCGAAAGCATGACCACCAGCCCTTCGGCGGATAAACGGACAAGCGCTTCGCGTACGGGTGAGCGCGACATGGAAAACCGTTCCGACAGGCCGGTTTCATCGAGTGGCGTTCCCGGTTTCAACGCCAGGGACAGGATCTCGCGTTTGAGGGTTTCGTAGACGTATTTTGACCCTCCGCCCTTGGCGCGTTTCTTCGTTTCCATCTGTTTTCTGCTCATTTCCATTTTTCCCACAGTGGAGCAAAGACCCGAGAAGAGGTTTGTATCAACAACAAGCATTTAGGCAGGATGTTGACAAGGCAATGGCTGACAAACGGTAGCGTACTGTTTGAGGCACCGTATCGTGGCGCGGTTTTGTGAAGGAGGCCAGCAACCCAAACACCAAGTTGTACCTGTGCCGTTCCGTAGCTCCATTTGGTTGGTTTCGCGCGTGTGAATCTTGTCGACATATAATCGACAATATGCGAAATCACGGAAAGGAACCACAAAGGAATCAAGTCCCCGGTCGACTGCTGTTGCCGTGTTCCCGCTCTGAAAAGAGCGCCAGTATCGGTTGCGCGTTTTGACGGTGGTTCTTCCCCACTGTTGGGCGGCAGGGGGATTTGCGATGCGAGGAAAAGAGGACCGCAAATGAGCTTTAACGTCAAACTTTCGGGCGTCATGCCTGCATTGGTCACTCCTTTCGGTGCGGATGACCAAATCAATTTCACTGCTTTTGAAAACCTGCTGACTCATTTTCGCGACGCGGGCGTGACCGGATGGGTCCCGAACGGTTCGACCGGGGAATATTTCAGCCAGTCCACCGATGAGCGCCGTCAGATGCTGAAATTCGTCAAGGATTTCGCCAAGGACGATGAGATCCTGATCGCAGGCACCAATGCCCCGGCTACCCGCGAAGTGATCGAACAGACAGCAATGGCGAAAGAGATCGGGTATGACAACGTTCTGCTCGCGCCTCCGTTTTACACGCGTCCCACGCAGGACGAATTGATCAAGCATTACGAAACGGTTCTGGCCGAGGTCGATGTGAACATCGTGCTCTATAGCTATCCGCTCAAGGATGGTGCCGACATCTCATTTGATCTGATGGACCATTTTGCCGACAATCCGCGCGTGATTGGCATCAAGGAAAGTTCGGGTGTTTTGCAGCGCGCGATCGACATCGCATCGCGTTACGAAGGCAAGATCCAGTTGGTTTCGGGGTCTGACGACATCGCGTTGGATTTCATGTTCTGGGGGGCCGACAGCTGGATCTGCGGGCCGTCGAATTGCATGGCCAAAGCCTGCTGCGAGCTGGACCGGCTTTACAAGGCGGGGGAGTTGGTGGCTGCCAAAGATCTGATGAAAAAGCTGTATCGGGCCATGAACATTCTTGAGAGCGGAAAGTTCGTGCAGAAGATCAAATTTGGGGCTGCATTGCAGGGACTGGATGTGGGTGAATGCCGCGCGCCGCTGGGCCCGTTGACCGAGGCGGAAAAAGCCGAGTTTTCTGAGGCCATGCAACCCATTCTGGCGATGTAATCGCATCTCTGAGTGATGGCTCTGACAGGTCATCATTCAGTCTACGAAGGGTGGCGCCAGATGCAATCGGATCAGCCCAAACACAGCGTTGTTGTCGGAGCAGGTATCATAGGCTCTGCCATATCGTATGAACTGCAAAAACGCGGTGGTCAGGTGACGCTGATCGACGCCGATACGCCGGGTCGCGGGGCGTCTTACGGCAACATGGCCTCGATTGCAGTGACGGAGTTTATGCCTGTCTCGCGCCCGTCGGTCTGGCGGCAGACGCCCGGCTGGCTTCTGCATCCCGAAGGTCCGATACGTGTTTCTCCGAGATACGCACCGCATTTGATTCCCTGGTTTGCCCGGTTTTTCTGGGCCGGGCGGCCATCGAAACTGCGCCAACTGGAAGCACAAGGCGCGGCCCTGTGCCAGCGTTCCTTGGCCGATACCGAGAACCTGATGGCCGAGCTGGGCTTGGCCGGTGATCTGAGCACAACAGGCTGCCTGTCGCTTTATGCAAGTGAGGCCGAGTTCATTGCAGATCAGGAGCGGCTGGATATGCTGGACCGCCATGGATTTGGCTATGAGATGCTGAACCGGGATGCTCTGCACGATCTGGAACCCGAAATCTCTCCGGTCATTCAAAAGGCGGTACTGTTGCCCGATAACCGAACGGTGCGCGATCCTTATGCCTTTGTAACCCGTCTGGTTGAGGCGTTTGTGAGCTTGGGGGGTCAGGTTCAACGCGGTAAGGTGACTGGTTTTGAGCGAGCTGAGCGGGTCACCAACGTGCGGCTGGAAGATGGGCGCCAGATAAAAGCGGATCAGGTCGTTCTTGCCGCCGGAGCCTTTACGGCTCGGTTGTCAAAGAAGCTGGATGAACCCATCCCGCTTGAGACTGAGCGCGGTTATCACACCCAGATCAATGCGCCGGGCATCCGTTTGGATCATTCGATCATCTGGCCTGCCATGGCATTCATGGTGTCACCCACTGCTGGCGGTATCCGGGTGGGCGGCACGGTTGAAATGGCCGGTCTGGACGCTGCCCCGGATTGGCGGCGTTCAAAGATCACGGTCGGACGTGCCCGCAAGGCTCTGCCGAACCTCAGGATCGACAATTCCAGCGAATGGATGGGCCATCGCCCTGCCTTCCCGGATACGGTGCCGGTGATGTCTGCGTCGGCCAAGGTTTCCGGGGTTTATTATGCCACAGGTCACGGCCATCTGGGCCTGACCTATGCGGCGACAACCGCTAAGCTGATGGGACAACTTATTTCGGGTGAATTGCCCGATATCGATTTGAACCCCTATCGGATAGATCGATTTTGACACTGAAACAGGAGCGGATCATGGCCGAGAAAACATGTTTAGTTATTGGTGGTGGACGCGGGATGGGTGCCGCCACGGCACGCGAGATGCACGCGCGGGGGTACCAATTGGCGCTGATGTCGCCTTCGGATTCCTGCGAGTTACTGGCGCAGGAACTGGGCGGCGTCGCGCATCGCGGCAAGGCAGAGAATGCCGCCGATACACAAGCCGCCTTTGATCTGGCCATGGCCACTTACGGACGAATTGATGCCTGCCTGATCCATGTGGGGGGTCCGCCAAAGGGTGATTTGCTGGATATTCCCGAAGAAGACTGGGACCGCGCGCATGAGATGGTTCTGAAACCCGTTATACGGATGGCCAAGCTTCTGGCCCCGGTGATGGAGGCGCAGGGTGGTGGCTCAATCGTCAATATCACCACATTTTCAGCCTTCGAACCGTCGCTGACCTTTCCGACCTCAAGTGTTTATCGTGTGGGTGTATCCAGTTTTACCAAACAGTTTTCAGATCGCTATGGCCCGGCGAATATTCGCATGAACTGTTTGTTGCCGGGATTTACCGACAGTCTGGATCTGCCGCATAAATTTGCGGAAATGTCCGCGCTGGGCCGGTTGGCAAGGGCCGAAGAACAAGCGAAGGCGGCTGCCTTCCTGCTGAGCGACGACAGCAGCTATATCACCGGCCAATCCTTGCGCGTCGATGGCGGCGTCACCCGGCATATGTGAGCGGATCATGCAGGTCGAAAAGTCAGCCCGACAGTTGCGTTTGGGATTTGTCGGAACCGGAGTGATCACCGAGGCGGTTGTGACCGGCCTTTTGGCGACCGATCTGGAAATAGCAGAGGTTCACGTAACCAAACGCAACCAAGAAGTGTCCGCGCGTCTGGCCGCCAGCAGCGCGCGGGTGCAGGTTCACGCGTCCGCTCAGGCGGTTGTTGATTGCTCTGATCTGGTGTTTCTGGCCGTCCGTCCGCAAGATGCCCGTTCAGTGCTGTCTCCGCTGACGTTTTCCGAAGGACAACAAGTGTGCAGCCTGATCGCCACGCTGACCCATGAAGTTTTGCAAGGCTGGATTGGCACGCACGTGCGCCTGTTTCGATCAATCCCTCTGCCATCGGTCGCCCACCATCGCGGTGTCACGGTCCTGTTTCCGCATGACCCGTTGGGTGAGGATCTGTTTGGTGCGTTGGGCACAGTGGTCAGTGCCAAAACGGTAGAGGAGTTCGATGCCTTTGCTGCAGCCAGCGCGCTGATGGGCACGTATTTTGGCGTGCTGGGTGCAGCCGCGGACTGGATGCAATCCAATGGGATTGGGCGGGTGGACGCGCAGCGCTATCTGAGCGGTGTTTTTTCCGGGCTCGCGCACACGATGATGGAAGATCGTGACAAGCCTTATGAAACGCTGCGGGTTGAACACTCCACCCCGGACGGGCTGAACGCGCAATTGTTCGAAGTCTTTGCAGATGCCCGTGGTCCCGACGCATTAAAGACGGGGCTCGACAGTGTTTTGCAGCGGTTGTCTGATGCCCGCAAAACATCCGGGAGAGGCGTCCAATGACGCGTCATCTGCACGGTAAAACCGTTCTATTGACGGGGTCCACCGGGTCGATTGGCCAGGCCATCGCACGCGAATTGGCGGCTGAAGGCGCGCGTGTTCTGCTGCACTATAACAGCAATGCAACCGGTGCTGACGCTCTGGCGACCGATCTCGGGCAGGGGGCTATTGCGCTTGTGGCCTTTACCCAGAATCTGGCCCGCGACTATGCGCCGGACAACATTCGGGTGAATGGTGTGGCCCCGGGCGAGGTTCGGACACCGATGTTGCAAAGCAATCTGGCGCGTTCGGGCCGAAGTCTTGATGACCTGAATGCGCTGGTGCCGTTTGGTCGGATTGGCGAGCCCGATGAGATCGCCGCGCTTGTTGCCTTCCTGGCATCGGACGAGGCGCAATATCTGTGTGGGTCGGTGGTGGAAATCACGGGTGCTCAGGCGGTGGTCTGAAAAACGAAAAGGGAGAAACCATGCGCTGGTCCAGAACGCTGCAAACAGTCGATGTGCATTGTGCCGGTGAAATTGGCCGTGTGGTTACAGGAGGAGTTCTGGACATCCCCGGCGCAACAATGGCTGACAAGCTGGACCATCTGAACAAGGTCGATGACAGCCTGCGCCAGCTGCTTTGTTCGGAACCTCGTTCTGCCCCGGCAGGATCTTTTTGCCTTTTGGTTCCTGCTTGCGATCCCCAGGCAGATATTGGGTTCATTGTTCTGCAGCCGGATCAGGCGCACGCGATGTCGGGTTCGAACGCCATGTGCGCTGTGACGGCTCTGTTGGAAACTGGAATGATCCCGATAACCGGCCCTGAAACCGTTGTCACGTTGGACACAGCGGCGGGCCTTGTGCGGGCACGGGCCACATGTGAAGACGGGAAGGTGACGCGGGTTTCGCTGGATATGCCGCCCGCTTTTGTGGCCAAGAAGGACGTTGAAATTCAGACGCCCGATTGGGGAACAATCCGCTATGATCTGTGTTTCGGCGGTGTCTTCTATGCATTGGTTGATGTGGATCAGGTCGGGTTGTCGATTACGCCGGACAACGCCCGCGCGCTTGCAACGCAGGGCGTTGCCCTGCGCAATCTGATTGCCGAAATCGAGGGTGCTCCGCACCCGACCACGTCGGCCCTGAACGGTCTGGCCTATGTCATGTTCCGGTCGACAGATCCGGACGGGGCGGTGCGAACCTGCACAACACTGCGTCCGGGCCGCGCGGACAGATCGCCTTGTGGCACCGGATCGAATGCCAACATGGCAGTGCGTCACGCAACGGGGTTGGCCTTGCCCGGCGACAGGGTCGTGTCACGTTCGATTATCGGCGGAGAGTTCACAACCGAGCTGTTGAGCCTCACCAAAGTTGGGCCCTATCAAGCCACCCAAAACCGTGTTTCCGGGCAATGTTGGATCTATGGGATCAGCCAGATCGGGTTGGATCCAAGCGACCCGTTTCCAAATGGTTTCAGACTGTCAGACACCTGGGGTGGTTAGCGATTGAGGCCGCTTAAACAGCGCGTCCAGATTTCGGCCCTGCACGATCATGACCGCGCATTTTGCATGGCGTACAACCTTGGCAGCGTTTGGACCCAGCGGATAGGCGCGACCTTAGTGGCAATTGGCTTGCGGGTGAAACCAAGTGTGAGGAATCAAAAGACAATCAAGAACACTATTGTTGCCAGACCCCATAGCGTCATCTGGTAGTGCGTATTCTGCGCGCCTTCGTGGCAAAACCAATAACAGAACCAGTTTCCTACGATCAAAAAGCCAGCCCAGGTGGCGGTGAACAACAAAACCCCCAGCACCCCGATTGCTCTGGCGTTGGCTGGTTCAATCACACCTATGGTGGCGAGGATCAGCGAAGCGACTCCGATCCAAAGCGTAAGCGTCGCGAGGCCCTCCCAGCAAACAATCAGCTTGAACAGAAACTTTTGAATAGCGGGGTTTTCGATGCTGCGATAGGCGACGACCTCATACGCCTCGGGGTACTCTTCTTGCATCCGCTCCATGCTGAGCACTTGCGCGGTGAACGTTTCGTTGAGGTCCGGATGCAAGACGTTCTCGACGAACCCAGTGCTCAACCAAGCCGCAAGGAAAAATACTGCTGCGGATTGCGCAACGAGGACCATTATTTCTAACAAAGTAACCTACTCCGCCAATGTGACGGGGTGGTCTGTGCCACCCCGTCGCGTTTTAGCTCCAGTACATTTGGGCCGGGCGTATTTCCAAGGAAATATGCTGCGCTGCACCGCCAAGTCCTTCGCGCGTGTGGTTATAAAGCGACCGCCAATACGGTTGGATCGTGACACCGTCTTCGCGGACAATCTGTTCGCCCTCCGCCATCAGTTCGCGACGTTTCTCAACGTCTGGAGTTGCAAGCGCTTGTTCCAGGATTGCGTCGAAGTCCGGATTGGACCAGCCAAACTCGTTCCATGGCTCACCTGACCGATAGGCCAGCGCCCAGATTTGGACGCCCAGCGGACGGTGGTTCCAGTTGGTTGAGCTGAACGGATACTTTGCCCAGTCATTCCAGAACGTCGATCCCGGCAGAACCGTGCGCTTGACCTTGATACCGGCGTCTCTGAGTTGAGCGGCAACGGCGTCCGTGGTGTCTTTGCGCCACGCATCGTCGATTGACAGCAGCTCGTGCTCATAGTCTTCCATCCCGGCTTCTTTGATCAATTCCAGTGCTTGGGCAGGATCATAGGTTGGCATACCGATATCGGCATATTCCGGATGCGCAGGACCGACATGGTGGTTGGCGGCAACAGCTCCTCGTCCACCGTACCCAAGTTCAAGCAGAACGGCGTTATCCACCGCCATTGAAAGGGCCTGACGGACACGTTTGTCGGCATAAGGCTGCACGCCGTCAACTTCGGCCTGTTGGTTGGGGCGGATGACGATGGTCGCCATGGTGACAACCTCGTTTTCAACCCAGCCGTCCAGCCCGGTCAGGATGTCAATGAACTCGCCTTCCGAGATATAGACCATGTCGATCTCTCCGGCATCCGCCGCCGCAAGGTGGGCCGATGGGTCGGTTCCGAAGTCGATGAACTCGATGCGGTCGAGCCAGGCGCCATTGCCGGCATTCCACCAGGTGTGGTCGTCATTGCGGACCAGAACGCCTTTTACGCCAACCTCAAGGCTTTCCGGCAGGTAGGCACCGGTCCCAATCGGGTTACCCAGCATATTTTCCGCGTCATGGGACGAATGCACGATGGCCGCTGGATAATCTGCCATGCCCGCGATCAGCGAAATGTCCGGGCGCGGCAGGTTCAGCTGAACCGTGTGAGTGTCGACAACTTCGATGGCACCTTCCAGCGCGCGCTCTGTTTCCGGATCGACCAGAACCGAGAAACGCCCGGCCATGGAGTTACCTTCCACCGACTTGTCGCACCAACCGGTGATGTTGCGCGCCACATCGTCGGCGGTAAATTCGTCGCCATTATTCCAGGTCACACCTTTTCGAACATTCAGAGTATAGGTTTGCGCGTCATCCGAAATCTCCCAACTTTCCAGCAGCGCGGGCGAAAAGGTTCCATCGTTTTCATATGCGACAAGGTTTTCCAGCCAGCCTTTGGCAAAATTCGCGATTTCGTTCCAGTCAAATGTACGCGGGTCCTTCAGGCCGCGTACATCCATCTGAATACGCACCGTGCCACCTTGTTTTGGTTCAGTAGCAGCCTGGGCGGGCGCGGGCAGACCCAGCATCGCATAAGCTGTGGCTGCTGTTGCCCCGAATGAACTGGCGATGGCCAAAAATTCACGGCGGTTCACCGCATCGTTGCCGACCTTCCTGGCCTGATCGGTGATCACGTTCGGCAATGGTTTCCCTGTACGGGTTCTGAAAGTCATGTGTTTTCCTCTCTGTTGGTCGTGAGGTGGACCCCTCGGTGTGTGCGGCGTGGTTTCGCCATGTGGTGCCCGGCCGGGTTGCCGGGTTCTAATGTGATCTGCGCATGGTTTCGATTGCGTCGGCTTCCGTGACGGTCGAACAGATACTCGACAGAACGCGCGGCTGTTCGTAGGGCCAGGGCGTGCCGCGATGGAGCACCGCACGCTGATCCCAGATCAGGACGTCGCCAACTTGCCAGTTGTGGGAATAGACAAACTGCGGTTGCGTGCAGAAATCGATGAGATCTTCGATGATCGCCTGGCCTTCGGCTTCGTCGTAGCCATCCAGTTTGAAGGCGTGTGACGCGATGTAAAGCGCCTCGCGCCCGTTGACCGGATTGCGCCACAATGCGTTCCAATGCTGGTCCGGCCATTTGTTGAACATCGGCAATTCGGCCAGTTCGGGCGAGATTTTGCGGCGCGAATGGCTGTAGCGATGCCAGATACCGCGTCCGCGCACTTTTGCCTTCAGGTCTTCGGGCATGTTCGCCCAGGCTGCGCGGGTGCTGGCCAGTTCCGTGGCACCGCCCTCGGTCGTGGCGACACGGCTGATCAGGATGTTCGTCAGCGCCGGTGTGGGAAGAAATGTGCTGTCGGAATGCCAAAGAAAATTCGATTTCAGGTTCAGCGTGTGCAGGTCCATTTCTTCGGTGATCGAACCGTCGTCGCGCACGTTGGAAACTGTTGGAACCTCGAATTTTTCGCCCTTTTTGCGCTCGTCAGCTTTGCGATCCTCGATGGGGCCGAAGAGTTCGGCCAGTTGCTTGTGCTGCGCGTCCGAGATGTCCTGACCGCGGAACAAAAGGGCTGAATGTTCTTCGAATAGCGCGCGTATTTGCCCGAACAACCGGCTGTCGGTTGCGTCAGTCAGATTGATCCCGGTCACTTCGACTCCGAAATGCGGGTTCAGGGGGCGTGTTTCAAATGCGGACATGGCGACCTCTTACACGGTTGCTTTGGCTTCGATTTCTTCGGGTGGCAGATCCTTGACCAGATCCCAGGCGCGGGATTTGCCGGGGTTCAGCAAACCCTTTGGGTCCAGTCGTTTTTTCCAGGCAAGGTGCAGATAGTCAGCGGTTTTCAAGCCACCGCTTTCCACATGGAAACTATGGGCGTCAAAGACACCGTGCCCGTGTTCTTCGTAAATTCGACCGATCTCTCGCAGGCGATCTTCGGTGGAGTACCAGATGATTGGCAGATCAAAGGCGACGACCTCGCCGTTCAGCAACGAGAATTCGTGATGCTGCCAGACATCGTCACCCAAGGCTGCACCAACCTTTGCAACCGCGCCCGCGTCGGATGCATCCGGTACGCCGATTTGTTGGTAGGTCGCTGACCGGTCCGCTTTCAGAACCTGCAGAGTGGTGTGGTTATAGGCAAATTCGAACACATGGGGCAGTGATGCTGCCTTCCGGTCATCTTCGGTCAATTCCAGATCAAGACTTCCGCCCAGATCCGCAATGAGGCCGCGAAACCGGGCCATATCGGTCGCGGGTACAAGCGAAACAAGAAGGTGCTTGTCGGGCCGGACATGGCCTTTCAGTCGGGGGAAATACTCCACGATCCGCGCGTCGACAGTGCTGGCCAGCTTACATCCGATCAGATCGTCGGTCGCAACCGCGTACCCGGCGGCGTAGCAGTCTTGGTAGCTGTCGAACGTCGCCATGCACCCGATCCAATCCGGGTGGGGAACCGTGCGCAGCGTCACTTCGGTAATGACTCCGTTCAAGCCCCAAGCATGATGTATTTGCAGAACGTCCTGACCTTCGAACACATATTCTTGAGGGTTTTCTTCGACGGACAGAGCCTTGAGCTGCAGGATGTTGCCGGGCTCTCTTAGAACACCGTTAGCTATTGAGCCAATGCCCGCAGAACCGCCCGCGACAAACCCGCCGATCGTCGCGATATCCTGCGTCGACGGGAACATGGCCATTTCCCACCCTTGCGCCATCAGCGCCGCGTTGACATCTGCCATCAGCGCGCCCGCCTCGGCGCGAACAAAACCGTCTCCGATTTCCAATATTTGGTTCATCAGGGTGGTTTCGATAATCAGACCACCGTGCAGGGGCACGGCCTGTCCGTAATTACCCGTCCCGCCACCGCGCAGCACGACAGGGGCATCTGCGTCATGCGCGGTTTTCAGGCAATGTGCCATCTCTTCAACGGTTTTCGGCAGGGCGACCAGATCGCCAAAACTGCGTTTGAGCTGTTGATTCAGAATAGGGCTGTACCAGAAGAAATCGCGCGACCGTTTCTTGACTAGAACGGGTTCGTCGATCACTTCGACCGGCGCGAGGCGTTCGGCAAACGCGGCCCAGTCCAGATCGCTTTTTCCTGAAATCGACGTCATGCAATCTCTCCTGTCAGAGCGTGCTTCAAGGGTTTGGGTGCAGATGTCCCGGTCAGCCAGTCCGAGGTTGATGCGGCATCAAAGATCAGCAGGTCTTCGACTGCGGCCCCATCCACGTTGGTTGGTGACAGACCCAGCGCTGTTTGCGCATTTGTGGTGATCATGGGCAGTAAATCACCAAATGGCGGGTCCAGATGGGCCGTAAGCGCTGCCAGTTCCAGACTTTTGCGTGGGTCATGGCGGCCAAGGGGGCAAAAAGCGTCGCGCACGTTGTCGGTGCCCACTACGACGGGAACACCTGCGGCGCGCAGCTCACTGATCCGCGTGATCCCGCGCCGGTCTGGTGTGCCTGTGCTGCGCCCCTGCAGATACAGGTTGGACGTTGGCAGGCTGGCAATGGTCAGCCCGGCCCGTGCGATCTTGTCCAAAAGCGCTTGCAAAGGTTCGCCCGCGACGTTGATCAGGCTGCAGGCGTGACCGCATAGCACGGGGCCCTGAAACCCGGTCTCGATGAGGGTGTCTGCAATGATCTCCAGCCCGTCCAGCCCTTGGTGCAACCCTTCATCAACGTGAAAATCCAATGCGAGGCCATGCTTTTCAGCCAGCTGAACCGCAACTTGTATCGCGGCGTGGCGATCCGGTTGGTTCAAAACGAACAGCCCGAGCACCCCATTGCCACGGGCGATCTCGCGACCTATTGCATTTGCCTTGGCCGGGTCGGCCAAATCGGTTGTGTTCAACAGCGAAGCGACTTGTAGGTGGACCGTATCCTGATAATCCACCGCGAGCTCTTGTAGCACGGACCATGCCAAAGGCGGCGAGGTGCTTTCCGGATCAGCGGCCCAGTCGAAATGACTTCGAACGATGCCGCACCCCGAGGACATCAACTCCTGTAGTCCCCGTTCCGCCCGCTGGCGCAGGTCGTCTTCCGTCCAAAACATGCGGTCGCGGCGCTGGGCGTCCATGGCGGCATTTAGATCTCCGCCAATCCGGCCCATTCTTGAGATCGTGTGGCATTTATCCAGATGCACATGGCATTCGGTCAGGCGCGGGGTGATCAAACCTGATGGATGACAAGGCGCGGTGCTAGGGCGTAAACAAACTGCCTGTCCGCCCCGGATAATCAGATCGCCCGCCAAACAATCCGAAATCTGCGTGCCCCCAAAACCATGCGGATCCAAGAGCAGCGAGACAGGGACAAGCACGTTCTCGACAACATACGAATCTGTTGCATTCAGCATGTTCATGTCGCGCCACTCCGGTGATCGAACCGGGCGAACTCGGCAAGAAACTGCGCGAAATTGTCGGCGGCTGTATCCAAGAGGCGTTCCCCCTTTTCCAGAGTCGCGGCAGAGGCATCCCCGCAAGCCCCATCCGGATGTAGGTCATCAATGATCCAGCCCGGCCGCGCGGCTTGCCCCGTCAGACCGATATGGTTGAATTGCTTTTCCCAATCCCGGATGGCGGGAACAAAGTTCTGCGCCCGGCTCATATTCACGAGATGCGGTTTAGCCGCCAACATAGAGGAGGTCTCGGCCTCTCCGGCATGCAAGTCGACCGAGGCAGCATCGGGGTCGAGGATGCTTTCCCAATCGGAAAAACCGAACCACGAGCATGTAACAACGATCATCTCGTGCGCGATCCGTAAATCGCGCGCTGCAATATCTAAAAGGGCTGTGTTTCCCCCATGGCCGTTGAACAGAACAAGCCGCTGTACACCTGCCCGCGCGATCGAGGCCCCGATGTCGCGCAACACCGCCAGCAAAGTATCCGCAGAAAGGCTGAGGGTTCCGGGATGCCGATCATGTTCGCCGCTTTTGGTGACGGTCAAACCGGGCAGGATCAGTACGTTCTGCTCGGCATGTAGCCGCGGCAAAGTACGCTCGACCACAGCGGCCACCAAGTCACTGTCAACGGATACCGGCAGATGAGGACCGTGTTGTTCTGTGGCTCCGATTGGCAGAACGGCAACCAGATCATCTGGCAGATCGCGAAAATCCGGCGCTTTGTGATTGGCCCAATAGCCTTGAATGCTCATGCGAGCCTCCCAAACAGGCGGCTCGATGAACGGCAGAAACGACTGGATGGTGGTCGGCCGTGTTCGCTTATCAACCGGGTGACTTCGTTCGCCCGCCCTGATGTATGACAAGTCGGGTGGATCCCCGGTATTGGACCGAAATTGAAGTAGAGCGCGTACACGTCACACAGCAAATGACCACGTTTGCCCATATCGCCCTCCTTGACGAAACTGGAATACGTGGCCCTTGGATTATCCGTGCCAGAGAAGTGCGCTAAGACTTGCAAAGAAAGTTTGAACTCGCAAGAAAAATTACAATTCAGAAAAGAGTACAGGAAAATGAAAGAGTTAAACCCATCCGATATGTCACCTCCGTTCGCGCGCTATGCGCATGGCGTCGAAATCCCCCGCGATTGGAGGCTTGTTCAAACCTCGGGGCAATTGGGGATTCGCGCCGATGAAAGCGTACCGGAAGGCGCGTACGAACAAGCGATTGTCTGTTTTCAAAACATCGAAAAAATTCTGCGGTCAGCGGGTATGGGCGCAGGGGATGTCGCGCATATCAAAGCTTTTGTAACCGACCGATCGCACATGGCAGGCTACATGCGCGCCCGGGATGAATTTATTGCTTCGACCAGCCGCGTGCCAAGCTCGACGCTATTGATAGTCAGCGGTTTTACGAGGCCGGAGTTCAAGGTCGAAGTCGAGGTGCTTGCCGCCGCCCCTTAGGGAACGTGTTAAATTCAGTGGTGTCATTATCCCTGCCGACAAACGGGGCAGTCGTGATCTGCACTTTCTGTTTCAAATGTCTTTTTTGGGCTTCGGTGTCGCTGGTGTTGTTAAGTGCGGTAGCCAAAGGGGTTAGGGTGCCAGAGAATCGCTAGGGGAATACTTCGTGACAAATGATCATAGCGTAATTGAAAATGTCTTCATCCCAATGGCGGATGGTCGCAATCTGGCCGCTCGGATCTGGTTGCCTGTAAGCGGGCCAAGCCCGGCCATTCTGGAATACCTGCCTTATCGCAAACGCGATGGCACGGCACCTCGGGATGAATCTACTCACCCCGTGTTTGCCCGCGGGGGCTATGCGTGTGTCCGGGTGGATATCACGGGAACCGGTGACAGCGACGGTCAGTTCGATGACGAGTATTCCGAGCAGGAGCTGAGCGATGGCGAGGCGGTCTTGGCGTGGATTGCCGCGCAGGATTGGTGTGACGGCAATATTGGTATGATCGGGATCTCCTGGGGTGGCTTCAATGGGCTGCAACTGGCGTACCGTCAGCCTGAGGCGCTCAAGGCCGTAGTTTCCGTTGCTTCGACCGTGGATCGTTATGCTGATGACATCCATTTTATGGGCGGCTGTCTGCTGAGCGATAATGCAAACTGGGCCAGTCAGATGTTTGCCTATCTGTCGCGACCGGCGGATCCGGACTTGCGTGAGGATTGGCGTGAAGACTGGCTGAACCGGATGGAAACGCTGCCCTTTTCCGCAGTGGATTGGTTGCGGCATCCCACGCGTGATGCGTTTTGGAAACACGGATCCGTGTGTGAGGACTGGGATGCAATCAAAGTTCCGGTGCTGGCCATGACAGGCTGGGCTGATGCCTATGTCAACGCGCCCTCCGCGATTGCGACCCATTTGAAAGTCCCGGCCAAAGCAATGGTTGGCCCTTGGGAGCATCGTTATCCACACATCTCAAAACTTGCACCATCCGATTTCCACTCGGAAGTGATTACATGGTTTGATCGCTGGCTCAAAAGGCGGCAGAACGGGGCCGAGGACCTGCCAGATTATCGTACTTTCATGCAGGAACACTTCCAACCGACCAAACAGAATGGCCCACGCAAAGGGCGCTGGATTGCCGAACAGAACTGGCCGTCGGACAATGTGAAGGATCGCTTTCTGTACCTGACGCAGGACGGGTTTGGTGCCGGACCTACAAACGGTACAGTCACCGTAAGCAGCCCGGCCAGTGTTGGAGCGACCAGCGGATATTTCTGTCCGGGAATGCGCTTTGACAATGAACTGTGCGGGGATCAGGCCCCCGATGATGTGCTGTCGCAATGCTTTGACACTGCCGTGCTGGATGAACCGCTAGAGATTTTGGGACGGGCGCGGCTGCGCATTGCATTCAGCGTCGATAAACCGGTTGCGCAACTGATGGCGCGGCTGTGTGATGTTTCTCCCCAAGAGGTGTCCCAGCGCATCAGCTACAGGCCGCTCAATCTTTGCCATTATGCCAGTCATGAAACGCCCGAAACCCTTGTGCCGGGACAGGTTTATGAGGCGGAAATCCTGCTGAACGAATGCGCCCATCACCTGCGCGCAGGCCACCGGCTGCGGCTGGCGCTGTCGACCAGCTATTGGCCCGTTGTTTGGCCCGCACCGGAACAGGCCAAGGTCACGCTTCATCTGGACCGCAGCGTTCTGCAACTGCCCGTGCGCGAGGTTGAGGCGGAAATCGAACCGCAGAACCCGGGTCCGGCACGGGATTTTCCTGTACTGGAAACAGAAGTACTGCGCGCGCCGTCCGGGCGATCCGATCAGCATGTGCTTGACGATGGGACCCTCGTTCTGGACACGTTCGACGACTATGGTAAAGCGCGTGATCCCTATCACGGACTGGTCGTTGGCAGCCATGTCGCCATGCATTACAGCATCCACCCCGACGACCCTGCATCCGCCCGTTTTGATAGCCAATGGCGTTTCACCTTCGAGCGGGGCGACTGGAACGTGGAGATTGAGACCGAGAGTTCGATGCATTGTGATGCGCAGAATTTCTACCTGACACGAAAACTGCGGGCTACCGAAGGCGCAGAGGGCACTGAAGTCATAGTCAAAGAGTGGACGGAAAGCGTCCCGCGCGGATTTCACTGACGGCTTCAAGACTGCGAGCATCAACAGTTCAAAAAAGTTAAATCCTGCCGGTTCCGGTTTGTTTCATTGCTGATCGGACCTGCAGGCCCAAACGAGGCTGTACAAAGTCTGCCATCGTCGTTAAGGGCGTGATCTTTCTTCTGCAAGGTGATGTATGCCCAACCTCTTCGACCTGCCAATGACGCTCTCGCAGGCGTTGACCAACAAAGGTTACAGCGAACTTACGCCCGTTCAGGTGGCGGTGACGCAGCCTGAGCTGGCCCAGCTTGACCTTTTGGTGTCAGCGCAAACCGGATCAGGAAAGACGGTTGGCTTTGGGTTGGCAATTGCACCCGACCTGCTGGACAAAGACGGCCGGTTTGATCGACCGGCAGCCCCTTTGGCCTTGGTCATCGCGCCCACACGTGAACTGGCCATGCAGGTTCAGCGAGAGTTTGACTGGCTTTTCTCTGAAGCCGGGATCGTTACCGCATCTGCCGTGGGTGGTATGGATGCGCGCACGGAACGCAGAGCGATTGAGCGCGGCGCACACGTCATCGTCGCCACGCCCGGTCGTCTCAGAGACCACGTGTCGCGAGGCGTGATCGATCTGGGTGATCTCAAAGCGGTTGTCCTGGACGAAGCGGATGAGATGCTGGACATGGGGTTCTCCGAGGATCTCGAATTCATTCTGGATCACACTCCGGAAAACCGTCGGACTTTGCTGTTTTCCGCAACGGTACCGCGCGGTATCGCCAAGCTTGCGCAGACCTATCAGAAAGAAGACGCCCGTCGGATTGAGGTCGGCAACAAAGACGCCCAGCACGCTGACATTTCCTATCTTGCGCTGTCCGTGGCCCCGTCAGACATCGAAAAGGCGATCATCAACCTTTTGCGTTTTCATGATGCGCAAACGGCGATCATCTTCGCCAATACCCGGTCTATGGTGGCCCGCTTGACTGCGAAGTTCTCCAACAGGGGGTTTTCGGTGGTTTCGCTTTCGGGTGAACTGAGCCAGTCCGAGCGCACCCACGCTTTGCAGGCCCTGCGCGACGGGCGGGCGCGTGTATGTATCGCAACAGATGTGGCTGCACGCGGCATTGACCTGCCCCGGCTGGAACTTGTGATCCACGCGGATCTGCCGTCCAATGCGGAATCCCTGTTGCACCGGTCCGGGCGAACAGGCCGCGCCGGACGCAAGGGCACTTCGGTGCTGATTGTACCTGGGCGCCAACGGTCAAAGGCACAACGCCTGTTGAAATCCGCCAAACTAGAGGCGGAATGGGGTACGCCACCTTCCGCCGAAGCGGTCCTTGCGCGCGATGAAGAACGGCTGATGTCCGATCCGGGATGGAGCCAATCGCCAAGCGCCGAAGAACAGGCTTTTGCGCAAAGGCTGTTGCAAGAGCATTCAGCCGAGAAAATTGCGGCGGCGTTTCTGCGGCTCTACCGCGAGCGCAATTCCGCGCCCGAAATTTTGGGTGACGTGCCTGAACCGGGTGCCCGTAAAAAGCGGGAGGCTTCGGATTTCGGGCCCAGCACTTGGTTTTCGTTGTCTTTGGGCCGCAAACAGCGGGCTGAGCCGCGTTGGTTGCTGCCGATGCTGTGTCGAAATGCCGGGATCTCCAAAGATGCGATTGGGGCCATTCGTGTCCAGTACCAGGAAACATTCGTTGAAATCCTCAGCGACGCAGTACCGGCGATGAAGAACGAGCTTGGCCCTGAGCTTGATCTTGAACAGGGCGCGCGCTTGACCGAATTGCCGGGCGTTCCGGATTTCGACGCCTCGCCCAAAGGCCCCCCGGCTGCGCCGAAAGCACCACGTAAAACGCCACGCCCAGATCGGAAAGCGGACACATCGCGTCGAGACAGCAAGCCCGCTGGCGCGTCGAAACCAGCTGAGTTTGAACCAAGCCCAAAAAAACCGAAGAAGCGCCGGGAAAACCCGGACAAACCAAAGTCTGCAAAGCCGAAGGCAGGTCAGGGCAACCCCGGAAAGAAACCAACGGGTAAAAGCGGCGGTGCGGAAAACAAACGGCGCAAAAACGCGGCCGATCCGTCGAAACCGATGGGGTCACGGACCGAACGCCACAAAAGTCGACAGGACGGCGATAAGCCCAAGACCTTTAAAGTGCGTGCGAAAAAAGGCCCAGATGCGCGTCCGATGAGGAAACCATCGCGGACAAAATGAACCTTGACCATGTCTGCTTGCGGATCCCGTGCAAGCAACATCCACAAAGGTTTCGGGCGGTCGTACGAGAAGGGTTGAGTTCCAAACGATTTGAGAACTCAACCCTTTATGACGCTTTTGTCAGCCGCCTAAGCGTACGGTTTCGCCGCTTTCCATCGCCTGTTGTGCGGCGTGTCCCATCCTGACAGCCCAAAGACCGTCCTTCAGGCTGACATCGGGTTGGGCCTTTTCGCCGCGCAGCACGGCCAGAAACCCTTGGTGCTGATAATAGGTCGATCCATTGTGGTCTCCGGCTGCCAGTATTCTGGCGTCTACGGGGACGTCTATTGACGTAGGCCCCTTGGGGTTGCGGGGGCTTACGATGACCTTGGGCACAGGCGGTTCCCCCAGATGATCAGGCCAAAAGCGTCCTGGTCCGGGAACCAGTGCCTCAACTTTGGCGTCGGGTCCAACAGCCGAAATTTCTTCCTGATACCGAGAGCCTTCCGCAAACATGCACAGCTCTAACATGGCGCGTGCGCCCGAGGCGAAATCGACAATAACGTACCCGTGGTCCAGAATATCCGGTGTTTCGCCTTCGTAGCTTTCGTCCAGATGGTTGACGGCTTGCCCCCCACTTGCGGTAACCCGCACCGGGTCGGATTGCAGGATCAAGCGCATGAGGTCGAAGAAATGACAGCACTTTTCAACAAAGGTGCCTCCGGTATTGCGATTAAACCGGTTCCAGTGGCCGACCTTTTCCAGAAATGGGAAACGATGCTCGCGGACAGACAGCATCTTTACGCCACCTGTTGCTTCCGCCTTGTCGATCAAAGCAGCAATTGGGGGCATGTATCGGTATTCCATCGCAACCCAGATTGGGCAGGGATAGCTACGCTCAACCTCTTCTAACCGGGCCGCATCCTTTGGGTCGGTGAACAACGGCTTTTCCACCAGCAGCGGCAGGGGTCGCGTTTCCGCGACTTCGCAGATCTGGTCCACGTGCAAGTGATTAGGGCTTGCTATGACAAGGCAATCCAAGTCCTCGACGGCCAGGAGCTCTTTGACCGAGCTCACCATCGTGGCATCCGGCGCAATGGCTTTGGCGGCTTTTGCCATCACCGGATCCGGCTCAAAAATCGCTGCCACGCGCGTCCCTTCCAACAGGCCGATATTGTGCAAGTGTTCTTGCCCCATCATGCCGCATCCTATCAGCCCGTAGTTGATGGTCCGGGTCATGCGTGTTTCCTTTTACTTCAAACGTTGGACGTAGTTGGCCCGATCCGGGTCGAACCATGTTTTCGAGAATTCAACGGGTTCAGCGGTCTCTGACCAGCTGAAACGTTCGATATACCCTACTGTTTGGCCCGCTGGTTTGGTGAAACTTTCGGGCGTCCAATCGGGAAGCGATTGGACCGAGACCCTGTCTTCGGCCCGAATGATCCAAAATCCCAATTGGCGTTGGTAGTAGCGGTAAAGAGAGTCGGACAAGAGGGTCCGGTCGATCAAACCTGCTGATTCGTCCAGCCAGATTTCTTCGACGGCTATGATTGTGTCATTCAAATAGCGCATCCGGCGCACGCGTGATCCTCGGCTCGACTTACCAAATTGCGGCAGATCGGATGGTTTATCCAGATGATCAACCGACAGAACATCGGCGCGTGGCAGGCCACCGCCTTCGGGCAGTTCAAGCCGGAACATCGCATAGACGCTGCTCTGCGTGCCCGTTTCGCGAATGTAGTTTCCCGAACCCTGGATGCGTTCCAGCATTCCCTTTTTTTCAAGCTCGGCGAGCGATTTTCGCAGTGTCCCGACCGAGACATTCAGATCAGCCGCCATCTCGCGTTCGGGCGGCAGGCGCTCTCCATCCATCAGCCGCCCTGCCGCGACATCTCGGATCAGCAGTTCCGCAATCTGGATGTAAACCGGAAGTGCGTTCGGATTTCGATTGGCAGAGGGCACAGTCAGTCGCTTCACTTGGTCGCGGGAAAAATTGATACACTATTGATCTACATCAAAGCGATTGCTACGCAAGAGAAAAAGCAAACGCTGCGCGGAGACCGACTCAGATGACTATCGTCCCCATCACATCCCCTGATCTGGACGCTGCTGAAGTATCGTGGTTTGCGGCACTTTGCTCGGACGATTATCAATTTCTGGGTGTGCCGGACGGCGATCTTCGATCCAGTTGGGAGCATTGCTCGGGCATCGTGAAAGAGGCCGAAGCACAGGGGTTTCGCAATATCCTGTGTCCGTCTTCGTATCAGGTTGGTCAGGACACCCTGAGTTTTGTCGCAGGCTGCGCACCGATCACCGACAGGATCAACATGCTGGCCGCCGTACGCTGCGGTGAGATGCAACCGATCATGCTGGCGCGCACCATCGCAACGCTGGATCACATGCTGAAGGGGCGGCTGACCGTCAACATCATCTCATCCGACTTCCCCGGTGAGAAAGCCGACAGTGCATTCCGTTATCAGCGATCGCGCGAAGTGGTCGAGATTTTGAAACAGGCCTGGACGCAGGATGAGATCAACCACGCCGGCGAAGTGTACAATTTCTCGGGTCTGACGACCGATCCTGCGAAACCCTATCAGACCGGCGGCCCGCTGTTGTATTTTGGTGGATATTCACCTTCGGCTTTGGACTTGTGCGGTGAACATTGCGACGTCTACCTGATGTGGCCTGAAACCAAGGACCAACTGGCCGAACGGATGAAAGCCGTGCACGCAGTTGCCGAGAATTACAATCGAACGCTGGATTACGGACTGCGCGTCCACATGATCGTCCGCGATACCGAGGCTGAGGCGCAGGAATATGCGGACTACATCGTCTCGAAACTGGATGACGAATACGGTCGTGCCATTCGCGAACGGGCGCTGGACGCGACGTCGCTGGGTGTTGCGCATCAGGCCAAGAACCGCGATTTGGCAGATGAATACGGCTATGTCGAACCCGGTCTCTGGACTGGTGTTGGCCGGGCGCGGTCTGGCTGCGGTGCCGCTCTGGTCGGATCGACTGATCAAGTTATGTCGAAGATCGAGGAATACCAGAAGATGGGCATCCGCGCTTTCATCTTCTCGGGCTACCCGCACATGGATGAGGCCAAGCATTTTGGTGCTCGGGTGCTGCCCAACTTGAAAACCTGCTCGCTGCCCGAAGCTTACGGGCGCGTGCCAGCAATGACCCCAGCGACCCCACTGGGCAACGGAGAACGCCGCTGATGCAACGTGTGAAACTATCTGACTCGCTTGAGATGAGCCGCCTTGTCTATGGCATGTGGCGGCTGGGCGATGACGCGGATACATCCACAGGCCATGTTGAGGCCAAGATTCAAGCCTGCTTGGATCAGGGCATCACCACCTTCGATCAGGCCGACATTTATGGTGGTTACGCAGCCGAAGCTGTTCTGGGCAATGCCTTGCGCGCCAACCCGAGCTTGCGCCAGAAGATGGAGATCGTCACCAAATGTGACATCATCGCCCCGGTCGGCCGTTACGCGGATGCGAAGGTGAAATACTACGACACGTCGCGTGCGCATATCGTGAAGTCGGTCGATACCTCGCTGACAGAAATGGCCATTGACCATATCGACCTGCTGTTGATTCACCGCCCTGATCCATTGATGGACCACCATGAAACCGGTGCCGCGCTGGACGAAGTTGTTGCCAGCGGAAAGGTCGGTGCTGTGGGTGTATCGAACTTCCGCCCCTGGGACTGGTCGTTGCTGCAATCGGCCATGAAGACCAAACTGGTCACCAACCAGATCGAGATCTCGCTGGGCGAGATCAGCCCTTTCACCAATGGCGATCTGGCGTTTCACCAGCAGCATGGGCACCCGATCATGGCGTGGTCTCCACTGGGTGGCGGTCTGTTGATGGCCGGAAACCCTCCGGTCGGAATTGTGGCAGACGAGATTGCAGCCGAGTGCGGCGTGGATCGCGCCGCCGTAGCCGTGGCGTTCCTGCTGGCGCATCCTGCAAACATCCTGCCGGTGATGGGCACCAACAATCTGGGCCGCATCAAAACCATCTCGGACGCTTTGAAAGTCAAATTGGATCGCGAAAGCTGGTACCGCCTCTATGAGGCGGCGCTGGGGCATGAGGTACCATGATGAACGCAATCTCAAAGGACATGACCCATACTTTCGTTCCGCATAAGGACGACACCCGCACCCTTCGTGACGCTTTTGGCCGCTTTGCGACCGGCGTCACCATCGTCACCTGCGACAGCGCAGATGGCCCGGTCTGCATCACCGCAAACAGCTTTTCGTCGCTGTCGCTGGACCCGCCGCTGATCATGTGGGCGGGCGACCGAAACTCACGCCGCTTCCCCTATTTCCACAAAGCCCGCCATTTCAGCGTCCATGTGCTGTCGGCGGAACAGGCCGAGCTGTGCTTTGGCTGTTCGAAAGACGCTTTTGCCCTGCGCGATATCGCGCATGAGCGCTGCGAAAACGGCACGCCGATCCTGTCGGATTGTCTGGCACGGTTTGAATGCGAGCAACATGCATATCACGACGCGGGCGATCACGTTATTGTCGTAGGAAAAGTTCTACGGGCCAGCATGGCGGATGGAGACGCGCTGACCTTTTACGCCGGGAAACTCGGCCAATTCGCGCAGCACTAAGCGCGATCTGACGACCGTGGGCATACCCGCGGCTGAACAAGGGAGGATCCGCATGGGCGGACTGGCATCGGTGCTTGCGCCGATTGCATTCGTGAACGAAACCGTGCTGCGTCTGGGCCGCGCGGTTGGTGTCGTTGCGATTGCACTCATGGTAATCGCAATCCTGATTCAGGTGTTCTTCCGATACGTTCTGGGCAATGCTTTGCCCTGGCCGGATGAAGCCGCGCGGTTCTGCATGTTGTGGATGACCGGTCTGATGGCCCCAACGGCGTTTCGGCGCGGGGGTTTTGTTGCCATTGATATGCTAGAGCGCTTTTTACCGCGTTTTATTGGCCAAACGCTGAACCTGTTCCTGCTGGTAATATCGCTCGCCGTGCTGTTGGTCGCCGTCAATATCGGCTGGTCCGAAGTGACTGGCTTTGGCGGTAGGTTCGCCACCGCCGCGCTGTATCTGCCCACATCTTTCGGGTTCGACGAATGGTACCGCATCCCGCGCAGCTGGATGATGGCCTCGCTGTTGGTCGGGATCATCTTGCTGATCTCGGTGAATATCGAGTTGATCCTGCGATCTTTCATCACTCTGCTGGGCGGAGGTCACCTATTGCCCGAAATTCCTGATGCGGCAGTGGGGGCCGAATAAATGCTGATCTGGTTCCTGCCCACCTTCCTCATTTTCTTGCTGATCGGCCTGCCGGTCTTTTTCGCGCTGCTTGCCGCCCCGGGCATCCTGCTATGGCTGAACGGTCAAACCAACGACATCACGCTGCTCTACCGCAATGTCTATAACGGTATGGACAGTTTCCCACTGATGGCAATCCCCTTCTTCATGCTGGCCGGAGAGTTGATGAACCGAGGCGGCATCACCATCCGTCTTGTTGAATTTTCACAGGCGCTTATGGGCCATCTGCGTGGCGGTCTGGCACATGTGAACGTGCTGAGTTCGATCCTGTTCGCGGGCCTCTCGGGATCTGCGGTGGCCGATACGTCCGCTTTGGGGTCGATGCTGATCCCGGCGATGGAGAAACAGGGCTATACCCGCAAATTTGCCGCTGCGATCACAGCGGCCAGTTCGGTGATCGGACCGATCATTCCGCCTTCGGGTATCATGATCATCTACGCCTATGTGATGGGCGAAAGCGTGGCCGCCCTGTTCCTTGCGGGTATCGTGCCGGGCGTGATGGTGGGCGTCGGCCTTATGCTGATGATCAAACTGATGGCTGACAAATATGACTTCCCCGTTGCCAGCCGAAAATACACGTGGCCCGAGCGGCGTCAGGCCAGCCTTAAAGCCTTCTTCCCGCTGATGACCCCGGTCATCATTCTGGGCGGTATTCTCGGCGGTATTTTCACCCCGACCGAGGCTGCAGCCGTCGCCGTAGGCTATGCCTTTATCATCGGTTTCTTCGTTCTGCGCACTTTGACATGGAAAGAGGTGCCCGAGGTTCTCAGCAACGCAGGTATGACATCGGCGGTTGTGCTTCTGCTGGTCGGCGCGGCGATGGCGTTCAAGACGGTCGTCAGCCTCAGCCATGCGCCGGAGCAACTGGCCTCGCTGATCCTGAGCCTGTCGGAAAACCCGCTGATCCTGCTGTTCCTGATCAATCTGCTGCTGTTCATCGTCGGCATGTTTCTGGATGCAGGCCCTGCGATCATCATCCTTGGTCCCATCCTTGGCCCGATCTTCACCAGCCTCGGTGTTGACCCGATCCACTTCGCCATCATCATGAGCGTCAACCTGACCGTCGGCCTCGCCACCCCGCCAATGGGCCTGGTCTTGTTTGTCGCTGCTGCTGTCTCGCGCGAACGGGTCGAAACCATCGCCAAAGCGATCCTGCCGTTCCTGGCGGTCGAAATCATCGTGATTTTCCTGATTACCTATATCCCCGCACTATCCATGACGATCCCGAGGATAACGGGATTTGCCAACTAACTGAGTTCCACAGGGAGGAAACGCATGCTCAGAAACTTCATCAAAACCGCAGCGGTGGCCACTTCGCTTGTGGCCGCGTCTTCCATCGCGGCAACAGCTGCCGACTACACGCTGCGCGCCACTGCCAATTCGAACGAAAACGACGAGGACTATGACGGCCTGATCGTCTTCAAGAACTATGTCGAGGCCGCCTCGAACGGCGCGATTGAAGTCGAATTGTTTATTGGCACGCAACTGTGCTCGAACGGGGCCGAGTGCTTGCAGGGTGTGGCAGACGGTACCATCGACATCTACATCTCCACTTCTGGTGGTGCGTCTGGCATTTTCCCATACGTGCAGGTTCTGGATCTGCCCTATTTGATGGCTGACGACCGGATTGCCGAACATGTTCTGTCCGGCGATTTTACCCGCACCATGCGCGACATGGCGCTTGAGGACTCGGGCGGCGCGATCCGTTTGATGACCATCGGCAACACCGGTGGCTGGCGCAACTTCGCCAACACGCAGCGCCGCATCGCGGAGCCCGCGGATATGGAAGGTTTGAAAATTCGCACCGTGGTTGCTGACTTGCCGCAGGAATTGGTCAAAGCGCTGGGCGCATCGCCCACCCCGATCCCGTGGCCGGAACTGTTCACCAGCTTTCAGACCGGCGTTGTTGAAGGGTCCAAGAACGGCATCACCGACATCATGGGCATGAAATTCCCGGATGCGGGCCTGCAGTACGTAACGCTGGACGGCCACGCCTATATGGGCGCGCTGTGGTGGATGAACAACGCCAAGTTCCAGGAAATGCCCGAGGACATGCGCCGCGTCGTGGTCGACGGGTTCTATGCGCTGCAACAGGCTACGTTTGCCTCGCCCAAGCGCAAGTCGATCCAAGCCTATGAGGATTTTGTCGCCGGTGGCGGCGATCTCTATGTGCTGACACCTGACCAGAAGGCTGCGTTCAAAGAGGCCGCAACGCCGGTCTATGACTGGTTCCAGTCCAATGTCGCGCGTGGAGACGAGATCTTTGTTGCGTTGACAGATGCGGTGGCGGCGGCTGAGGCCGATGTGAACGCGTCGCGCGATGCGGATCTGAACTAAGCTTCCGGGTCGGGCCCCTAAGGCCCGGCCCTTACCGAAACGGGTACATCCACCCTTTGTAGTCGTTCACCAGAACATGCGCTCTTTCGATCTGCTCCGGCGACATTTTCTTGATTACTTCCTCAAGGCTGATCGCCGCGTCGGGATCGCCCCCAATGGCGCTGAGCGTGTACCACATGTAAGCCCTGACCAGATCAGGCGCGGGCATCCCAAGACCCAACTCATAATACCAGCCAACCCCCGACTGGGCCCCCGGATGCCCCTTCATCGAGGCGCGCAGATACCATTCGAACGCGCGCTCATAGTCCCGTTCGACGCCCAGGCCCAACCCGTACATCACGCCGATCAATTCCTCGGCCTCGGCATTGCCCGAGCGGGCGGCGGGCAGCAGTTCTTTGCGCGCGGCCTCAAACTCGCCAGCCTCCATCAAATCGCGCGCCTGTTCCAGTTCGGCGAGCGCCGGGCTGGCAAGCAGACAAAGGGCAAGTACAAACTGGCGCATGGGGTTGCTTTCCTCTTGGCCGGGAGCGCTGCGGCACAGGATGTGCCGCGCCCTCTGACAGATGATGACTTCCTGCCTTTTGATATGGAACAGGCCGCCATCGGTCATCAACTGTTTTACGATCCGATCCTGTCGGGCAATCGAAACATATCCTGCGCCCATTGCCACCACCCGGACTTCGGTACCTCGGATGGGGTGTCGCTGGGCATCGGAGAAGGCGGACAGGGGTTGGGGCCAGAGCGCACACCCGGCATCGGTGCAGACAGGATTCGAAAACGCATTCCCCGAAATTCGCCGGGGCTTTGGAACCTAGGGGCAAAAGACATCCACACGGTGTTTCACGATGGCCGGTTGAGCATCTCGGATGTCTACGGCAACGGGTTCAACTCACCCGCTCAGGAATGGTTACCTGAAGGCTTAAACTCACTACTCGCTGCGCAAGCGCTTTTTCCGCTGACCTCGCAATTCGAAATGGCCGGTAACGTGGCCGAAAACCAAGTCACCGGGGCCGTCCACGATCGGATCGACAAGGGGTGGCCGATCCTTGCCAAACGCGTAAGAACGGATCCCCATTACGGCCCGGCAATGGTCGCAGCATTTGATGAGATTGAAACCACGGAAGACATCACAATCACCCATATCGCCAACGCTTTGGCCGCGTTCATGGCCATCGAGTGGAGGAGCACCGACAGCCCATTTGATCGCTATCTTGCTGGGGACATGAATGCGTTATCAACCGTTCAAAAAGACGGGATGGATCTGTTCTATGGTAAGGCAAACTGTTCCGCGTGCCACGCGGGACCGTTGATGTCCGATCAGGAATTCCATGCTTTGGCCATTCCTCCTTTTGGTCCGGGTCGAACCCGTCAATGGGATCCGTATGCGCGTGACGTTGGTCGTATGGGTGAAAGCAATCGGTTGGAAGATGCCTACAGGTTTCGCACCCCCATGTTGCGCAACGTTGCTTTGACGGCCCCTTACGGTCACAACGGGGCTTTCCCTGACCTTGAAAGCGTCATCCGCCATCATCTTAACCCTCAGGCAAGTTTGGATGCCTGGACGCCCGATATGGCCGGGTTGCCCGAGGTTTCGTGGTTGCACGACGCTGACTTTCTGGTTTGGGATGATCGACTGGAAATGGAACGTCAACGCAGCAAAACTGACATTGATCCGATTGAACTCTCGGACATGGAAATCCAGAATCTGATCGCTTTTATGGACGCTTTGACAGGTTCCAGTGTGGATGCACCGATTTTTGGCGTGCCCAGTGGATTTGTTCCTTAGCTGTCCTTGTTTTCAGCAGGGTTGGACAACGCGACGCCTTCAACCGTGACCCGGTGCATCAGGCGTCGAAAACCGTGATAGTCGTTGATTGCCTTGTGCCATGTGGCTCTGTTGTCCCACATCGTTATGTCGCCCGCGCGCCAGCGCACGCGGCATTGGAACTCGGGTTGTTTGCAGTGCTCGTACAGCATCCCAAGAATTGCATCAGACTCGTCTTTGCTGAGCCCTTCGATGTGCGTTGTGAAGACAGGGTTCACAAAAAGACCACGACGCCCGCTGAGTGGATGTGTGATGACAATGGGATGGTGCGCATCTTGTGTTGCGGCGTCTGCGTTGCCTAATCGACCGCTCTTGGCGGCTTCGCTGTCTTGTATGGCGGCACCAAAGACGTGACGTGAAGAATGCACAGCAGTCAGCCCGTCTAGAAACTGACGCATTGGGGCCGAGAGTGCCTCATACGCGGCTGCCATAGACACAAACAGCGTGTCTCCTCCATAGGGCGGCATCTCAATCGCATGCAGGATTGATCCCATGGCTGGCGCTTCGTCATAGGAATGATCGGTGTGCCACCCTTCACCCACCGCTTCTTTCTGGTCTTTTTCTTTGAGTACCGTCGCAATCTCGGGATGGCCATCAACCGGTTTGAAGAAACGGTTGACGTTGATCGCGCCGAAGCTGCGAGCAAAGTTCAGATGGTCTTCAGGGGTGGCAGTTTGACCCCTTAAGACGATAACGGAATACTTGGCAAAGGCTTGGTGGATATCAGGGAATTGCCCGCTGTCTCGAATATCGGCGCCGTCGATTTCAGCGCCCAAGCCGCCGGTGAGGGGTGTGATGTCCATCGGGGTGCTCCTGCTTTTTCAAGATCAGGATAAAGGACGATTGGGCTTTGGAGAAACGGAATTAGTGAGCACTGCGCCGCTGGGCATTCTGGACAGCAGACCTCGGACCATGGTCCTAATCCAGTGCGGATCTGGACGAATAGTAAAACGCTATGGCCTGAGTTCTGTTTTTCACGGCCAGCTTGTCATAGATATTGGACAGGTGAAATTTGACCGTATTCGTCGAAATCTGAAGCTCTTTTGAAAGGTCCCGATTTGACATGCCTTGGGCCAAGGCTTCAAGAATGGTGCGTTCTTTGCGGGACAGGCTTTGGATTGGGTCCTGTTGCATTTTCCGAACGTCGATGAATGGAAAGACCATTTTGCCAGCCGCCACATCGGCGCAGGTTTCAAGCAAGCCTTCGACCTCGCCGGATCGCGCTGCGAAACCGGCAGCCCCGGCTTGCATGGCCAGCCGCGGCGTTTCGCTGGTGACATCCCCATACACCACAAACCGTGGAGCATTGGCCTGTTCTCGGAGAACCTCGATCAGCTTTGCTGCTCCGAGCACCGGGAGGTTCCAGTCGACCACCCCGACCTGAACCGGAACTCGCATGACGGTTCCCAGGAACCCTTCGGCGGTGGCTGACGTCGCCACCAACGAGAATCGCGGGTCGCGTTCAAAGATTTCAGACATGGCAGACAGAACCAGCGGATTGCCGTCTGCCAGCATGACATCAATAGGGGTACCTGGCGCGCCAATCATCTGTTTTTACCCAACTTTCGCAATTTACTACCCAAACGGGTAGGTGAAAACTCAGTATACCTTGGTATTTTTACCAATTCTGGTGGGAAATTCCCCATCCTTTTGGCCATCCTAAAGCAGTAGTAAGTTACGTTGCGTCATTGCGCAAGGCGGCGTTTTCTGTCCGGCAACGAAACATGACGGGTCCAAGAGCCCGACCAACGCCGAGGATGACAGACGATGACGTTTCAGATTTTCCCTCCTCTTGAGATCCCCGAGACTCTGGCCGCTGGCCCGGGACCGGGCAACACCGACGCCCGTGTCCTGCGCGCCTTCAGCAGCGCAGGCGTGGCGGATCACATGCAGGGTGACGTTCTGCGGGGCATGATCGAGTGCAAACACATGCTGCGAAAGATCTGGGGCACGTCCAACACCTATACTTTTGCGGTCGCAGGCACCGGTTGGAGCGCTCTGGACGCTATGTTCTCTGCCGTCATGCCTGGCGACAAGGTTGTGGCGTTTGCCAACGGGACATTCTCGGGTATCGACGCTCTGACCCTGCGGATCAAGGCAGCTACACCTCAAGAACACGCATCCAACCCGCTTGACCCGCAAGCCGCCAGTGTCACCGTGATCGAGGTTCCGCACGGTCAGCCGGTGACATGTGAACTGGTTGACGCTGCATTGTCTGAGCACCAGCCCAAATGGGCGTTCATGGCGCATTGGGAAACCGGATCCGGGCGTGTCAACGATCTGCGCGGCTTTTCGGACGCCTGTGAACGCAATGGTGTCATGGGTCTGATCGACGCGGTTTCGTCGTTGGGTGCGGATGATTTTTCAATTGACGAGTACCCCGGGATCGCCGGGTGGGCGTCTTGCCCGCAAAAAGGTCTGTGCTGTCTGCCGCTGACCTACGCGCCGGTCAGCTTTACGGATGCTTATATCGAAAGTTTGAAGGCGTCAGGTGCATACTCCTATGTTCACAATCCGATCTTTGAAGCGCGCCATTGGGGCATTGTCGATGGGCAAGACGTAGAGAAGGGAACTTATCACCGGACGCATTCGGGATACGCCGTTGCGGCGTTCCACGAAGCCCTGCGACTGACCCTGCAAGAAAGCCTGGCAAAGCGGGCCATGGCCTACCGCACTCATGAGAAGGTTCTGCGCGATGCGGTGATCGAAATGGGCTGCGAAGTGACATCGGACATGCCCAGCCTTGTTGTTCTGAACCTGCCGCCGGAACTGGCGGGGCGTGAGATGGAGCTGGTCCAGAACTGCCGCGCACGGGGATTTGGCATCTGGCCGACTCTCAGCGCTCCGGTACAGGTACGGATCGGAATCCTCAATCAGTTGAACCGCGACGCGGTCAGCCGGATCGTACGTCTGTTCGCCGAAGCCCTGCGCGAGCTTGGCGGAGAGGTTGATCGAGATGCGATCGAGGCTTTGCTTGAAAGCCGCTACGGCACTTCAATCGCTGCTTAACCACACTGCATGAACGGGAGGATTGCAGATGGATATTCATGAGTACCAAGCGAAAGAACTTCTTTCCAATTTCGGGGTGGACGTCCCTGCGGGCGCGCTTGCCTACAGCCCGGAACAGGCGGCCTATCGGGCGCGCGAGCTGGGCGGTGACAAATGGATCGTCAAAGCGCAGGTCCATGCGGGTGGGCGCGGCAAGGCCGGAGGGGTCAAGCTGTGCAACACTGAAAACGAGATTTATCAGGCCTGCGATGACCTGTTCGGTCGTAAGCTGGTCACGCATCAAACGGGGCCGGAAGGCAAAGGGATCTACCGCGTTTACGTCGAAGCCGCCGTGCCGATTGATCGCGAGATTTATCTGGGCTTTGTTCTGGACCGATCCAGCCAGCGGGTGATGATTGTTGCCTCGTCAGAGGGTGGTATGGAAATCGAGGATATCTCGGCCGACCGTCCGGACAGCATCGTGCGATCCATTGTGGAACCGGCAGTTGGGCTTCAGGAATTCCAAGCGCGTGAAATTGCGTTCAAGCTTGGTCTTGAACCCAAGCTGATCCAGCAGATGGTGCGCACACTGCAGGGTTGCTATGCCGCGTTCAGCGACTTGGATGCCACCATGGTCGAGATCAACCCGCTGGTCATCACCGGCGACGACCGCGTTCTGGCGTTGGACGCAAAGATGAGCTTTGACGACAACGCTCTGTTCCGCCACCCGCAGATCGCCGAACTGCGCGACAAAAGCCAGGAAGACCCGCGCGAAAGCCGTGCGGCGGACCGGGGGCTGTCTTACGTGGGTTTGGACGGAAACATCGGTTGCATCGTCAATGGCGCCGGTCTGGCGATGGCCACAATGGACACGATCAAGCTGGCAGGGGGTGAGCCTGCAAACTTCCTCGACATTGGGGGCGGGGCTTCGCCAGAACGGGTCGCCAAGGCGTTTCGGCTCGTTCTGTCGGACACCAATGTCCAGGCCATCCTCGTCAACATTTTCGCAGGCATCAACCGCTGCGATTGGGTGGCCGAGGGCGTCGTTCAGGCGCTGAAAGAATTGGATATCGACCTTCCGGTCGTTGTCCGGCTCGCTGGTACCAATGTCGAAGAAGGCCAGAAAATCCTTGCCAAGTCCGGCCTTCCGATCATTCGCGCCACAACACTTATGGAAGCGGCAGAACGCGCCGTGGGCGCATGGAAAAACGACCTTACCCAAGGCACCAAGATGAGGGCTGTGTAATGAGCATTCTTCTCGATCGCGACTCGCGTGTCATCGTACAGGGCATCACCGGCCGGATGGCGCGGTTTCACACCAAAGACATGCTGAAATATGGCACGAATGTCGTAGGTGGCGTCGTTCCCGGCAAGGGAGGTGAAACCGTCGAAGGCGTTCCGGTTTTTGACACCGTCAAACAAGCCGTTGAGGCGACCGGCGCAGATGCCAGCCTTGTTTTCGTTCCCCCACCTTTTGCAGCGGATTCGATCATGGAAGCAGCGGATGCCGGTATCCGGTACTGCGTTTGCATAACCGACGGTATCCCGGCGCAAGACATGATCCGGGTGAAACGTTACATGTACCGTTACCCCAAGGACAAACGTATGGTTCTGACCGGTCCGAACTGCGCGGGCACCATTTCGCCGGGCAAAGCGTTGCTGGGGATCATGCCGGGTCACATCTACCTGCCGGGGCATGTCGGGATCATCGGTCGCTCTGGCACGCTGGGCTATGAGGCCGCAGCGCAGCTGAAAGAGCGCGGGATTGGTGTTTCAACCAGCGTCGGGATCGGGGGCGACCCCATCAACGGGTCATCGTTCAAGGACATCCTTCAACGGTTCGAAGACGACGAAGACACCCATGTCATCGCCATGATTGGTGAGATTGGCGGCCCGCAGGAAGCCGAGGCGGCAGAGTATATTCGTGACCACATCACCAAACCGGTGATCGCCTATGTTGCGGGCCTGACTGCTCCGAAAGGGCGGACCATGGGCCATGCAGGTGCGATCATCTCGGCCTTTGGCGAAAGCGCCAGCGAGAAGGTCGAAATCCTGTCTGCCGCTGGAGTGACCGTGGCGGAAAACCCTGCCGTGATTGGTGAAACAATTGCGCGTGTGATGGAGGCTGCGTGATGGTCAAACCTTCGGTTCTTGTGACCCGCCGCTGGCCTGCTGCCGTCGAGGCGCAGTTGGCCGAGAACTATAACACCGTGCTGAACACCGGGGACAAACCTTTGTCCCCGTCCGAAATCCGGCAGGCGTTGAAATCCTATGACGCGGTCTTGCCTACGGTAACCGATACGCTCAGCGCCGAGGCGCTGGACGTATCTGGCGCGCAGACAAAAATCCTTGCGAATTATGGAGTGGGCTACAGCCATATCTGTGAGCCGTCTGCCCGCGAACTGGGTATGACCGTGACGAACACGCCCGATGTTCTGTCCGAGTGCACGGCGGACATTGCCATGACACTTCTGCTGATGGCGGCCCGCCGCGCCAGCGAAGGCGAACGCGAGTTGCGCGCCGGAAACTGGACCGGTTGGCGACCCACGCATCTGGTGGGGACCAAAGTCAGCGGTAAGACGCTTGGCATCATCGGCTATGGGCGCATCGGTCAGGAGATGGCCCGCCGTGCGCATCACGGCTTTGGCATGGACGTGCTGGTCTATAACCGCAGCCCGGTGGACCCGGCTGTATTGGCGCGGTGCAATGCCACTCAGGTCACGTCAATTGATGAGTTGTTGCCGCAATGCGATTTCGTCTCACTTCATTGCCCCGGTGGGGCTGCGAACCGCCACATGATCAATGCGCGCAGGTTGGACCTCATGAAACCTGACGCATTCCTGATCAACACGGCGCGTGGTGAAGTCGTCGACGAACGGGCGCTGGTCCAATCGCTTATGTTCGACATGATCGGCGGTGCAGCACTGGATGTGTTCGATGGTGAACCCCGTATCTGTGCAGATCTGCTGCAGTGCGACAACCTCGTGATGCTGCCGCATCTTGGCAGCGCCACCCGCGAGGCGCGCGAGGCAATGGGGTTCAGGGTTTTGGATAACCTGAGTGACTTCTTTGAAGGCCGAGAGCCGCGCGATCGGGTGATCTGACCCACCCAACGTACCAATCGAATTTGTCGATGCGGCCCTCAGGACCTCATCGACCCCTTTACACAGGAGATTTGACCCGTGAATGCGCCGCACCGTACAGACGGATTTTTCACCCAGTCCCTGTCGGACCGTGACCCTGAGCTTTTTGGCTCGATCACGTCCGAGCTGGGCCGTCAGCGCGACGAGATCGAGCTGATCGCGTCCGAGAACATCGTCTCTGCCGCCGTGATGGAAGCGCAGGGCTCGGTGATGACCAACAAATACGCCGAAGGTTATCCCGGTCGGCGCTACTATGGCGGTTGCCAGTTTGTCGATATTGCCGAGAACCTGGCCATCGACCGGGCCAAGGAACTGTTTGGCTGCGGCTTTGCCAACGTGCAGCCGAACTCGGGCTCTCAGGCCAACCAGGGTGTGTTCCAGGCGCTGATCCAGCCCGGTGACACCATTCTGGGCATGAGCCTGGATGCCGGTGGTCACCTGACCCACGGCGCGCGCCCGAACCAGTCGGGCAAGTGGTTCAACGCGGTGCAATACGGCGTCCGCAAAGAAGACAACATGCTGGACTATGATCAGGTCGAGGCGCTGGCGAAAGAGCACCAGCCCAAGCTGATCATCGCCGGCGGCTCGGCTATCCCGCGCCAGATCGACTTTGCCCGCATGCGCCAGATCGCCGACATGGTGGGTGCCTATCTGCACGTAGACATGGCGCATTTCGCCGGTCTGGTTGCGGCGGGTGAGCACCCCAGCCCCTTCCCGCATGCGCATGTGGCGACCACGACGACCCACAAGACCTTGCGTGGACCGCGTGGGGGTATGATCCTGACCAATGATGAAGATATCGCTAAGAAAGTGAATTCGGCGATCTTCCCCGGCATTCAGGGTGGCCCGCTGATGCATGTGATCGCCGGTAAGGCCGTGGCCTTTGGCGAAGCCCTGCGGCCCGAGTTCAAAACCTATATCCAGCAGGTCATTACCAACGCGCAAGCGCTGTCGGACCAGCTGATCAAGGGCGGTCTGGACACGGTGACCCATGGCACCGACACCCATGTGGTGCTGGTCGACCTGCGCCCTAAAGGCGTGAAGGGCAATGCGACCGAGAAGGCTCTGGGCCGGGCGCATATCACCTGCAACAAGAACGGCGTACCGTTTGACCCCGAAAAACCGACCGTTACCTCGGGCATCCGTCTGGGCTCACCCGCCGGCACCACCCGCGGCTTTGGCGAGGTCGAGTTCCGCCAGATCGCCGATTGGATCATCGAAGTGGTCGACGGCCTGGCTGCCAATGGCGAAGACGGCAACGGCGCCGTCGAAGCCAAGGTCAAAGCCGAGGTCGCAGACCTCTGCGCCCGCTTCCCAATCTATCCGAACTTGTAAGGCCAAGGACCCAACACATGAGTTTTCATTCTATTGAACAAGCCCCAGCCCGTCTGAACCGCAGCGAGCTTGCCGTTCCCGGCAGCCAGCCCGGAATGTTTGAAAAAGCGGCAAAATCGGATGTGGACGTTATCTTCCTGGATTTGGAAGATGCCGTCGCACCGGACGAAAAGGAACAGGCCCGCAAGAACATCATTCAGGCGTTGAACGACATCGACTGGGGCAACAAGACCATGTCGGTACGCATCAACGGGCTGGACACCCACTACATGTACCGCGATGTGGTGGATGTTGTTGAACAGGCTGGCGCTCGGCTGGATCTGATCATGATCCCCAAGGTTGGAACCGCTGCTGACGTCTATGCTGTTGATATGCTGGTCACGCAAATCGAGGATGCCAAGGGTTACAACAAGCGGATCGGGTTCGAACACATCATCGAAACTGCGCTGGGTATGCAAAACGTAAGCGAGATTGCTGCCGCTTCTAGGCGCAACGAAAGCCTTCATTTTGGAGTTGCCGATTATGCGGCGTCGACACGTGCACGCACGACCATTATCGGCGGTGTGAACCCCGATTATTCAGTGCTGACCGATGCGGATGCCGATGGGGGCCGCCTGACACATTGGGGCGACATGTGGCACTATGCGCTGGCGCGTATGGTGGTCGCTGCCCGCGCCAACGGCCTGCGCCCAATCGACGGGCCGTTCGGAGATTTCCAGGACCCTGACGGCTATAAAGCTGCCGCCAAACGTGCTGCTGTTTTGGGGTGCGAAGGGAAATGGGCAATTCACCCCAGCCAGATTGCCTTGGCAAACGAAGTTATGTCGCCGTCCGACGCCGAAGTGACCAAGGCTCAGCGCATTCTTGTCGCCATGGCCGAGGCCGAAGCGGATGGGAAAGGAGCCGTATCTTTGGACGGCCGGTTGATCGACTACGCCTCAATCCGCCAAGCGGAAGTGCTGGTTGAGAAAGCAAGCCAGATTGCGGCGGCGTAAATGAAGTGACAGGGCAAAGACCAAATCAAATGCGCACGCGCGATCTTGGTCTTTGCCTCCCACCGATACCGGAAACGCATTTGGCCCTAACCTGTGTCCTGATCTCTTAAAGGAATGCCCAAACCGACTTTCTTTCGCCCCATCACAACAGAGGTGCGAAACCGGCGGACGTTTGAATTGTCGAAGAACAGCTTTTTGGTAAGCTCTTCAAAATCATCCATATCACGCGCCGTACAGATCAGGCAGAAGTCCGCGTCACCTGTGATGTAATAGCACTGCTGCACCCTTGGCTCGGCCTGTGCCTGTCGCGAAAAAGCGTCGATCTGATCCTGGCGTTCGCGTTCCAACTCGACCATGACAACTAAGCTCATTGCAAAGCCCAACTTTTTCGGGTCGACGATTGCCACTTCCGAGTGAATGGCACCAGAAGCTCTGAGCGCCTTCAGGCGCCTTTGAACGGATGCGACCGATAAGCCTGTTTCGGATGCAAGCGCTTCCAGCCCCATTTTGGCATCACGTTGCATCAGGTGCAGCAGGCTGAGGTCAAATTGGTCGAGTTTCACAAAGATTTCCTTGATGTGAAAAAGTTTCCCGAAAAATCGGTAAATGTGACCATAATCGATCACAGCTTGTGCGTAAAACTCTGATCATGGAAAACAGTAACAAACTCGATGTGGCAAAGCCGCTGGCGCTGCTGGCGGAATGTCCTGCATATAAACCGAGCCCATTGGAAACCCGCAGTTTCAAGGGGCGAACGATCCTGATCAAGGATGAAACCAACAGGATGGGCCTGGGTGCGTTCAAAGCTTTGGGCGGTGTTTACGCTGTTGCCAAGCTGATCGAAGCGCGTGTTGGTCGTTCTTTGACCCCCAGCGCCTTTCTGAGCGATCCCATAAAGGACGCGGCGCGATCAATGACTTTTGTGTGCGCCAGCGCAGGAAATCACGGCATGGCCGTGGCCGCTGGGGCGCAGCTCTTTGGTGCAACGGCACGCATCCATCTTGCCGAAACAGTCCCCGAAGAGTTTGCCGTTCGTCTTCGGGCGAAAGGCGCAGATGTTGTTCGATCCGGCAGTGACTATGAAGCAAGCGTCGCCGCAGCCATCGCCGACGCCGAAGCAACCGGTGCCATTCACCTCGCCGATGGGTCGTGGCCGGGATATACCGAGCCTCCGCGATTGGTGATGGAGGGTTATACTGTCATTGCTGAAGAAATGCGCCACGATTTAGAAGTGTACGCAAATTGGCCGAGCCACGTGTACCTGCAGGCGGGTGTTGGCGGGCTGGCCGCGGGCATTGCCTATATGATCCGGTCCAACTGGCCAGTGCAACCAAAGATCATAGTTGTTGAACCAGATGCTGCACCCTGTCTGAAGGAAAGCGCCCGAGCCGGAGAAATCCTTACGGTTGAAGGGCCCGTTTCAAATATGGGGCGTTTGGATTGCAAAACGCCATCCATGCTGGCTTTGGATATCTTGAAGCGCTGTGCAGATGACTGGGTTACAATCAGTGACCAACAGGCTCAGAACGCTGTAAACAGCGCCTTGGATTTGGGTTTCTCGACAACGCCATCCGGAGCAGCCGGGCTTGCCGCCTGCCTTGAGGGCGACGATGATTTGCCATTGGTCATCTTGTCCGAAGGGGGCGTTTCTGATGCTTGATCTTGTTGCGTTTCGTCGCGATCTTCATGCCCATCCGGAAACCGGGTTCGACCTTGACCGGACCCCCGATTTGATCGCGGCCGAGTTGGACCGCGCCGGGCTCGAAGTCACCCGAGGCGTGGGTCGAACCGGAATTGTTGCCACCTTGCGCCGTGGTCCTGGTGAGACCGCAATCGGGTTTCGTGCCGACATGGACGCGCTGCCAATTCACGAAATGACCAATTTGCCCTACCGGTCGAAAACAGAGGGCAAGTTCCACGGTTGCGGTCATGACGGGCATAGCACAATGCTGCTTGGTGCTGCTTTGTCGCTTGCTGCGGACACATCGTTGGACCGGACCGTTCACTTCATTTTCCAGCCGGATGAAGAGAACGGAAATGGGGCCACCGCGATGATCGCTGACGGTTTGTTCGAACGATTCCCCATGTCTGCAATCTTTGGGCTTCACAACATGCCGGGAATGGAGCTTGGGTATTTCGCGACCCAGGCGGGGCCTTTCTGCGCATTCGAGGACAATTTTGAAATCCGCATTCAGGGGCAGGGGGGTCATGCTTCCATGCCAGAGAAGGGCGTCGATCCGATCGTGACCGGGGCGGCGATTGTCATGCAATTGCAATCTATCGTTTCGCGTTCCCTACCGCCCCGGGAACATGGCGTGGTTTCAATTACAGAATTCCTGACAGACGGTGCACGCAACATCCTGCCGAGCAATGTCACCATACGCGGGGATTGCAGGGGGTTTTCCAAAGATGTGTCGGAATGCATCGAGCGCAGAATGCGCGCCATTGTCGACGGGGTTAGTGCGGCACAGGGTGCGGTGTCAGAGGTCGATTACTCCACATCGTTTCGTCCTTTAATAAACGATGCCAGAGCCACTGATGCGATCTCGGACGCAGCTGGCAAAGTTGGGACGCTTGATGCTGAATTTGGCCGAGTTGGCTTCTCGGAGGATTTTGCCGAGTTTCTCATGCATCGCCCTGGCGCGTTTATTCTCATGGGAAACGGGTTGGAAGGGAACAATGCAATGCCGCTTCACAACCCGTCCTATGATTTCAACGATGAAGCGATCAGATACGGAATTGCGTTCTGGACCAGCCTTGCGCAGCGCGGTTTTTGAGTCTGGCGCGGTTGCCGCTCTGGTGATCCTTTTCAAAAAGGAAAAGGGTCCCGACTGTGTGCGAGGACCCCTTAACTGAAGTGAAGGAAATTGTGACGCGAGCTTAGTCCAGCAACCCGCGTTCGGTCAGCACCTTGCGAGCGACACGGAAACACTCCAGCGATTGCGGGACACCGCAATAGATGCCGATCACGTGAATGATCGAGCGGATTTCTTCTTTGGTCACGCCGTTGTTCAGAGCGCCGTTGCAGTGAATTTCCCATTCATGCATCTTGCCCAGCGCGCCGATCATGGTGAGGTTCAGCATCGACCGTGTCTTGTGGTCAATCGTGTCGTCGCCCCAGCCAAAACCCCAGCACCATGCTGTCATGGCCTCTTGGAAGGGGCGGGTGAAGTCATCCGCGGCTGCAAGGTTCTTTTCAACATATTCGGCACCCAGCGTGGATTTGCGCTGTTTCAGGCCGTGTTCGAACAAGTTGTCGTCCATTTCGTTCTCCTTTGGTGAACGGGCCGGCCTGTACTATGACCGGCCCGGATGGGTTTGATTATTCTGCCGGGGTCGCTTCGGCCTCTTCTTCGTCAAAGACCGACAGGCCCAGCTTTTCGCGCTGGCTGTCCCGCCAGATTGCTTTGAGGACCGAAATTCCCATCAGAACCATGACCACGCTGAATGGCAATGCGCCGATGATCATGGCTGTCTGGATCGCCCCGAGGCCACCAATCATCAGCAATGCGCCCACGACCAGCGCCAGGGCAGCACCCCAGAACAGAATGTGCGGCCGCGCCTTGGGGCCTTCGTCGCCAGCGGCATTGATGGTGTTGATGATCAGCACCGCCGAGTCCGCCGAGGTTACCAGGTAGGTGAGCAACAGCACGACGACCATGATCGCAAACACCCAGGCCATGGTTTCGCTCAGCATGACCGAAAGGGTCGCGAAAAGCTGATCCGAAAGCCCGGTGCCAATGATTGCATTGTCCGCGACGCCCGAAAGCTCAAGCTCGATCGCTGTACCGCCAACCAGGGCGAACCAGACAAAGCACATGACGGACGGTACGATTGCCGCGCCAAGCACATATTCGCGAATGGTTCGGCCCTTGGAAATGCGCGCCAGGAAGACGCCGACAAAGGGTGCAAATGCAATCCACCAAGCCCAATAGAACACGGTCCAGCCGCCCTGCCATCCGGCCAGTTGACTTGCGACCGATCCATCCACCCCGTCGCTGTTCCAGACGGTAAACAAGAGGGCTGGTGTTGCGATCAGGTAGTCGTAGATGCCGACAAACAGCGCCTGCAGGCCAAAAAAGGTCGAGCCGAAGAACAAGAAGAAGGCAAGCAATGCAAAGCTGAGCGCCATATTGATGTTAGAGAGCCATTTGATGCCTTTTCCTACTCCGGACAACGCCGACAGTGTGGACGCACCGACAATGATCAACAGCGCGACGGCGATCGCCACTTTGGTCGGATCACCCGCGTCGGTCAGAAGCCAGTCCCCGAAACCGATCCGATGCAGCCCCGCAATGAACTGGTTGACGCCAAAGCCAAGCGTCTGCGCAACACCCAGAACGGTGGCGACAACGGCAACTACGTCGATGACGTGACCCAACGGGCCGGACAGCGATTTTCCGAAGATCGGTGTCAGCGCCGACCGGATGGTCAGCGGCAGGCCGCGCCGGAACGAAAAATAGGCCAGCGCAAGGCCAACGATGGCATAGCTGGCCCACGCGTGCAGGCCCCAATGTGAGAACGACCATTTATAGGCCGAACGCACGGCCTCTTGCGTGGATCCTTCTGCAAGGCCTTGGATGATGTCTGGATTGGTTTGGAAGTGATAGATCGGCTCACCGGTTGCATAGGTCAGCATCCCGATACCGATGCCCGCCCCGAACATCATCGAAAACCATGAAAAGCGCGAGAATTCAGGTTGGTCTTCCGGGCGGCCAAGTTTCATGCGCCCCGACACCGGCAGGATCGCAAGAACGATGCAGGTCAGGAAGAAGAAGGCCATCACATAGACGTACCAGAAGTTGAACGACGCCAGGATCAACGAATTCAATCCGGACAGAACCGAAGCGGCATTGTCAGGAAAGGCCACGGCCCAAATGACGAGGGCACCAATCAGCAGCTTGGCAGTGATGGTCACGTCTTTTGTGAAACCACGGTAGAACCCGCTGTCGGCGGTTTTGATGGGTAGGTCGGTGACGGGTGGTTTTATTGGCATTGGGTGTCCTCCCTATTGTTCTTGAGTTGGTGGATTAGCTGCGCAGCCGAATAGCCACGTTCTTGGTCTGGACGTAATTCCACAGTGCTTCGCGCCCCTTTTCCCGCCCGTAACCGGATTTTCCATATCCACCGAATGGCGTCTCTACGCCGCCGGCGTACCATTCGTTGACAAAGACCTGACCGGCGCGGATCTGCCGGGCCGCCTGCGTGGCGCGGTCGATGTCGCGCGTGAAGACTCCGCCGACCAGCCCGTAGGGTGTTCCGTTTGCAATCTCGATTGCTTGAGCGTCGTCACGGAACTTCAGAACCGAAAGAACCGGTGCAAAAGCTTCTTCGTTCGCAATGTTCATGTCAGGAGTGACGTTGGTCAGAATGGTTGGTTCCAGAAATGCACCGGGAATGTTCATCTTACGTCCGCCGGTGGCTGCAGTCGCGCCAGCTGCGATTGCGCCAGACACCATGCCAGCCGCGCGGTCACGCTGCGCTTCACTGACCATCGGCCCCATATTCGGGCCAAACTCACCCCGTTCGATACCCGGACCGACGGACAGGTTGCTTGCTACGTTCGAGATGCGTTCGATCAGTTCGTCGTGGCGGCTTTCATGCACGATCACGCGGCTCATCGCTGAACACACCTGACCGGCGTTGAAAAAGATCCCCCAGCGTACGTCGTTTTCGAAGGCTTCCAGGTCCGCGTCATCATGCACGATGGCTGCAGATTTCCCGCCAAGCTCCAGGACGCAGGGCACAACGTTGCGTGCGGCTGCACTGGCAATTGCGATGCCGGTTGGCACCGAGCCGGTAAAGACGATCTGATTGACATGTGGATGCGCCGAAAGCGCGGCTCCTGCCTCGTGACCCAAACCGCAAAGGATGTTTACAGCGCCTTTCGGTAGGCCAACCGCCTCGGCAGCATGCGCAAACCAGGCATTGGTCAAAGGTGTCAATTCCGGGGTTTTGATGACAACAGTATTGCCTGTGGCCAAAGCCGCCGACAGCGACCGCGCGGTCATCTCGACAGGATAGTTCCATGGGATGATTTGTGCGGAAACACCAAACGGCTCGTACGTGGTGAAATCGAAGTAGCTCGCTCCTAGTGGAATGGACCGGCCTTCGACGGTTTCAGCCTGATTGCCATAGTATTCGAAATAGCGTGCCGCTCCTTCGATTTCGACGCGTGCTTCCCAAAGCGGTTTGCCCTGCTCAAGGGTCAGAACCCGAGCAATCTCGTCAGTGTTGTCCAGCAGGTAGCGGCCCATAGCCTGTACCATGCGGCCACGTTCCACAGGTCGCAGATCGCTGAGCGCACCTGAAAGATGCACGCGGCGGGCCGCCATGACCGCACGATCCACGTCACCGGCATCGGCCAGCGCCTGTTCAGTTAGTTTTCCGCCGGTTCCCGGGTTGAAAACATCGATCCGACCCGCACCACCATCGATCCAGGTGCCGTCCACATAACTCTGCCAATATGGCTTAACGTCTTGCATGTCGCGCATCTCCAAAACTTCGGAGGGCAATGAATTACCCTCCGAAGCGCAAGTTTCTTTGACTTTGTTTGGTTTTATTCCACCGCCTCACGCATCCATTGCTGGAGCTTGGCGATGGAATGTTCACTCATGACACCACAGGCGGGGTCAAGAACCAGCGGGCCGGGAACATACCCTTTGGATTTCAGCCCGCGGTGAACGGATTCAACAAGGCGGATGTCTTCTTCGACTGTGGTCTGGCGGTCTTGTACGGCAAGCCCCCGGATTACGTCGCTTTCATGACCGCCTTCGGTATACCAGCCGCGCCATACCGTACAGGTGTCCACAGTGTTGGCACGCCAGTGATAGGTGTTCAGCACGTTGCCCGGATAGCACTGGAACGAGAACATGGGCCACAGGAACCACGACTGATAGTCGCCTGCATGCGGAACTGACATATCGATTGGATAGGTCATCTTATCCAACGCCTGACATTCCGTGGTGTGACGCAACACGTAACCGCCGCCCGCATCGGGTTGAATGTCGTAAGTTTCAGGCTTTACAACACCTTCCGCAAAAGTGGGGTGGTTCGAGGGGCAGTGATAGCATTCGGAGTAGTTTTCGATAGAAACTTTCCAATTGCAGTTTTCCGGAATCTCGACCCATTCCAGCGGTGCCAGGTCGTTTATGCCAGGCACGTATTCCGCAATCTCTTCGCGCACACCCGGATACCATTCGTCCATGGGCGCGGCATCTTTGTCGAGGTTGACGAAGATAAAGCCCAGGAAGTCCTCGGTTCGAACCTCGGTCAGGCAAATCTTTTCGCGCTGGAATCCGGGAACGTTCTTGACGTTGGGCCCCGCGCGCAATCCGCCGGTCAGCTCGTAGGACCATTGGTGGTAGGGGCAAACCACAACCCGCGTGTTGCCGGTTCCAGTGACCATCTCATGCGCGCGGTGCTGGCACACGTTGTAGAAAGTGCGGATGACGTTGTCACGCCCGCGGATGGCAAACAGATTCTGACCAGCAATTTCAAACGCGAAATAGTCGCCGACATTAGGGATGTCGTTAGCGTGGCCAGCATACTGCCAGGTGCGCATCAGAAGACCATTCATCTCTTTTTCAAAGACTGCCGGGTCGGTGTAATAGCTGGCGTCCAGCGAATGGGTCAGCGGGGCATTCATGTGTGTTCCTCCTGGTAAAGGCCAAGCTGATGACGGCGTATATGAAACTTTTCGACCCGCTCGACGATCTCATCGCTGGACACTGCTATCACAAAACTGAGCAGTGTTTCTAACAGAGCAATTGTAGACACGGAGGAAGGGAAGAATTGAGGGGTATCTACTGACACAACAAAACCGTGTTCAGCAGACAAGATTACGGGGCTGGCTGGCGAGTCGGATATTCCGATTACGGTTACACCTTGCTTTCGCGCGGTCTGTACCGCCTCGACGACTTCTGTGCGATATGGGTGGCACGTGATGGCGATCAGGACATCCTGCTCGTCCGCCCATGCCAGATCATCAATCGCTGTTGATCCGGGCCGGGGGATCGCATGGAAATCTGTCATACCGGTGCGGGCGAGATACGTGAAGTTGGACGCGTTCGAATTGTTTATTCCAACGCCCAGAGTATAGATGGATCGCGCCGACCAAATCGTTTCCGCAGCAGATTGTAGCCGACTGGCATCAATGTCCGCAAAGGTCTCTTCGATGTTTCGAATGGCTGAGCCCAGCAAGTCTGCATAAAGCTCACCCAGGTCGCCAGAACGGCTGATTCCCTGCAACCAACGTGCGCGGTCGGGGAATGAGACGTCGCTTCGGCGAATCTCATCACGAAATGGTTCCCGAAAATCTCCATAGCCCTCAAAGCCGATTTGTCTGGCCATTCGCACCACGGTGTTTGGTTTGACACTGGCGGCTTCGGCAATCTCACGGACGGTGGAGACGCCAACTTCTCTGGGGTTTTCCAGAACATACCGCGCGGCTTTCTGTGCTTCGGGGGTCAAGAGCGACAATTCTTGTGACAGGCGTCCCAGAACCTCGCTTGAAACATCTGTACCATTCATTGCGTATCTCGGTATGTACATTTGTGCCGTTTTACGTTGACACTGGTACATATGTGGCAATAGGAAGTCCACAGAAATATGCGACTCTCGAACAGGAATTTTTGCGATGTCCAAAAAAGAACTGCCCGAACGCGCCAAGGTTGTCATCGTCGGTGGCGGTGTCATGGGGTGCGGCCTTGCTTACCACCTTGGCCATGAAGGCTGGGGCGAAGAAACCGTCTTGCTGGAAAAGGCCGAATTGACCAGCGGATCGACCTGGCACGCGGCGGGTCAGATCACCCATTCAACCAGCTCATACGGGTTGGGTCGCATGGTGGACTACAACATTGGCCTGTATTCGAAGACTCTGGAAGAAGAGACCGGGCAGGCCGTCACCTGGCATGGTTGTGGCTCGTTCCGTCTGGCGTATACCGAAGACGAAATGGACTGGCTGCGCCACACCCTGTCTGTGGGTCGTTCGCTGGGCTTTAATATCGAACTGGTAGGCCCTGATTTCATCGCCGAGAAGCACCCGTTCTACAATCTGGATGGCGTTCTGGGCGCGCTTTACACCCCGGATGACGGTCATGTGGATCCGTCGAACGTAACCATGGCGATGGCCACTGGTGCCCGCCAAAAAGGCGTGAAAATCTTCCGCCACTGCCGAGCCACCAACATCACGCAGAACGATGCGGGCGAATGGGTTGTCGAGACCGAAAAAGGCACGATTGTCTGCGAACACGTGGTGAACGCGGGCGGCACGTATGCCCGCCAGATGGGTGAATGGTCGGGTCTGCAATTGCCCATGACCTCGATGACGCACCACTATTTCGTCACCGAGAATGTGCCCGAGTTTCAGGATCTGGACGTTGAGCTGCCTGTGATCCGCGACGACAAACAGGTCTCGGGCTATATCCGGATGGAGCAGAAAAAGGGCCTGATCGGGATTTACGAAAAAGAAAACTCGAACTCGGTCTGGCATGACGAATGCCCATGGGAATACGAGAACTGGCTGTTCGAGGCCGATTATGACCGCGTGATGCCCTGGCTGGAAAACTCGCTAGAGCGGATGCCGATATTCGCCGAATTGGGCATCACCCGCGAAGTGCATGGCGCGATCAGCCATCCGCCGGATGGCAACCCGATGGTTGGCCCCGCTCCGGGCGTAAAGAACTACTGGTGCTGCTGCGGTACCCAGATCGGTATCGGTTGGGGCCCCGGTCTGACCCGCGAACTGGCCAAGTGGATGGTCCGCGGCGCTGCGGACATCTCGATGCGCGACTACGACCCGCGCCGCTTTGGCGCCTATGCCAAGAAAGACTGGCAGGTCATCAAAGCGCACGAAGACTACAAATTGCGCCACGAAATCCCCTTCCCGCACTTCAACCGTCTAGAAGGCCGCCCGATCAAGCCGTCGCCGCTGTATGAAATCCTCAAGGACAAGGGCGCGGTTTACGAAGAAGTCTATGGTTTTGAACGTCCCCGTTGGTTTGCAACCGAAGGTGTCGAGCAGCGCGATCACTACAGCTTCCGCCGCAACGTGGTGCATGATGTGGTCGGGGCCGAGGTCAAAGCCGTCCGCGAAAGCGTCGGCATCATGGATGTGACCGCCTTTACCAAGGTCGAAGTTTCGGGCCCGGACGCTTATGCGCTGCTGGACCGTCTGACCGCAAACAAGATGCCGCAGAAGACCGGCTCGATCACACTGACCCATATGTTGAACCGCCGCGGTCGGATCGAGTTGGAGACCACGTTGGTGCGGATGGCGGATGACCGCTTCTATCTGGTCTGCGCGGCCTTCTTCGAACAGCGGCTGCTGGACCACCTGAACCACAACCGCGCGGATGAGAACGTGACCATCACGCCTCTGTCCGCTGGCTGGTCGGCCCTGTCGCTGAACGGTCCGAAATCGCGCGAAGTTCTGGCACAGTGCACCGATGCGGACCTGTCCAATGCCGGTTTCCGCTGGCTGTCGGCGCAGGAAATCACCGTGGCCGGTCACAAGGTCTGGGCGTTCCGCATGTCCTATGCCGGTGAGCTGGGCTGGGAATTCCACATGCCGGATGAAGCCTGCGTGGATGTCTACACCGCGCTGTGGGCCGCGGGCGAGCCGCATGGCATCGTCAACTACGGTTCATTCGCCATGAACGCGATGCGGATGGAGAAAGCCTTCCCCGGTGCGGGCGAGTTGACCAATGAGGTCACGCTGCCCGAGGCCAATGTGGGTCGCTTCTTCAAGCTGGACAAAGAGTATCTGGGTGTCGAAGCCACACGCGTCAGCGCCGAGCAGGCCGAGAAAGGCGAAATGCCCTGGGTCTGCGCCTATCTGGAAATCGAGCCCGACGGGATCGAGGACGGACACGGTGGCGAGGCGATCAAGGTAAACGGCGAGATTGTTGGTGCGACAGCATCTGTTGCTTACGGCCACACGGTCGGCAAGATCTTGGCCTTTGCCTATATCAAGCCGGACGCCAACGTACCGGGTCAGGAGATCGAGGTGATCGTTGCAGGTGAGCCGCGCAAGGGCCGCATTCTGGGCGAAGCTGCTTATGATCCGCAAAGCAAGCTGCCGCGCACCGACGCGCCCGCTGCGGTTCCCGCATAAGACAAGACCGGTGGGCACCAACACAGGTGCCCGCCGCGTTAGGCCAAAGAACTTAATTCAGGACATGGACCAGATGATCCCGGAAACGATGAAAGCCGTTGTGATGAATGGTCACGGCGGATTGGACATGCTGGAATACCGCGACATGCCCACGCCGACGCCCGAAAAGGGTGAGGTGCTGATCAAGGTCGGGGCCTGTGGTCTTAACAATACTGATATCAACACGCGCACAGCCTGGTATTCCAAGAAAGTGGATGCCGTTCTGGGCAGCGGCGCGGCGGATGGTTTTGACGAAGCCAGCGGCGATGACGGCACCTGGGGCAGCGGGTCGTTGAACTTCCCCGTCATTCAGGGCGCCGACGTGGCTGGTGAAATCGTTGCCGTTGGCGAAGGCGTTGATCCCGCACGCGTCGGCGAACGAGTGATGATCGACCCCTGGTTGCTGAGCCATGGGGATTGGCTGAACCCTGAAAACTCGGGCTATTTCGGGTCCGAGGCGGATGGGGGCTATGCCGAATACACCAAGGTGCGCGCGGCCAATGCGGTGCCCGTTAACAGCAGCCTGAGCGATGCGGAACTGGCCACTTTCCCTTGCGCCTATACGACCGCGGAAAATCTGGTTCAGCGCACTGCTCCGCGTCCGGGTGAGGTCGTGGTGATCACAGGCGCGTCCGGTGGCGTGGGCTCGGCCGCTATTCAGTTATGCCGCCTACGCGGTTGCAAGGTGATCGCGATTGCCAGCCTCTCGAAGGCCGAAATGCTGCATGAACTGGGCGCAGCCCATGTCATCGACCGTAACACCGTTGATCTGGAAGCCGCTATTCGCGACGCCGCAGGCGGGCCGGTCGACATCGCGCTTGATGTGGTCGGATCACCGATGTTTATGGCGCTGATCAACGCTTTGCGTCAGGGTGGGCGTTACTCCACATCAGGGTGCATCGCTGGTCAAATGGCCGAATTCGACCTGCGTCAGCTGGTCTACAAGGACCTGCAGCTGACCGGTGCAACCATCTGCCCGGCGGGCACAATGCAGCGTGTGGTTGGCATGATCGAAACCGGCGCTTTGAAGCCTCTGTTGGCGGCGATCTATCCGCTGGAAGATCTCGCGAAGGCTCAAGAGGCGTTCGTTCAGAAAACGCATGTTGGAAATATCGTGGTGACACCCTAACGCGCGCCACGCCCCTTTTTAAGAAAAACGGCAAAACCAGTCTTTGGTTTGGCGGGCCAATCTAAGGAAAACTGACGTGAAGATCATCCGCATTGCAGCTTGGGAAGTTCCGCTGACTAGCCATGACACCTACTACATGGCAGATGGGAAAACCTGCGACACCACAACCTCGGTTGTGCTGCGTCTCGACACCGATACGGGCTTGTCTGGCTGGGGTGAGGTCTGCCCGATCCCGCATTACCTGCCTGCCTATGCCAAGGGCGTGATCCCCGCCATCACTGAGTTGGCCCCGGTTCTGATCGGCACCGACCCGGTGGGGCCGGAAACCGTAATGGAGCAGGTGAACCGGTTTCTACAGGGTCATGTATACGCGAAGTCCGCGCTGGATACTGCGCTCTGGGATCTGACAGGGCAAGCCGCGGGTCTACCTGTTCACCGCCTTCTGGGGGGTCGGCAGGTCAAGGACATGCCGCTCTATCACTCAATCACCTGCGTGGCCCCGGACGAAATGGCCCGCATGGCGCAAGATGCGTTTGACAAGGGCATGCGCCAGTTTCAGGTCAAGCTGGGGGCTGATGGCGAGTGGCAGACGGATGTTGAGCGACTGGCGAAAGTGCGCGAGACCGTTGGTCCGGGCCCATTGGTCTATGGCGACTGGAACTGTGGCAGCGATGCGCTGAACGCGATCCGTGTCGGTCGCGCCGTCGCTCATCTGGATGTCATGCTCGAGCAACCTTGCGCGACGCTCGAGGAATGCGCCCATGTGCAGCGGGTCACTGGCCTGCCGATGAAAATCGACGAAAACGCGTATGACGTCGCCTCGGTCATCGCAGCGCATCAGGCCGGTTGTATGCAGGCTGTTGCATTGAAGCTGTCCAAAATGAGTGGCTTGTCCGCCATGCGGCAAATCCGCGATGTCTGTCTGACGCTGGGTACTCAGATGTGTATCGAGGATACCTGGGGCAGCGACATCACCACCGCCGCGCTTCTGCATCTGGCCGCTTCGACCCCTGCGCGCGGAATCATGAACACCTGCGACCTGAGCCACTATGTCGGCCCACGTCTGGCCCCCGATGGTCCGGTGCGTGAAAACGGCCGCATTACCCCGCCCGAAGGGCCCGGTCTGGGCGTCACGCCCGACGCCGACGCTTTGGGCCAGCCTGTCACCATTATCGATTGATCCCAATCCCAGCCTGCCGAGAGACCTGTTATGGAAGATTTCAGCAACGCCTACCCCTCACATGATCCTGAATGGGTCAAAGACATGCACGCAGATCACTATCTGCAAAGCTGGTCGAAACAAGGCAGCCGCCCGCGCGTCATCACCGGCGCGCAGGGCAGCTGGTTCTGGGACAGCGATGGCAAGCGCTATCTCGATTTCCAAAGCCAGTTGGTGAACGCCAATATGGGCCACCAGCACCCTAAGATCGTTCAGGCGATCAAGGATCAGGCCGATAAGTTGTGCTATATCGGCCCCGCCATGGGTTCGGATGTACGTTCGGAAATGGCGGCGATCATGAATGAGATCACGCCCGCGAACATCACTTCGACCTTCTTCACAACCGGCGGCTCGGCAGCGAACGAAACCGCGATCCGTCTGGCACGGCACTATACCGGGCGCACCAAAATCATTGCGCGCTATCGCTCGTATCACGGGGCGACCGGTGGCACGCTGTCCCTGACAGGCGACCCGCGCCATCACCTGACCCGGGCCGATATGCCGGGCGTGGTGCGGATGCTGGACCCCTATGTCTATCGCCTGCCGACTGGTCACACCGACCCGGCGAAATGCCCGGTGGCGCAGGGTGGTCCGCATCTGGAAGAGATCCTGATGTACGAAAACCCCAACACGGTGGCGGCTGTCATTTTGGAGCCGATCGTGGGCACCAACGGCATCATCGTGCCCCCCGATGGCTACCTGCAATCGATCAAAGAAACCTGCGAAAAACACGGCATCCTGCTGATCGCGGATGAGGTCATGGCTGGGTTTGGTCGTACCGGTAAATGGTTCGCCGTCGATCACTGGGGCGTGCAGCCCGACATCATCACCAGCGCCAAGGGCATCAACTCGGGCTATGTGCCGCTGGGCACCATGTCGGTCTCGACCGAGCTGCACAACTGGCTGCGCGACACTCCGATGCCGGGCGGTCTGACCTATGCCGGTCACCCGCTGGCCTGTGCGTCGGGCATTGCCGCAATTCGCGCCATGCAGGACGAAGGTGCGCTGGAAAACGCCACTGCGATGGGTGAGAAGATGCGCGCCGAACTGGCCAAGATGGCCGAAAAGCATCCCAGCATCGGCGACATTCGCGGAAAGGGCATGTTCAACGGTATCGAGCTGGTCAAGAACCGCGACACGCGCGAGCCGCTGGTTCCGTTTGCCGCGAAAGGCCCGGACGCCAAACCGATGACGGACATGATGAGCTTTGCGATGAACGAGGGCCTGTACCTGTCGTTCTACTCAAACGTCGTTCGCCTAACACCGCCGCTGAACATCAGCGAAGAGGATCTGATGACCGGTCTGGAGATACTGGATCGTACCCTCGACATCGCTGACTGCGAGTGTGTTTGAGCGTGACTTTGAGAGGCCGATGAAATGACCAATTACGGTGTCATCATTGTGGGGGCGGGGCAAGCTGGTTGCTCCGCTGCCGTCAAACTGCGCAATCTTGGTTATGACAAGCCAATTGCCCTGATCGGTGAAGAGGCGCACCCGCCCTATCAGCGGCCGCCTCTTTCCAAAGCTTATCTTCTGGGCGAGCTGCCGCGTGACCGTCTTTTCCTGAGGCCCGAAAGCTTCTTTGACGAGCATCAGATCGACCTGCACCTGAACCAGCAAGTCACCGAGATATCGGCAGACAACCAGACACTTGTTTGTGGCGACCAAACGCTGGCGTTTGAGCATCTGGTCCTCGCAACCGGCTCGACCCCCAACCGCCTGCCCGAGAGCATCGGTGGTACTCTGCCCGGGACCTATACAATCCGTGGCATCGCCGACATCGATGCAATTGCGCCCGAGTTCAAGCAAGGGCGAAAGATCGTCATCATTGGCGGGGGCTATATTGGCCTGGAAGTTGCTGCCGTTGCTGCAAAGCTTGATCTTGAAGTTACACTGATCGAAGCCGCTCCGCGCATTTTGCAGCGGGTTGCTGCCCCGGAAACCGCTCAGTACTTCCGCGACCTGCACGATGCCAACAACGTACGCATTTTTGAAGATACCAAGATTGCACGCGTTACCGGAGTAGAGCGCGCAGACGGGGTGGAGCTTGCCAATGGTGAGGTGATCCCGGCCGATTTTGTTGTTTTCGGGATCGGCATCACGCCAAACACGGCCCTTGCCGAAGCCGCCGGTGTAGACGTTGAAAACGGCATCAAGACAGACACATGGGGCCGCACCTCGCATCCTTGTATCTGGGCGGCAGGAGACTGTGCGACGTTTCCGCATGGTGATGCACAGATCCGCCTGGAAAGCGTCGGCAACGCCATTGATCAGGCCGAAGCGGTTGCTGAGAACATCATGGGTGCAACCAAGCCTTATGAAGCAAAACCCTGGTTTTGGTCTGATCAGTACCATGTGAAGCTTCAGATTGCTGGTCTGAATGCCGGCTACGATCAGGTCGTTTCTCGTGAAGGCGAGGATGGGTCGACTTCAGTCTGGTACTACCGCGATGCCCAGCTTATCGCCGCGGATGCGATGAACGACCCGCGCGCCTACATGGTTGCGAAACGGCTGATCGAATCCGGAAAATCCCCGCATCCCCAGATGGTTGCGGATACAGCTACTGATCTCAAATCACTTCTTAAAGTCTGAGGAAAGGCACGACAGCGCATGTATCTTGAGTCAAAACCCATCACCCGGTGCCGGGAGGGCGAGCACCCAAGCGCTGCCGGACATTCTGCGGGCGTTGCGCAGAAGCGCCATTTTTATTTTCTGCTGCTTCCCGGTTCCAACATGCTGGATTTTGCGGCTGGGATCGAACCGCTGCGGGCCGCCAATTCCGTTACGGGGGAAACAGGTTACACCTGGTCGATTATGACCGAGACCGGCGCGCATGCAACGTGTTCGAACGGAATCGAAATCCCTGCGCAGACAGGCCTGTGTACAACGCGACATTCAGATTACGTGATTGTATGCTCGGGGAATGCCGGGTACTTGGAAGCCCGTCCCGAAACCCTGCAATGGTTGCGTAGACATGCCAGATTCGGCGGTCGGGTTGCTGCGATTGGAACCGGCGCGTTTACATTGGCGCGGGCCGGGCTGGCAAACGAAGCGCAATTGACGTTGCACTGGTCACTGGCCCCGGTCTTTGAAGAAATGTTCCCAAAATTGGACTGTTTGCCGTCGCGGGTTGTGGCTGATGACGGTGTGGCCTCAAGCGCTGGGGGCACTGCAGGCCTGGATTTGACTCTGTCCATCATCGAGTCGGATTTCGACAACGGCACCGCTCAGAAAGTGGCGGATTATTGCGTCCACGACTTCGACTGCCACAGCAACCGGTCGCAACGCCAGGCCATGTCGAAAATGGCCGGATCCCGGAACCCCGCGTTTCTGAGTATCCTCAAGAAAATGGAGGACTCGCTGCAGGACCCAATTCCGGTCGATGAACTTATCGAAGACGAAAAAATCTCAAGACGGCAGATCGAACGTTTGTTCAACAAACACCTCAAGACAAGCCCGTCCCGATATTATCGCAATTTGCGTCTTGATCGGGCGCGGGTGTTGCTGCGCGGTACTGATCTGTCCATCATTGATGTTGCCGTCGCGACAGGGTTCGCCAGTATCGTCAATTTCTCGAAAGCCTACAAAACGAGATTTGGCGAGCGTCCAACGGCAGACCGATCAGCCGCGTAAAGGCGCGGCTATCTGAAAGTGGTAGCAAGCGATCCCGAAAAGGCGAACTACATCGCGGCCTCTACGACCAGCCAGTCCCAGAAGGCGCGAACCCTTGGCTGACGTTGGCGGTGGGAAACCGCGCTCAGGAAATAGCGCGGGGCAGGGGGCACGGTTTCGGAAGGCAGTTCAAAGGGAATGCACAGTCGCCCTTCGGCCAGCATCCTCTCGGCATTGGCCCGATTGCCCAAAGCCACGCCGATCCCTCGGGCTGCTGCCTCGAATGCGTGCAATGAGTAACTGACCGAAAAGAAACGCTGACGACGCAGCCAGGATCGCCCTGCCAGCACTTTTTTCCATGACGTCAGACGCCTTTCAGTTTCTATCAGCGTCGCGCCTTTCAGGTCATCCAAAGCCCGCAATGCGTTCGCCTCAGCATAATCTGTACTGGTCAACGCAACGAGTTCGTCTGGCAAAAACTGCAGTGAAACCAAATCCGGGTCGGCCTCGAACCTATATTCAATGGCAACATCAATGCCTCGTTCTTCGGGGTTGAATGTCATCCGATCGAGAAGACGAATGTCAAAATCGGGATACAGTTCCGAGAACCCGTGCAGTTTGGGCATCAGCCACATTGCGGTCAGCGTAGGCGGGGCCGCAATTGTCAGAATTTCACGTTGAGATTGTTGGGTCGCAACCGATGTCGCACGCCCAATCGCTTCTAGGCCGGGGCGGACTTCTGTCAGATAATCATGCGCGCCTTCGGTGAGAACCAGATTGCGCCCTCGGCGAATGAACAAGGGTGCCCCAAGAAATCCTTCCAATTTGTCCAACTGATGGCTGACTGCTGGGGGGGTTACGTTCAACTCGGCTGCGGCTGCCCGGACACCGCCCAGACGGGCGACGGTTTCAAACACATGTAACGCGTGAAGGGGAGGGAGTTTGTGAGTCGTCATTTTGTTTAAAATAACTAAACAAAAAATACAAAAGCAATGAATTTTCTTTCAAGCTAGCCGCTTTTATCCTGCCTAAAATGGATCGCAGCAAGGATGCCGAAATGAAGCCGTTGAAAGACATTCTCGTGGTCTCGATCGAACAGGCACTGGCGGCACCGCTGTGCACTGCGCGACTGGCCGAAGCCGGGGCACGTGTCATCAAGATCGAACGCGCAGAAGGGGATTTTGCGCGTGGCTATGATCGTGCGGCCAAAGGCACAAGTTCGTATTTTGCCTGGACCAACCAAGGCAAGGAATCGCTGGCGCTTGACTTCCGCACTGAAGAAGACGCGACCTTGCTGCATCGGATTGTCGCTCAGGCTGATGTTTTTGTTCAAAATCTTGCTCCGGGTGCCATGGCGCGCGCCGGGTTTGGTTCGGCAGAGTTGCGCGAAATGCATCCGCATCTCATTACCGTTGACATCACCGGCTATGGAGAAAGCGACGCGGTCAAGCATCTGAAGGCCTATGACTTTCTGATTCAGGCTGAATCTGGTCTCACTGGAATCAGCGGTGGTGTTAACGAAATGGGACGCATCGGCGTATCGATTTGTGATATTGGTGCAGGCATGACCTCCCACGCGGCCGTTTTGGAAGCCCTGATGCGTCGTGAAATGACGGGCGAAGGCGCTGCTTTGGCCGTCTCGTTGTTCGACGTGGCAGCAGACTGGATGAGTGTCCCGCTGATGCACAGCGAATACGGAAAAGGTGCACCGCAACGCGTGGGTTTGCGCCATCCAAGTATGGCCCCCTATGGTGCGTTCGAAACGAGCGAAGGCGCATTAACGTTAATCGCCATTCAAAATGAACGTGAGTGGCAGCGGTTTTGCCAAGAGGTCTTGCGCTCGAACACCGCAGGCTCAGACTCCAGATTTGCGTCCAACAATGACCGGGTTGCCAATCGCGACGCGCTGGAGGACCTGATTTCCAAGGTGTCGCGAGAGCTGACCTTGCAAGAGTTCCGGGCTCGGTTGGCCGCAGCGAACATCGCGTATGGCGCAGTCAACAGTGTTGAAGCGCTGGGCAACCACCCAGCCTTGCGGCGTCGCGAAGTGACAACTGAAGGAAATGAAACGATCGCGATACCCGCAGCGCCAATTCGTTGGGTGGATGTTGAAGAGGTCAGCCCGTTGTCGTCTTCTCCTGCAATCAACCAGCATGGCCCGGCGCTGCGCGCTGAATTCGCCTGACCAAAGCAGAGAGGTCAACATGATGTTGCAAGCCGTAGACTCCTGGATCGGACGTTCGCAGACGCACGAAGACAGTTTGCGCGCCGAGCCCGCCCAGTTCATGCAGGCCACGATTGGTCGCGAACCGACGTTGGAAAACGGCGATGTTTTGCCGCCCCTGTGGCATTGGCTGTACTTTCTTGAAGCGAAACCAGCTGATGAGTTGGGCAGGGACGGCCATCCAAAAAAAGGGGGGTTTCTCCCTCCTGTCGCGCTGCCCCGTCGGATGTGGGCCGGTGGCAGGTTTGAATTTCTGGCACCCGTTCCGATTGGCGATCAGGTCAAAAAGCGGTCTACGATCAAGCATATTGCGGAAAAGAACGGGCGCAGCGGCTCATTATGTTTCGTGACCGTTCTGCATGAGGTTTTCCTGGGCGACGGTACGCTTGCTCTGACCGAAGAGCATGACATCGTGTACCGCGAAGATCCGCATCCTGACGCCCCAAAACCTATGCCAGCCCAAGCGCCTGACCAAGCTGAAGTGTCCGAGGTGATCTCGCCCACACAGGTTATGCTGTTCCGCTATTCGGCGCTGACCTTTAACGGGCACCGGGTTCACTATGACGTGGATTATGCCCGTTCGGTTGAAGGGTATGACGGTCTGGTCTTTCATGGGCCGCTCACGGCAACCTTGTTGGTCGACCTTGCCCAGCGCACCATGGGAAAAGCCCCGAAGACCTTTGAGTTTCGCGGGACTGCACCTCTGGCAGGGATGAATCCCTTCCATATCGAAGGTGTTCGCGAAAACAACACGATGCAGCTGTGGGCGCGCCGCCATGACGGGGCCAAAGCCATGCAAGCAACAGCCACTTTCTAAGGTTCAGGCCTATGCAATCGAAACTCGACGCAGAGCAAACCGTGGCAAAACCAAATGTGCTGAACTTCTCGGAGCGTCTTGCGGAATGGGCAACGCAGTCGGACCTTGGCGTTGACGCCGAAGTGAGAGAACAGGCGCGTTTCACGCTGATCGACACATTGTCCTGTATGGTTTTGGGCGCGACAGAGCGTCAGGCCACTGCGGCATCGGATGCAATGCTTTTTGGCCTGAGACAGGGGTCAGTTCCGCCGGTTGGTGGCGGTGAGATGCTGTCGATAACCGGTGCAGCGCTGGCCAATGGCGCGCGTGCAGCGGCGCTGGACTTCGACGATTACGAACTGTCCGGGTCCAGTCACGCAAGCGCGCCGGTTCTGAGTGCTTTGCTGAGCCTTGCTCACAAGGTGCCGATGACAATTGACGAAATGAATGACGCCTGGATCGTAGGGTATGAGACCATCATCTGGATGGGCAAAGCGCTGGGATACGGTCACTACGACATCGGGTGGCACTCGACATCCACATTGGGTCCGATTGGGACAGCTGCCGCAGTGTCCAAGGCACTTGGGCTGTCGGCGCGGCAAATGTCCAATGCTATGGCGCTTGCGGTGTCGTCTTCTTCCGGGTTGCTGACACAGATCGGCTATGACGCCAAAGCGCTTCATACCGGATTGGCGGCGGAAGCTGGGCTGAGGGCGGCGCTTTTGGGTCGCGCGGACGCAACTGGAAACTGTAATCTGTGGGATTCCGAGTTTGGGTTTACAAAGGTTTACGGCACACCGGAATCCATTGGTTTTCGTGAAATGATGAAGACGATGGAACTGGGCCAGGCTGTTCAACAGTACCCGGTTATCCGAAAGCTGTGGCCGAGCTGCGCCTACACACAACGCCCAATTTACGGTGCGATTGAGTTGAGCCAACAGATCAAACACCCAAGCGATATCGCTTCTGTCAAAATCCGCATGCCCGCGCCGTTCCATCGCGTTGCAGGCTTTGGTGTACCGGACAACGACGCCGAGGCCCGCTTTTCGGTGCGGTACTGTATCGCCGTTGGTTTACTGGAAGGCCGCGTCGTCCCCGGCGACTTTGAGCCAGACGGATTCAACGATCCTCAGCGTCGCGAACTGACAGCTTCGATCGAGCTGGATCTGTACGATCTGCCGAAAGGTGACACTGGTGACATCGGTCCGACAACCCCGGAAACGATCACAGTCGAACTCAAAGACGGTCAAGTGATCAGCCATGAAATGACTTTTGTTCCTGGCGGTGCGTCCATGCCCATGACCAAAGCCGACTTAATGCAAAAGGTGCGCGCCTGCGGCTGCTCGGTCGAATTGGCACAGGCATATCTGGCGGCACATGGCGATACGCCTTTGTTGGACACCGGATTGCTTGGTCAGGTGTCGCCCCCAATGATGGCGCGCGCGGGATGAAAAACAGATCTCTCAGGTCGCTTCTCTATATCCCCGGGCACGTTGAAGCCCTCGTCCCCAAAGCTGCAAGGACGGAAGCTGATGTTATAATCCTTGATCTTGAAGATGCAGTGCCGCAGTCCGAAAAGGAGAATGGGCGGCAAAGGCTTCGCGGTGCGACGACCGTATTGCGGAATAAAGGCAAATCGGTAGCGGTCAGGATAAACAACGACGACGCGCTTCTAGAGGATGACCTGTCTGCAGCGACTGCGGCAGGGATCGATTACTTGATCCTGCCAAAAGTCGAAAACCGTGAATTTATTCAGAAAGTTGCCGATTTCGTTCATGCCAAGGGATGCGATGACGTGTCCCTGATTGGTTTGATCGAAAGCCCGGTGGGGTTGCTTAATGCGCCGATGATTGCTGCAGCACAAGAGCGATTGATCGCGTTGAATCTCGGGACGGAAGACTTTTGCCTGGAGATGGGCATGGAGCCCGAATGGGGCGGTCTGCTTTATCCGAGCCAACAGATCGTGACAGCAGCACGGGCGGCCGGCAAAATCCCTTTGGGCTATGCCGGCAGCATCGCGCAGTATCACGACATTCCCGCCTTCAGCACGACAGTGGAAAGATCTGCCAAATTGGGGTTTGAGGGCGGTTTTGCAATCCACCCTTCACAAGTGTCGCCGTTGAATACTGCGTTTACCCCGTCGAAAAACGCAGTTGCTCAGGCGCAGAGGATTGTGGCTGCATACGAAAAATCCCTGGCTGAAGGTCGTGGTGCCGTTTCGCTCGACAACAAGATGATCGACTTGCCGATCGTCGAAAAAGCGCGGCGCGTCCTTGAGGCGGGATCTCGGTTTTCTGACCGTTTCGCATGAACCTACACAGTTCTTCGGCGTCAGAGCTTATAAAACCGCTTTGCTGTTTCACGAAACACTGCCGACTTGGCCTCTTCCGGGATTAATTCCGCATAGGCCCTCATGAGGGTTGCGTAGTCGCTGTACAGGCTGTCGACCGGAAAATTCGAACCATACATGGTTCGGTGCGCGCCGAATTGGTCAAGGCCTGTCTCGACAATCGGGCGGATGCTTTGGGTCGACCAGTGATGGTCAAACATGCCCAGACCCGAGAGTTTACAGGTCACGTGCGGCAAATCTGACAGCGTTCGCAGATTTTTGGCCCATTCATTCAACCCCGCAGTGCTGCGGTCATGGGGTGATCCAGCGTGGCAAAGCGCAACTTGCGTGTCTGGCGCTTTGGCCAACACACGAGCGGTTTTCTCGTAGAGTTCGGGGATCAGTTGCAAATCAAAGCTTAACCCTCGTCGCCCGGCCTCTTGCAAACCGGTCAGAAAGCGGGGGTCGTCCAACAGGGCGTTGGTGCCGGTTTGCGCATCCTCTCCGGGCGCGCGGCCAACGATCTGGCGCACGCCACGTACGGTGCTGAGGTGCTGGAACGCATCCAATTGGTCCGTCAGATCCGGTGCGGTCAGGTCGCAAAAGACCACTTGTGCCATGGGCCAGTTGGGGTTGGCGTCCGCCACCGATTGAACCCACCGGGCTTCGGCCATCCCATCTTCGGCCCCCACCTGAATATGGACCGAGGCGCGGATGCCCTGAGCTTGGGCATCTGCGTTGAATTCGCCCAAAAGGTAGTTCCGCTGAATGGTAGACGGGTCTCCAAAAAACCGCTCAACGCCTTTGGCCATCAGCCACGGGTAGTGAACGGCCTTTAGATCCCAAAGGTGATGATGCGCGTCTATCCAGCCAGTCATGTGCGCGGCACCTGTTGCATACGTCCCAGAATGTCTACGCCTTGCTGTTTCCAGAAATGCAGCAAGTCAATGAAAATCCAGTTTTCAGCCAGCTTGTCACCCGCGCGACGGTAAATGTCGATCACTCGGAATTCTCCGGCCTTGTCTGTGGCGGGCATGCCCATGAAGCCTCCGGTAGGGCGGGCGGTGAAGTTGGGCCAGCCGAAGAAGCCACCATAATGCCCCTCGGCCATGCGGCAGAGATGTTTGGTCTTTGACCGGTCGGTGAAACCTGCGCGGAACGGCCCTGCATGTTGCTTGGCGTAGCGCTCAATCGTGTAGGTCGCGCCGATCCCTGTGGGTCCCCACCACAACATGTCTTCGTGCCATGTGCGGCGCAGTTCATCCTCAAGGTTCAGCCCGCTGTTCCATTGACCCAGATCCGAGATCATCGCGTTGATCGCCGCCAGAGTCTGTTCACCTTCCTCTGGGGGTTGGGGGTCAAACATCAGCCCGTCATGGGTCATTGGTCCGGGCTGTACCAGTTGGGCAGCGGTTTGCGGCGGGAAGGGTTGCAGCCCGGCTTGCAACATTAGATGTGGAACATCGAAATACATCGCTGTTTCGGTGATCTTGCCATCTTCCACACGGTTGAATTCGCAATAGCGTAAAAAAGCCAACTTACCGGTTGGCGCGATACCCAACCAGGGCGTATCGAACAAGCCCATCAGATGTCCCATCGACACCACCCAGACAGACGAGAAATCGTCCATTTCGTTGGCGCCTGCCATGAAGACATCCTGCCGCCTTTGTAATTGCGTCAGCGATGCGCGCAGGGGCGTCCAGAAGGTATCTGCAACGGCCTGAGGTCCGCGTATCTCGTCAAACGGATGAAACCCGCGCCAGATGTGATTCGAGCTGTAGTACTCTGACAGAACCTTGTGTTCCGCTCCTGTTTCGGAGCGGTCCAGTTGCTCATAAAACTCTTTGATTACTTGCTTTTCTGCCGAGAACCCGGACATCGAGTAACGCCTTTCTGCATACGATTGCAAAAAAACCTTGCCAAAATGACGCAGTTAAGTCTACCGTATTTGCAAGCGTATGCAAAAAATTTCCAATCCAACGGGAGAAGCGGATGGCCGAGATTCAATTGCGCAATGTTGGCAAGCGATGGGGTTCGTTTGTCGGCGTCGACAATTTCGATCTGACCATAGCTGACAAGGAGTTCCTGGTTCTGCTGGGTCCCTCAGGCTGCGGCAAAACCACAACGATGCGGATGATCGCGGGCCTGGAAGATGCCAGTGAAGGCGACATCATGATCGACGGCGTGCGCGTCAACGAAATGGAGCCGAAAGACCGCGATGTGGCGATGGTGTTCCAGTCTTACGCGCTCTATCCGAACATGAACGTGTACGAGAACATCCGCTTCCCGCTACGGGTACGCGGTATCGATCCTGCAACGCATGATGATAAGGTGCGCCGTGCCTCGGCAATGGTCGAACTGGACGACTTCCTGCATCGCAAACCAGCGGAACTGTCGGGCGGGCAGCGCCAGCGCGTTGCTTTGGCGCGCGCCATTGTGCGTGAGCCGAACGTCTTTTTGATGGACGAACCACTGTCCAACCTTGACGCGAAACTGCGGGTTTCAACTCGGGCGCAGATCAAGAACCTCAGCCATGAACTGGCAGTGACAACCATCTACGTGACACACGACCAGATCGAGGCAATGACGCTGGCAGATCGCGTTGTGGTGATGAAAAGCGGTGTCGTTCAGCAGGTCGGCAGCCCGACCGAAATCTACGACACCCCGGCCAATACATTTGTGGCCAGCTTTATCGGCAACCCGGCCATGAACCTGATGGAAGGCCAAGTCCGCAACGGCACGTTTGTCGCCGACCACGTGGAGATTCCGAATATCACTGCGCCTGATGGTCCCCTGACACTTGGGTTCCGCGCTGAAGATGCGACGCTGGCGGCGGAAGGGCAGGGGCAGATCAACGCTCCGATCTACACGCAGGAACTGCTGGGCGATGCGACGATGATTTCGGTTCGTGTCGGAGGCGCATTGGTATCCGTGAAGGCAGACAAGAACTTCCGGGCAGAGATCGACGATATGGTTTCCATTTCGGTTCCCACCGAAATTTGCCACCTGTTTGATGGCACGTCTGGACAACGGATCTGAAGAAAGCCCCGCCAAACCACCGGGAGCAACCCCGGGAATCTAACCCATGCGCGTAAGGGGCGCGCATCACTTTTCAAAGAAACAGGGAGATGAGATGTTTCTGAAAAATCTAGCTACCGCAACCGCCTTTGTGGGTCTGATGGGTACGGCTGCCTATGCGGCCAACTGTGGTCCCGAAGGTCAATCCATTCGCATTCTGGCCAGTGACTTCCCGGCCATCCACGCTGTCGCAGGTACTGCTGAGAGCAACTGTGCCGCCGGTGCGTCTGAGTTTTCCACCAACCACACGACCGAAGCCCGTCAGATCATGAACGCGGCCCTGACGCCGAATCCGGCTGAGTATTCCTCGGTGATTTTGGCAAACGCGACGCTGACTCAGCTGATGAATGACGGTCTGGTCCGCCCGCTGAACGATCTGGTTGAGAAGTACGGCGAAAACATCTCGCCCAACCTGCTGATCACCATCGACGGCAACGTCATGGCCGTAGCGTTCATGGCCAACTCGCAGCACCTGTTCTCGCGCAAGGACATTCTTGAGCAGGCAGGTTTCGAAGGCATCCCTGCCACGTACGAAGAGGTTCTGGAAGCCGCAGCCATGATCCGCGAAGCGGGTATCATGGAGCACCCGATTGTGATGAACCTGCAAACCGGCTGGAACGTCGGTGAGGTGTTCAACATGATCTATCTGGGTCATGGCGGTGAGTTCTTCGAGCCCGGTTCGGCGGAACCAGCGGTCAACAACGAAAAGGGCCTTGCTGCTCTGGAAGTCATGAAATCGCTGGCCGAGTATGCCCATCCTGACCACCTGACCCACGCCTCGAACGAGACGCAGGGCCTGTGGGAATCCGGTCAGGCGGCACTGGGTGTCATGTGGGGTTCGCGCGGTTCGCCAATCCTGGACGATGAAGGTTCGACCGAAGAAGTGACATCGAACACGGTTCTGTCTGCGGCGCCGACCGTTGGTGGTGGCTCGATCCCTTCGGCCACACTGTGGTGGGATGGCATCGCGATCTCGTCCAACGTATCGGATGAAGAGGCTGAAGCCACCTTTGCGGCTCTGGTCAGTGCTCTGACACCGGACATGGTTGCAGCCAACAATGACGACGCCGTTTGGCTGCTGGACGGCTTCCAGCCCGGACCGGCTGCGGCGGGTGTAGCGCAAACCGCTCAGGGTGGTGCCAAGCCTTATCCGATGATCCCGCAGATGGGCCTGCTGCACGCAGCGCTGGGCGCGGAACTGGCGGACTTCCTGAAGGGTGACGAAAGCGCTGAACAAGCGCTGGCCGATGTCGAGGCCGCCTACAGAACATCCGCTAAAGAAGCTGGTTTCCTCCAGTAATTCTGCCGGAACCGAGGGGGCTGTTCAGGCCCCCTCACACAACTCGGACTTCAGATCGGGACGAACGCCATGAAGCACCGCACCTTTTTCTGGTTCATTCTGCCGACGCTTTCCGCGATGATTTTGTTCATCGCCCTGCCTATCGTCTCGGTCTTTATTCAGTCGCTGTTTGTTGCGCACGAACAAGTTCTGGTCGTGTCTGAAAGCTGCGGCCCGTTCGGTTGTACGCCGACAACGTCGGTAGACCTTGAAGCAACGGCCAAGCTGCAAGAGGAACGGCCGCTGGGTCAGTTCAATGGTTTAGGAACTTACACCAACCGCTCGCATCTGGCTTTTGCAGAAGTAGGCGAGGCTTGGGCAAGCTCGGCTTCGATGGGTGAGTTCTTTTCGAAGGTCTACAACCTTCCGTTCTATAGCGCGCTGACCTTTACACTGGCCTACACGGCGATCGTAACCCCACTGGTGCTAGTCCTTGGTATGGCCATCGCAGTTGGCGTGAACAACTTGCCCAATATGCTCAAGGGGTTGGCGATTTTCATCTCGCTGTTGCCCTTCCTCGTTACACCGCTTGTGGGTTCTTTGATCCTGTTCTGGATGGTCGACAGTGATGGTGTGATTGGGGCCACGATTCAAAACATCTTCAACGATCCAACTCTGAGTTTGAAAGCATCGACCGCGCTGACATGGATCATGCTGATGTTTTACGGGGTGTGGCACACCTTACCCTTCAGCTTCATCACATTCTACGCGGGTTTGCAAACGGTCCCCGAGGACACGATGGAGGCCGCACAGATCGATGGTGCCACCAAATGGCAGCGTATGATCCATGTGATCGTACCGCACCTTGCCCCGCTGGTATCCTTTGTGACGCTGATGATGATCATGGATAACTTCCGCGTCTTTGAACCGATCGTCAGCTTCAAGGCTGAAGCGCACGCTCAGTCGCTCAGCTGGATCATCTACAATGACCTGCGCGAAAGCGGCAATCCGCTTTACGGTTCGGCCGGTGCGACTTCGCTGATTACCATTATTCTGGTGGTCATCCTGATGACGCCTGTGCTGATCCGCACCTGGCGCGACTTCACCCGCAAATCTCACTAGAGGACACGACATGGCGACCAAAGCACAATCTCGCATGACCCCGCTCAAGCTGTTCTCATACGCCTTTGTGGCGGTGTGGCTGATCATTGCGGCGTTCCCGTTCTTCTGGACCTTCTGGGGCAGTTTCAAGGTGCAGGCCGACTTCTTGTCAAAGGCCGACTGGATGAACGCCCTGACAGGTACCAACACAATCGAACAGACCGGAAGCGCCTTTACCGGTGCGGGCTATTACGGCGCCTGGGTGCTCGAGGATTTCTGGTTCAATTTCAGGAACACCGGCATCGTTGTGTTCTTTACCGTGGTCATCTCGCTGACCTTCGGCACCTTGGGCGGCTATGCTCTGGCCCGGTCCGGTTTTCGCTATGCCTTCTGGATCCTGATGGCTGCGCTGGTGTTCCGTGCCATGCCGCATATCACGCTAGTCTCGGGCTATCTGTTGCCGTTTTTCGAGTGGAATGTCTGGGGTATTCTGCCCACAACGATCATCGTGCTTGTGGCGATCAACCAGCCGTTCACGCTGTGGATGCTGCATTCTTTCTTCAAGAACATCCCCAAGGACATGGACGAAAGCGCCATGGTCGATGGTTGTACGCGGTTCCAGGCCTTCTGGCATGTGATCGTACCGGTCATGTGGCCCGGCGTGATCACCACAGGTCTGTTCAGCTTCCTGCTGGCCTATAACGACTTTGCCGTCACGGCGATGCTGTTGAGTGAAGAGAATGAGACCATCATTCCTGCCATCAACAGCTTCATGGGCACCACGCAAGTTGAAGGCAAGATCATGTACGCGGTTGCTGCTGTGGTCTCGACCACTGCCCCGCTGTTCGTCCTGATCCTGTTCTTCCAGCGCCAGATTGTCAGTGGTCTGACAGCCGGTGCGGTCAAAGGCTGATGAGTGCATCTGCAAGACATAACGCGGTTGCGCGCCATCCGGCGCTCAACCGGATGCCAAGAGATTTTCTGACACGCGGCTGACGTCCCTCTGCCAAACAGATCATCTCATTTGAATACGATTAAAGGACTGAAAACATGAAGGGTTCACGCCCCGAACAAGCCGTGCTGACCAAAGACACGGATATGAGCAAAACCGAAGAAACGCGCGCCGTCATCGAAGGGATGGTTGACGGGCTGAATGACCACCGCATCGATGACATCGGTGAATTTTTCGCGCAGGGTTTCCGCTGGATGGGCAACCAGGGCTGCGGCACCAAGACCGGGTTGAATGAATTCCAGGACAATTGGCAACGCCCTTTTCAGGCGGCGTTTTCCGACAAGACCTGCATTGATGAGGCGCGCCTTTACATGGGTGAATGGGCTGCGGCCTTTGGTCGTCAAGAAGCCACCCATTCGGGCGAGTTTCTGGGCATTCCCGCCACGGGCAAGCGTGTCGAAATTCGGTACATGGATTTCTGGAAAGTGGTTGACGGCAAGATTGTCGACAACTGGGTGAATGTCGATTTTGCCCATGTGGCAGCCCAATTGGGCGTTGATCTGTTCCAGGGGAACGGATGGGAAGCATATGACCGGGGCGAGAAAACTCCGCCTCGGCCCGCAAACTGAGGATTAGGACAATGGCTATCGAATACCTGAAACGTGGCAAGCCCGAGGCTGACAGGGCCGAGGATGACGCCAAGACCCGCGCTGTCGTTGAGGCGACCTTGAAGGACATCGAAGCGCGCGGCGATGCGGCCGTGCGTGAACTTTCTGAGAAGTTCGACAATTACTCACCCGAAAGCTATCGGCTGAGCCAGCAGCAGATCGATGATCTGATTGCTTCGCTGTCGGATCGCGAGCTGGCCGATATCAAGTTCGCACAGGAACAAGTGACAAATTTCGCCCAAGCGCAACGCGACTCGATGCTGGACATCGAGGTCGAGACGATGCCTGGCGTGATCCTGGGCCACAAGAACATACCGGTTCAGTCGGTGGGTTGCTATGTGCCCGGCGGCAAGTTCCCGATGGTGGCCTCGGCGCATATGTCGGTGGCAACAGCGAAAGTGGCGGGTGTACCGCGCATCATCGCCTGCACGCCTCCGTTCAATGGCGCGCCCAACGCTGCTGTGATCGCGGCGATGCATTTGGGTGGCGCGCATGAGATTTATGTGATGGGCGGTATTCAGGCCGTGGGCGCTATGGCCATCGGCACCGAAACCATCGACCCGGTTCATATGCTGGTCGGTCCCGGCAATGCATTTGTTGCTGAAGCCAAACGCCAGTTGTTTGGCCGTGTTGGTATCGATCTGTTCGCTGGTCCGACCGAGACCATGGTCATTGCAGATGAATCCGCGGCTGACGCTGAACTGTGCGCCACCGACCTGCTGGGTCAGGCCGAGCACGGTTATAACAGCCCCTGCGTTTTGCTGACCAACTCGCGCAAACTGGCCGAGGATACCCTGGTCGAGATCGAGCGCATTTTGGGCATTCTGCCGACTTCGGGCACCGCGCGGGTCAGCTGGGATGAATACGGCGAAGTGATAGTCTGCGACACCTATGACGAGATGCTGCAGGTTGCTGACGATATCGCCTCGGAACACGTTCAGGTCATGACCGACCGAGACGACTGGTTCCTTGAAAACATGACCTGTTATGGAGCGCTGTTCCTGGGTCCGCGCACAAATGTGGCCAATGGCGACAAGGTGATCGGGACCAACCACACGTTGCCCACCAAAAAGGCCGGTCGCTATACCGGCGGTCTGTGGGTTGGCAAGTTCCTGAAAACACACAGCTATCAGAAAGTTCTGACGGATGAGGCCGCAACGATGATCGGCGAATATGGCTCGCGTCTGTGCATGCTTGAAGGCTTTGTCGGCCATGCCGAGCAATGCAATATCCGTGTGCGTCGCTATGGCGGCATCAATGTTCCTTACGGTGAGGGTGCGCCGTACCGGGAGGCCGCGGAATGAGCGACGTACATTCAGCAAACAAAGCGCTGATCGCGCCGCTTCGGGCGGCGATGTATGACTTTGAAGAAACCGGGGTACGCGCAGCGCTGGAAGCGCTGATTTCCCCGGATGCGGTGGTGCATATGTGCCACCCCTTTGGTGACCTGACTGGCCCGGTCGAGTTGTATGATCAATGCTACGCACCGCTGCTGGCCTCGATGCCGGATTTGGAGCGGCGTGACTGGATCGTCATGGGAGGGCGTACCGAGCATGGCGGTGACTGGATCGGTTGCGGCGGCCATTACTATGGCACCTTCGTCGCACCTTGGCTGGATATTCCGCCAACAGGCCATCTGACTCATATGCGGTACCACGAATTCTACCGATTTGAAGATGGCAAGGTGGTCGAGATCCAGACGATCTGGGATATTCCAGAAGTCATGATTCAGGCCAAAGCCTGGCCGATGACACCGTCGCTTGGGCTTGAATTCTGCATTCCAGGCCCTGCGACACATGACGGCCTTGTGCCGGGGCCCTGGGATGAGGCGAAGTCGCAGGCGTCCTGTGAGCACATCGTGACAATGCTGGCACATCTCAAGAAGCACCCCACTCAGGGTGGTCCGGAAGTGATGGAGATGCCAAAGTTCTGGCACGAGCGCATGAATTGGTACGGACCTGCCGCAATCGGTACGGGGCGGGGAATTTCCGGGTTCCGCAACTGGCACCAAATTCCGTTTCTGAACGGAATGCCGGATCGTGGTCAGTATCTCGACGAGATTCAGTATCACTTCTTCGGTGACGGTGAATATGCCGCTGTGACCGGTTGGCCCGATATGATCCAGACTGTGACGCATGATGGTTGGATGGGCATTGCGCCGTCAGGCCAACGGATCTCCATGCGCAGCTTGGACTTCTGGCGTCTTGAGAACGGCAAGATCCGCGAAAACTGGGTCACCGTCGATATTCTGGATGCCTACAGGCAACTGGGTGTCGACGTGTTTGCCCGTCTGCGCGAGTTCAACAAAGCGCGGGTTCCTGGGTCGATCTCGTTCCCGGTCGGGGATGTCTGATATGGCGCAACTCCCCAGTACGCCCAGCTTCAACCTCAGTGGCAAGCGCGCTTTGGTTGCGGGGGCATCCTCCGGTATCGGCATGGCCTGTGCCGTGGCGCTGGCGGAACATGGGGCTGAGGTTACTCTTGCAGCGCGTCGGACGGGCGCGCTGCAAGAGATCGCGTCCGAGATGTCTGCGCGCGGCTGGTCGGCCAAGGTGCTGGAACTGGATGTATCCGATGTTGATGCCACCGCTGCGGCCGTGGCGGAAAACGGTCCGTTCGAGATCCTTTTAAACTCGGCCGGGTTGGCCCGTCATGGCAAGGCGATTGACACGTCAGCGCCGGATTTCGATGCGGTGATGAATGTCAATGTACGCGGTGCGTATTTCCTGACTCAGGCCGTGGCAAAGGGGTTGCTCGACGCAGGGCACCCTGGCTCGTTGATCAATATCTCAAGTCAGATGGGGCATGTGGGCGGGCGCGAACGCGCTGTCTATTGTGCCTCAAAATTTGCAGTTGAAGGCTTCACCAAAGCCATGGCGCTTGAATTCGGTTCTGCAAAAATCCGGGTCAACACTATATGCCCGACATTTATTCTGACTGATCTGACACGTTCGACCTTCGACGACCCGGATAAGCGCGCTTGGATTCTGGACAAGATCAAGTTAGGCCGCCCCGGTGAGATCGAAGATATCATGGGCGCGGTGGTCTATCTGGCCTCGGATGCTTCAGCACTGGTAACAGGTACTTCGATGTTGGTGGATGGAGGCTGGACAGCGGACTGATGGGAACTCAGAAGGTCACATCATTGGACGTGGCACGGCGGGCAGGGGTAAGCCAATCCGCTGTCAGCCGTGTGTTTACGCCCGGTGCGTCGGCCTCGGAAAAGACCATCGCCAAGGTGCGCAAGGCCGCGGATGAGCTTGGGTATCGTCCGAATGTTCTGGCGCGTGCGGTGGTCTCTGGCAAAAGCCGGATCATCGGCCTTGTGGTCTCGTATCTGGACAACCAGTTTTATCCCGAAGCTTTGGAAAAGCTGACCAATCTACTGCAGGAACGTGGCTATCACGTGATGATCTTCATGGCACCGCAAGCGACAGTCAACGTCGACAAGGTGGTGTCTGAGATACTGGACTTTCAGGTTGATGGTATCATTGCGGCCTCGGTCACTCTGTCCTCTGAATTATCAGATCGGTGCCGCGCGGCGGGGGTGCCAATGGTGCTGTTCAACCGGGCGCAGGACGACCCGGCCATGTCTGCGGTCACGTCAGATAACATTGCAGGCGGGCGTAAGGTGGCCGAGTTCCTGCTGGCTGCGGGCCATAAGAAAATCGGCTACATCGCAGGTTGGGAAGGTACTTCGACCCAACGTGACCGCGAGGCAGGTTTTGTCCGGGCGTTGCGTGACGCAGGTGTCGAACTGCATGCGCGCGAGATTGGTAACTTTGTAACCGAACAGGCGCAGGAAGCGACGCGGCGCATGTTCGCCTCGGATCCGCCCGATGCGCTGTTTGTGGCCAATGATCACATGGCGATTGCGGTGATGGATACGCTGCGCTTTGAATTGGGCGTCAAGGTGCCAGACGACGTATCTGTCGTTGGATATGACGATGTCTCGGTGGCCGCTTGGCCAACTTACAACCTGACAACCGTACGCCAGCCAGCCAATCGTATGGTGAGCGAAACGGTGGAAATTCTGCTCAGCAAAATCGATGACCCGGATGTTGATCCGCGCCGGTTAGAGATTGATGGGCCTTTGATTGTTCGCGGCTCGGCCCGCATACCTGAAGGATGGAAGACATGAAGGGATTTGATCCCAAATTCAAAGATTTCCCCGACTATATCATCGGGATCACCAAGGAAATCTGGGAAGATCGCGGCATTGCAACGCTGCATCACTACTACTCGCCGGACATCGTTGTACGCTCGCCCGCTTCGGTGGTACTGGGCAATCAGAACGTCATAGGGGCAACGATGGCAACTCTGGCCGAATTCCCCGACCGGCAGTTGCTGGGCGAGGATGTGATCTGGTCCGGTACTCCGGAAGAAGGGATGCTGAGCTCGCACCGCATCATCTCGACCGCGACGCATCTGGCCGATGGTGTCTATGGCAAGGCGACAGGAAAGCAACTGCGCTATCGGATTCTGGCCGACTGCCATGCCATCGACAATCAGATCAACGATGAATGGCTGATCCGCGACCAGGGTGCCATCGTGCGCCAAATGGGCTGGGATCCCAAGGAATATGCTGCTGATCTGATCGCGCGTGAGGGCGGGCCGGAAAATTGCGTCAAACCGCTGACGCCTGCGACGGACCAGCCCGGCCCCTACAAGGGCAACGGCAACGACAATGAATGGGGTCAGCGTTATGCTGACATCCTGACCCGGATCATGAGCGCCGATATGGGCGTGATCGAGGCCGAATATGACCGCGCTGTACAAGCCGAATATGTGGGCGGCGTCACCGGCCACGGCTGGGACTCGGTGGATCGGTTCTGGATGGGCCTGCGCGCCAGCTTCCCCAATGCCGAGTTCAAGATCGAACACCAGATCGGGCGAGACGATCCCAACATGGCCCCGCGCGCGGCTGTGCGGTGGAGCCTGCATGGTAAGCATGACGGCTGGGGCGTGTTCGGCGTTCCAACCGGGGCCGAGGTGTATGTGCTGGGCATCAGCCACGGTGAGTTTGGCGAGTTGATCAGCGGCCAGCCGCAGTTGCGCCGGGAATACACCCTGTTTGATGAAACATCGGTCTGGAAACAGATCCTGTTGCAGACCGGCGGCAAGTAACATGTCCCGCCGTATCTCAAATCTGGATGCGGGGCAGGCGATGCGGCGGTACCACGCTCATCGTGCCAGCCTGCGCGCCCGGCGGCTGAATAATCGCCCGCCGGGGTTTGGGGTTTGATCCGTTCAAACCTCAAACCAAGCAAAGGAATACAGATATGAGTACCATTCAAAGCCGCATCGTCCGTTACGGAGAGCTGCAACCCTGCAAAACCGCTTTCATCGATGCCCACACACCCGGGTCGGACCAGAAAGAGAACTTTACCATCGTCGGCGGTGGCGTCTCGGAAAGCCCGGACCAGCACGTTCACATCACCGACAAGATCGGGTTCAACATCGGCGCGGCGGGGCAACCGCCGAAATGCCGCAACTCTTTGCACAGCCACACCACGGCCGAGGTGTTCTTTGTTGCCAAAGGTCGCTGGCGTTTCTTCTGGGGCCGGTATGGTACTGCTGGTGAGTTCATCGCTGAAGAGGGTGACATCTTCAACATCCCCACCGGCATCTTCCGCGGCTTCGAAAACGTTGGTCAGGACTACGGCATGATCATGTCGATCCTTGGTGGTGACGACGCGGGTGGTGGCGTGACATGGGCACCTCAGGTTATTGAAGACGCTCAAGCCCATGGCCTGATGCTGGGCAACAATGGCGTGCTTTATGACAGCAAGAAGGGTGAAGAGCTGCCGCACAATGTGCAGCCCATGCCCTTGCTGACCGAAGTGGAACTGAAAGCCTATCCCGAGGTTCCGGTTCAGGATGTGGTCGGTAAATACGTTGCCCGCTATTGGGACCTGATGGCGCTGTCGGCAAACAAGCCTGCTGTTGTGATCGGTGAAAACGGCCTGATCAAGGACAAGCCGGGCTTCGAGGTTGATTTCCTGACCCGTGGCTCAGCTGTGAACGATCGTGTCAAAGCAGAAAAACCGGTGGTTCTGATGCCCGCAAGTGGCCATTGGCGGATCGAGATCAACGATGTTGTGACCACATTGTCCAACGGCGATACCGCAGTGGTAATGCCGGGCGAAAGCTACAGCGCTCAACCCTCGATGACCGGTCAGGCCGGGCTCTACCGTATCACCGCAACCGATGATCCGGCAGGTGCAACCTGGACTGGTAACTAACACAGACGGAGACCCCGCATGACCAAAATTCTTACTTCACATGTGGGGTCTCTGCCCCGAACTCAGGACGTTGTGGACTTTATCTTCGCGCGCGAGAACAACGAGGCTTACGACGCCGCTGCTTTTGACGCTTGCATGACAGAAGCGGTTTCCGAAACCGTGCGTAAGCAGGTTGAGGCTGGCGTCGATATTGTCAGTGATGGCGAAACCTCAAAGATTTCCTATGCCACCTACGTCAAGGACCGCTACACGGGGTTTTCCGGTGACAGCCCGCGTAACGCGCCAGCTGATCTGAAAATGTTTCCCAGTTTTTTGGAACGCCTCGCTAATGACGGTGGTACGCCGCAATATGCGAGGCCCATGTGTACGGGCGAGGTCCGCTCGAAAGGTCAGGGCGAGCTTGAGAAAGATATTGCCAACCTCAAAGCTGCCATGGCTCAACATGGTGCTGAGCGCGGGTTCATGAACGCAGCCTCACCCGGTGTGATTTCCTTGTTCCTTCAAAACGACTTCTATCCCAAGCGTGAAGCTTATCTTGCGGCGCTGGCGGATGCGATGAAAGAAGAATACGAAACCATCGTGGCCTCTGGTCTGGACCTGCAATTGGACTGCCCCGATCTGGCCTTGTCGCGCCACATGCTGTTCACCGATCTGTCCGATGACGAGTTCCTCAAGATCGCCGATATGCATGTCGAGGCTCTGAACCATGCCTTGCAAAACGTACCGCAGGATCGCGTGCGCGTGCATATTTGCTGGGGCAACTACGAAGGGCCGCATTGTTGCGATATCGGAATGGACAAGGTGTTCACCACGCTGATGGCAACCAAAGCCCGCTATATATTGTTCGAGACCTCAAACCCGCGTCACGCCCACGAATGGACCGTGTTCCGCGACCGCAAGGCCGAGATCCCGGACGACAAGGTTCTGGTGCCCGGTGTCGTCGACACCACCACCAATTTCGTCGAGCATCCCGAATTGGTGGCCCAGCGAATTGAGCGTTTCAAGGACATCGTGGGGGCAGATCGTGTGATTGCCGGCAGTGACTGCGGCTTTGGCACCTTTGCCGGTTTTGGGGCCGTAGACCCTCAGATCGCCTATGCCAAACTGGCTTCGCTGTCCGAAGGGGCTAAGCTGGCTTCGGCATGACACCATTGATCCTTTTACCGGGCATGATGTGCGATGCCCGGCTCTTTGGTCCCCAGATCGAGGCGTTGTCGGGTAAGATGCCGGTCATGACCTTTCCGCTGCATCAGCATGACAGCGTCGAGGCCCTGGCTGCTGAAATTCTGGCCCACGCACCGCCCGCCTTTGCGCTTGCCGGGCTGTCGATGGGCGGGATCGTGGCGATGGAAGTGTTGCGACAAGCGCCCGCGCGCACCCAAAAGCTGGTGCTTATGGACACCAACCCCTTGGCGGAAACGTCCGAGGTCAAAGCCCGCCGTGCCCCTCAGATCGAGGCCGTAAAGAATGGTAAGCTGCGAAACGTGATGCGGGACGAGATGAAGCCGAATTATTTGGCAGATGGCCCTCATCAGGGGGCGATACTTGACCTGTGCATGGCAATGGCCACTGATCTGGGGCCCGAGGCATTTCTGCGCCAGTCCCACGCTTTGATGAACCGCCCGGACCAACGCCAGACCCTATCTGCCTATTCCGGAAAAACTCTGGTTCTCTGCGGCAGGGAAGATGGTCTTTGCCCGGTCGAGCGGCATCAGTTGATGCATGATCTGCTGCCAAACAGCGTGTTTGAGATCATCGAAGAAGCCGGGCATTTGCCCACATTGGAACAACCAAACAAAACCACGGCGGCGTTGATCCGCTGGTTGGAGGACACATGACACCGTCACTTTTGTCACTGCTCCGCAAAGTGGATACGCCCACTGTCTGCAACGCCATTGAGGTGGCGCAAGGCAAGCGCGGGTTCAACGGCTTTACCCGCGGCACCATGCTGTGCTCGGCTCCGGACGAACCAGCCATTGTCGGCTATGCCCGCACAGCCAAGATTGCAGCGGTCAATCCGCCAACCGAACCCGCCGATGTCATCAAGGCGCGCCGAATGGCCTATTACAAGTACATGGCCGAAGGGCCCGCGCCTTCGGTGGCAGTGGTTGAGGATTTGGATTTCCCCGATTGCATCGGTGCCTATTGGGGAGAGATCAACACTACGGTCCACAAGGGATTTGGCATGTCGGGGGCATTGACCAACGGCGTGATGCGGGATCTGGGGGACGTGCCCGAAGGATTCCCCGTTGTTGCTGGGTCTGTTGGCCCAAGCCACGGCTTTGTCCATGTCCGCGAGATTGACACGCCCGTCACGATTTTTAGCCTGACGGTCAATCCCGGTGACTTGATCCATGCGGATCGGCACGGTGCGTTGGCGATTCCCGAAGACGTTGTTGACCAGCTTGAGGCCGCAATCCAAAAGCTGCTGACCACGGAACGTATCGTCCTGGACGCGGCTGCGCAGCCAGGATTTGATTTTGATGCCTTCTCGGTCGCTTGGTCTGAGTTCGAGAAAGCTCGTACCTGAAGACGTGTGACTCAACTGGATCGAGCCTGCGGATTCTGGTTCCAGCATAAAATTGTGGTTGCCGGTCGATAGATTACAATCCGGCCGTCACAACTTCGTTGAACAGTCCAAAACTGCAATGCGGTTCGTCTCTTACCGCCAGAGGGACAACATGTCTGGGTGCGCTGGGTATCGAGCGATCTCTAATCCGTAATTTACGCTACACTGTGGCGCGCCAAAAAGCCCGACAGCTTTTTCAACCCGGCCTTAAGGTCCGCTGTCGGATTGGTGTAGCCAAGGCGCAGCCAGCCCTCCATGTCCATCGCGCTGCCCGGTGTCAGCATCACGCCTTCTTCTTTCAAAAGCATCACGCAAAGATCGCGTGACGACATAGGCAAATCATACTTTAGCAGCGCCGTGGTGCCTGATTTTGGCGGTACCCAGCTTAGCAGTGGTTCATTTGCCATCCAATCTTCGACGATCTTCAGGTTCTCTCGCGTGATCCGCTGTGCGCGCGCCAAAATTTTATCGCGGTTTTCAAGCGCAATGGCCGCGAGCATTTCGTCCACCTGACCGACCGAGATGGTGTTGTAGTCACGGTGGATCATCACATCATGAAGCATATCTTTGGGCCCCGCGATCCAGCCGACCCGCAACCCGGCCAATGAATACGCCTTGGACATACCTGCCGTGCTGATCCCTTTTTCGTAAAGATCGACCACGGCCGCCGTGAAGCCATCACCGGTCTGGTCGGTGCCGCGATAGACTTCATCGCACAAAAGCCATGCATCGATGCTGCGCGCGATTTCGACGATTTGTTCCAGCAAGGCACGGTCCATCAAAGCGCCGGTCGGGTTGTTCGGATTGTTGATCGCAATCAACCGCGTGTTGGGTCGAACCATCGCGCGCAACTTGTCGAGATCGGGCAGAAACGCGTTTTCTGGGGTCAGGTGCAACAGCTCTATTTCCGCTCCGATGCTTTCGGGGATCGAGTAATGCTGCTGATAGGTCGGGATCACCGAAATCACGTGATCCCCGCGCGCAACCAGCGTTTGATGCACCAAAGAGTTGGCACCGATGGTTCCATGGGTTGTCAGGATATTTTCACGAGTCTGGTTTTCGTACAGCCCACTGATGGCATCGCGCAAACGGTCCGAACCTTCGATTGCGCCATAGGTCATCTTCATGGCGGACAGATCGTTCAGAATGCTGTTGTGTTGGCCCGCCATCTCAAAGAGCTCACCCAGTGTAATAGACTCGACGCAGGTTTCAGCCAGATTGAGTTCGCACTTGGTTTCGAACTCGTTCATCCACATTTCGACACCGAAAGGCCTGATATCCATGGGTCTCTCCTATCGTCTCAGTAAAGCCGAAGCCGCGACATTGATGGCGCGTGCCACCATGGTATCTTCCAGACTCGGGTCAATGGAAAGTAGGAACACAAGATTTTTGCTCGGCTTCGTCTCTGAGACACCAAGCCGACAGAATTGACCTTTCAGATGAACAAGCCGTCGGCTCAAGAATTCAAAACAGAGCTGTCGGGATTAAGTTTGACAATGCCCGCTGACTTTTTCGCGAAACAAAAGGTGCATGCCCTTACCGCTCGCCAAAATTTGGCTGCCTTGCGTTAAAAACTCGTCCAGGGGTTCGCAGTCGATCTGCCCTCCGGCCTCCTGGATCATCGGAATGGCGGCAAAAGCATCCCAGGGGTTCAAATGGGCCTCATAGTAACCTTCAGCCTGACCGGTGGCCACGGCCAGCAAGCTGATCGCAGCAGAGCCGTTGCGGCGGTATTCTATACCTGCACCCAGCAAAGCCTCGATCAACTGAGTATGTTCTGTAAATGGTCGGCGGGTCGACCAGCCCAACATCAATTGAGAACGGGTTGGTTCAGCGCAAGTGGAAACACTCAGGCGTTTTTCGTTCAGCCACGCACCACCCCCGACAGACGCCCAGGCCAACATGTTCAGGTCTGGCGCGCAAATGACACCAAGCGGTATGTTTTGGCCGTCATAAAACGCTATGCAAACGCCCCAGTCGCGATGCCCGCGCATGAAGTTGGCGGTCCCGTCAATCGGGTCCACAACCCAAAACGCATTGCCCGACCCGGATACGCCGTCCTCTTCACCCAATATGGCGTCGTCTGGCCAGCTTTCCGCGATGCGTTGACGTATCAGGTCTTCGACCGCGCGATCCGCGAAGGTGACAAAATCCTGTGGGCCTTTCTCGGCGATGAATTCAGCACCGCGCTCGTCGCGAAGACGCACAGCCAGCGCAGCGGCGTCTTGGGCCAAAGACTTGGCGAAGGCCAGCCGGTTCTCGACATCGGTCATGTCAGCTTCCCACCTTGGCCAAAACTTCCGATTTCAGAAACCGTTCGATGAACAACATGAATCCAACCGATGGGACCAACAGAATGAGCGCAGTGATTGAGGCGATTTGATAGTTCCCCTCCATTGATGCGGTGAACAACAGCAAGGGCATCGTCGTAATGTCCGGCACGCCAACAAAGTACGTTCCGGTGAACTCGTCCAGCGAGATCAGGAATACGAAGATTGCACTGGCCATCAGTCCGGGAAGGGCAAGCGGTAAGGTGACAGTGCGGAACACCGTGAAGGGTGACGCCCCCATATTTGCGGCGGCTTCCTCAAGCTCTCGATCCACGGCGGCAAACGCGGCGGTGGCGATCCAAACTGAAAACACCAGCCCTTGGATCGTATGTACCAGAACCACGCCGACATAAGTGCCATTCAGGCCCAGCCCATAGAATATGCGCGCGATGTTCATGTGTACGGCGATGGATGGAAAGGCTTGTGGCAACAGGAACAACAGCAGGAAGAATGTCCGCCATGGCAGGCTGCCGCGCCCCAACGCCAGCCCCGCCGGGATAGCAACCACCAGAGACGCCAGCACAGTAAACAGAGCGATCAGAACCGAGCTATAGAGCGATTCCATTGCGTTGCCCTGAGGACGGAACACACGCTCCCAGAAGGAAAAGCCATAACTTTGCGGGAGTCTCGCCGGAAAATACCACGTCTCGGCGACGGACCAGATCAGCATGTTGGTGATCGGTCCAAAGATAGCAAAGGCCAGCAGGGCCAACAGCACTGCCGTGAGGGTTGTGCGAAGAATGGTCATGCGGGCTTCCCTCCTTCACGGACGCCTTGACGCAGGTAGACCCAGGCAATCACGGCCGTCATTGCATATGAAATAAAGCCCAGCGCGTTTGCCACGCCATAGTCGGAATAGGCGTTGATGCGCCATGCCATGTCCACCGTGATCATCGTGGGCGTCTGTGCGTTGATCATTAGCGGCACGGACAAAACGGACATCATCACGACGTAAGACAGGATCAGTCCAACCATGAGTGTTGTGCCCACTTGCGGCACCACAATTTCAAACAGAATTCTAAGTCGGGATGCGCCCAGATTGCGCGCGGCTTCGATCGTCGAACGATCCAAAGACGCCATCGCGCCTGCAACCAGCAAGGCCACGAAGGGTGTTTGTTTCCACACAAAAGTAATCACGATGCCGCGCCAGTCCAGATAGCTGGCGGCTTGCAAGGGTTCCATCAAACCGGTTGAGACAATGATATTATTCATCATGCCGTTCTTGGCGAGGAAGGTTCGCATCAGCTGTGCGGCAACAACAAACGGAATGAACAATGGCCAGCGATAGAGCCAGCGCAACACAGCAAGGGCCACGCGGTTTTCGCCCAAGGTCAGATAGCCACCGATGGCAACAGAAAGCAGGCCGATAATCACGGTTGAGATACTGACGATGATCAGGGTGAACAGGACATCGTTGGAATACAAGGCAAAGGCCTTTGTGAAGTTTTGCAGACCCCAACCGCCAAGCTCCTCATCCCGGAACGCCCACAACAGGGAGTAACCCAGAGGGTATAGAAACAGGCAGGCAAGCAATACGATTGCCGGAGCAATCAGGATTAATGAGGCTTTTCGGGTGATCATCGGGGGTCAGTCCAAGAATTTTGAGTGCGGGCCCCATGGGGGAAGGCCCGCACATTGGTTTCCATGAGAGGGATTTAGTTGGAAACCTTTTGCTCGTAGGCTTCGCGGATATCGTCAAAGAACGGACCCAGCGGGAAGGGTTTGCCTTTGGCAGCCAGATCTTCCGGCGTGACATCGGTGAACAGCTTGTTCCAGGTTTCCTGATCCAACGCGCTTTCGACATGCTGAGCGTCGATGCCAGGATACCAGTTGAAGCGCTTGACGATGCCTTCGGCCTGAACTTCGGGGCTGGTGGCCAGGGCGATGAACTTGCGCGCCGCTTCAGCGTTCTCTGCCTTGGCCGGGATCGCGTAGTAATAGGGCTGACCCGGCATGCCCGGCTCGGGCAGCAACAGTTTGAGGTTCGGATTCAGGCGGCCGTCGGCTTGCCATGTGTAGAACATGTCAACCCAAACCGGTCCCATCACGATCTCACCCCGGTTCATCATATCCAGAGTGCCCGCGTTGCCGGGGGTAAAGGTGACGTTTTCATTGAAAGCTTTCAGGTCGTTCAGGGCCTGGTCCCAGCTGTTTTTCAACTCCGGATCGTAGGGGCCGTTCATCAACTGATCGGTGTTGCCAGCATAAGCATACATCCACGCTGCGGTGAATGCGACGCCCGACATTCCGTTCTTGATGCCGTTATAGCCGAACGCGCCTTTGTTTTCTGCTGTCCAGGTTTTCAGTTCGTCAAAGCTTGCAGGTGGGTTTTGGACCAGATCGGGGTTGTAGGCAATCGCGGTCTGGCTGTGGAACATGGGCATGACATAGCCCTCGACATCTGTGCCCAGAGCGGTCTTGGACGTGTCGCGCGTGGCAAGCTGACCGGTATCGATGTCACCTACGTATTTCTGCAAGAGACCTTCTGTCACCATCTCACCAGATTTCAGCTGGGTCATGACAACGACATCTGTATCCCAAGCTTCGTTTCCGGCCTGTGCCTTGATTTTTTCAAGAATTGCCTGGCTGCCTGCGTTGCCTGGGCCTGTGCCGACAACGTTCACTTCCCAGCCCGGGTTCTGTTCCTCGAACAACGGGCCAAGATAATCGGTTACGTAATCAACCATGTTCTGACTGCCGCCAGAGGCCACGTTGAGCACGTTTTCGGCCTGCGCCGTGCCTGCGACAGCGACGACTATGGCCGCTGAGGCAAAAAGGTTTGCAATTTTGGAAGTCATGGTGTTTCTCCAGGGTCTCAGAGGTGTTGTGCGGCCGGGGTCGCCGCCTCATGTCCGGTCACGGCTGTCTGGGACTTTGCAGGAAACAGACTTAAGGCCGTGGCCGGTACGCTTACATCGACAACTGCGCCGATGGGCATTTTGTGGGGATTGTCCGCCATGATCCGGGCTTCGCCGACCTGGATTTCGTGGCGATAGACCGATCCCAGATAGGAATGCTGAAGGACCGTTCCGGGCAGTGACAAACAATCATCAGACGCGCCACCCAATCGGGCAGCATCGCTGTAAAACAGTATTTCCACCGGGCCGCTTTGGCTTTCGGGGAAATGGACGCCTGAACGATCCTGACCGGGCACCGGAAGGCGATGCGTTTCGCCATCCAATGTCAGATCAATTGATGAAGGGCCAATCTCGGCGACACCATGCAGTGTGTTTCCCGCACCCATGAACCGAGCGACATATGGATTGGCGGGTGTTTGAAAGACATCTTCCGGGGTGCCGACCTGCGCGATCCGACCTTGGTTCAAGATCACAACGCGGTCTGCCATCGACATGGCTTCTTCGCGGTCGTGGGTGACCAGAACTGTTGTAAGACCAAGTCGCTGTTGCAGGCTCCGGATTTCGTGCCGCATATTCGCGCGGATGCCTGCATCAAGGTTGGACAACGGTTCATCCAGCAGCAAAACCGGTGGGTCTATGGCCAAAGCACGGGCAAGCGCCACACGTTGCCGCTGACCACCCGACAACGCGCCGATCTTGCGATGGATCAGATCACCCAACCCGACAAGCGCGGCCATTTCCTGTACGCGGGATGCAACTTGAGCTTTGCTTTTCTTGCGAAGCCTCAGCCCGTATCCGATGTTTTGCGCCACATTCATGTGCGGCCACAGTGCATAAGATTGGAACATCATCGCCATGCCGCGGTTCTCGGGGGTGGTGTGGCTCATGTCCTGCCCATCGACAGAAATCGACCCGCCGCGCACTGGAACAAAACCAGCGAGGGCCCGCAGCAACGTTGTCTTGCCACAGCCCGACGCCCCGAGCAGGGCAATGAACTCACCGGCCTTAACGTCAAGGTCGATATTGGAAAGCACATCCTGCTCGGCGTATCCCACCCGAAGGTTGCGCAGCTTGATCTCGGCCCCAAGCGTGGAAGAAGAAGATTCGTAGTCGACCGGAGCAAGGTTCATTTTGCATCTTTCATAATTCTGCTACAAACGTAGTGAACACGTGTTCATGTAACGGTAAGAAATGACACCTTTATGACGCAACCCTAAATTTCAGGTATTCGGAAAAGAAGTTCCGGTCCTTCGAGATGAGCCCCGACTGACACATGAATACTGGTAAAGAAATCAAGCCTCGCCGTGTAACGGCAAAACAGGTCGCCGAGGCCGCAGGCGTTTCGCGATCAGCAGTATCCCGTGCATTCACACCGGGATCGCCTTTGGATGAGGACAAGAAGAAAAAAATTCTTCAGGTTTCTGAACAGCTTGGGTACCGACCCAATGCGCTTGCGGCGGGGTTGCAAAGCAGGGGTCGATCTAACCTTGTCGCCATTGTTACAGGTGATCTTGTCAATCACTACGACAGCGAAATTCTGGCAAAACTGATGCGGGGATTACATGCGATGGGCAAGTGGCCCGTTGTACTGGGAGGCTCTGCCGAAACATCTGAAGCCGAAGTTCTCGAAGTGCTGGCGTATCCGTTGGATGCCCTGATTCTGCGAGGGGGCAGTGTGGACGAATCAGTTGCGATCCATTGCGCCAAGTTGAACATTCCCCTGATCGTGTCTGGTCGTGTGATGGACGCCGAAGGAGTGGATTGTGTCTGTTGCGACAACGCGCGCGGGGCGGAACTGGCGGTGGCGCGGCTGATCGCCCAGGGTAAAACCCGGTTGGGCTATCTAGGCGGCTTGGCGCATTTGTCGTCCGATCAGGAACGGAAGGCAGGCTTTGAGAATGCTCTTACCAAGGCAGGTCTGAAACCAGCGGCCGTGAAACACTCTGACTTCAGTTACGAGGGCGGATACGAGTCCCTGACAGAAATTATGAGCAGTGAGGTCGAGCTGGACGGGCTGTTCTGTGCAAATGACGCTATGGCATTGGGTGCGATTGCTGCGGCCCGGCAACAGTTTGGCATGTCTATCCCTTCTGACCTGTCCGTTGTGGGATTTGATGACATCGCGATTGCCCAATGGCCCAGTTTTCAGTTGTCGACCATCAGAAACGATATGGATCAGACTGTTTCGCAGATTTTGCGACTGCTCACTGAACGCTTGGATCAACCTGAAAAGCCCAGCGAAACCATTCTCATCGAACCGGAATTTATTTCTCGAGGAACGCATTGAATATGAAGGCTAATGTTGCAAGTTTTTCAATCTGGATGCTGCCAGAAGAACCTCTGCTGACTGACTTGAGTAAAAGGATCAAGCGATTTGCTGATGCAAACGGCACGCCCTCGTTTATCCCACATGTAACTCTGGTGGGTGACATCGCGGGGGAAGAGGCAGAACTGAAGGCGACTCTGGGCAAATTCTCAGCGGGTCTTTCCAGCTGCAACCTGACCGTGACCGGGATTGGTGCTGAAAACGTGTTTTTTAAATCGCTTTATCTGGATCTTGCACCTACGGCGGATTTGGTGCGCGAGCAGGAAAAGTTGGCCAGTGCCTTGCCGGCATCCCAGCGTCCCAGGGACTTTCTGCCTCATGTAAGTGTGGCTTACGGTCCGATTGCCCCGGAAATCAAATCTGCGGAAGCCCATGTTTATGAAGACATGATTGGAACGCAGATCAGTTTCCGGCGCTTACATTTGGTAAGGTCGAGTCAGAACGTGCCTGTCGAAGACTGGAACATTCTGCAGTCTTTTGATCTTGCATCTATCTAGGGCTCTCGGATCTGGTCTCTTAGGTTACATTCGTTACCGAGAAAACACATTGCTGCGCATGGCTCACTGGTCATTGCCAACTAGGTCTATGAGGACGTATCAATCAATTATGGATTTTGGATCCAAAATCCCATATTGAGGCGATAGTAGGTGATTCACAGAGGCCAGTGTCACGTATCGCGGTTCGTTTTAGCCACTGAAACGTCCGGAGAACGACTGGGCGACTGTAAAGTTTCGGCCAACGTGCCCAAAGCACTTTGGCCGCTGACGCATTGAGGAAGGATACCTTCATGTCCAAGAATGTCTTTACCGGCATCATGCCCGCCCTAATGACCCCCTGCAAAGACGATCGGACACCCGATTTCGATGCCCTGGTCAAAAAGGGCAAGGAAATGATCGCGGCCGGTATGTCTGCCGTTGTGTATTGTGGTTCGATGGGTGACTGGCCGCTGCTGTCGGATGCCGAACGGATGGAAGGTGTCGAGCGTTTGGTTTCAGCAGGTTTGCCTGTTGTCGTCGGTACAGGTGCAATCAACTCGAAATCAGCGGTCGCGCTGGCGGCGCATGCGCAAAAGGTGGGCGCAGCAGGGCTTATGGTTATCCCGCGCGTTTTGTCTCGCGGGTCCTCGGTCGCAGCACAGCGCAACCATTTCAAAGCAATCCTGTCCGCCGCTCCTGACGTTCCGGCCATTATTTACAACAGCCCGGTCTATGGCTTTGCGACCCGGGCCGAGTTGTTCTTTGCCTTGCGGGCCGAGCACCCAAATCTGGTGGGGTTCAAGGAATTCGGCGGCAAGGACGATCTGCGCTATGCGGCAGAGCATATTACCTCACAAGACGATCAGGTTACGCTGATGGTGGGCGTAGACACCGAAGTTTATCATGGTTTTGTCAATTGCGGAGCAACTGGCGCGATCACCGGGATTGGAACGGCGCTGCCGAAAGAGGCTTTGCTGCTTGCGGCCTTGTGCCAAAAGGCGGCGACCGGTCATGCCGAAGCGCGCTTGCGCGCGCGTGAACTGGAGGAAGCCTTTGGTGTGTTGGCAAGCTTTGACGAAGGCACCGATCTGGTGCTGTATTACAAGCATCTGTTGGTTCTGAACGGTGAAACGGAATACCGACTGCATTTTGTAGAGACCGACGAATTGACGGATGCGCAACGCAAGTATTGCGAACAGCAATACACCCTGTTCTGCGCGTGGTTTGCCGACTGGTCGAAGCAGGGCGGAGTGATAGCTGAATGCATGTGATCGACAGCCATACGGGCGGGATGCCCACGCGGGTGATTCTGGATGGGGCACCCGATTTGGGATCAGGCTCATTGGCTGAAAGGGCCCGCCTTCTGGCCACAGAGCATGAGGCATTTTACAAGTCTGTTTTGCTGGAACCGCGCGGGCAGCCCGGCATGGTGGCCGCGCTTCTTGTACCGCCAGAAGACCCGAGTTGTGAAACAGGTGTGATCTATTTCGATGCCGACGCGGTTCTGGGAATGTGCGGGCATGGCACTATTGGTCTGGCGGTGACGTTGGCGCATCTGGGCCGGATCGCGCCGGGCACGCATAAGATTGAAACGCCAGCCGGTCAGATCACGGTCGATCTGCTGGACGCAAATACCGTGCGTGTCACCAATATCGAAAGCCGCCGGGTAAAGACGTCGGTTGTGATTGAGGTCGCAGGCCATGGTCAGGTGAAAGGTGACTTGGCGTATGGCGGTAACTGGTTCTTTATTGTCGACCCCAGCCCAATTGCTGTGGAACCAGTGAACATTCGCGCTTTGACTGACTTATCCATTGCCATCCGCGAAGCTTGTATCTCTCAGAAGGTATGTGGTGAAAACGGACAACCGGTCGACCATGTGATCCTGCAGGGCTCGTCGCCCACAAAGGGCATTCACAGCCGCAATTTCGTGCTGTGCCCAGATGATCAATATGACAGGTCCCCTTGCGGCACGGGCAGTTCGGCGCGACTGGCGTGTTTGGCTGCGGATGGAGTGCTGGCCCCCGGTGAAGAAATCACTCAGGAAAGTGTGATCGGCAGCTCGTATCGCCTGAGTTTTCAAGCCGGGCCGAACGGGGGCGTGATCCCAACGCTGACCGGCCGGGCGTATATCATGGGGGAAGGCAAATTGGTTTTCGCGCAAAACGACCCTTTTCGCGACGGGATCTTCCTTTGACTTAGATTTCAGGGTGCGGCGTGATCGGCCTCTGAGCTTGAACTACAGATTGAGATTTTCCAGCGATGCAGCAAAGCAACCCAACAGAAATCGTTGTGATCGGCGCTGGTGTCGTTGGTATCAGCGCGGCGTTAGAGTTGCAAAAGCGCGGCAAGCAGGTTCTGGTTCTTGACCGTGAAGGTATTGGGGCAGGGGCTTCGAAAGGCAATGCCGGTGCGTTTGCCTTTACCGACATTGTGCCGCTTGCTACGCCCGGGATCATGCGCAAAGCGCCGGGGTGGCTGCTTGATCCGTTGGGCCCGTTGTCGATTCCTCCCGCATATGCGTTGAACATTGCGCCTTGGATGCTGCGGTTCTGGCGAGCCAGTTGGCGTGATCGCTATGTGGCATCGCTGTCAGCGCAGGCCGTTTTGATGAACCACTGCCGCGCCGCGCTGGAACGTCAAATCAAAGAGGTGGATGGCGAGACGCTGATACGGCGCGAGGGCCAGTTACAGCTGTTCGAAAGCGAAGCTGAGTTTCGTGCCAGCCTGCCCACTTGGGACTTGCGCAGGGAGCATGGCATTCCATTTGATCTGTTGGATAGCCCAGAACAGATTGCCGAGGTTCAGCCCGGTTTGAACCGCCGATTTACCCATGCGGGCTTTACACCAACTTGGATGAACACGGTTGACCCGGCCCGCTGGACCAGCCATCTGGCCGCGCAATTCACCGCGCGCGGAGGTCGTGTTGAACGCGCGGGTGTTGAGGCGTTGACCCGGTCCGATGCGGGCGTGACTCTTTCAACGACAGATGGTGACGTTCCGGCCGGTCAGGTGATTGTGGCGGCCGGGGCATGGTCGCACCAATTGGCTGCAACCTTGGATGACCACATTCCGCTTGAGACCGAGCGCGGGTACAACACCACCCTGCCAGCAGGCGCTTTTGATCTGCGCACGCACCTGACCTTTGGCGGGCACGGGTTCGTGGTGACGCGGATCAACGATGGTGTCCGAGTAGGAGGCGCGGTTGAACTGGGTGGGTTGACGTTGGCCCCAAATTACAAGCGTGCCGATACGCTGTTGGCCAAGGCTGGGCGGTTCCTGCCTGCCTTGAACCTTGAAGGTGGGACGCAATGGATGGGTTTCCGCCCATCGCTGCCAGACAGCCTGCCGGTCATTGACCGCTCTGCCCGAGCGCCTCAGGTTCTATATGCCTTTGGCCACGGCCATCTGGGTCTTACCCAATCCGCAGGCACCGCTGAGCTTATTGCTGATCTGGCCACAGGCGCGAAACCCGTGCTTGACTTGACGCCTTACGCATCCACACGGTTTTGAGCCCGAGGATGCGCGATGAAAATCACTTCGGCATTCGCGGTAACCAGCGCCTTTCGCGCAACATGATTGAGGAGCCAAATGCGTAGCAGCAAGACGATACACGTGATTTCGGCGCATGCTGAAGGCGAGGTGGGCGATGTTATAGTTGGAGGTGTAGCCCCACCACCCGGCGAAACGGTTTGGGCGCAGCGTAATTTCATCGCGCAAGACCAGACCTTGCGAAACTTTGTCCTGAACGAACCCCGCGGCGGTGTGTTCCGCCATGTCAATCTGCTGGTGCCACCGAAACACCCCGAGGCCGACGCAGCCTGGATTATAATGGAGCCGGAAGACACACCACCAATGTCAGGGTCAAATTCGATCTGTGTCTCGACCGTGCTGCTGGATGGCGGGATCATTCCGATGCAGGAACCCGAAACCAATATGGTGCTAGAGGCCCCGGGCGGGCTGGTTCGGGTCAGGGCTGAGTGCAGCAATGGCAAGGCGCGGCGTATTTTTGTGCAGAACCTGCCCAGTTTCGCCGATGAGCTGTCGGTCCCTCTTGAGGTGCCGGGGTTGGGCACGATCACTGTGGATACGGCCTATGGCGGCGACAGTTTTGTGATGGTTGATGCCAAGGCGCTGGGCTTCGAAATCGCCGAACATGAAGCCCGCGACATCGCCGGTTTGGGCGTCAAGATCACGAACGCAGCCAATGAGCAGCTTGGGTTCTCGCATCCTGAAAATCCCGAATGGGATCATATCTCGTTCTGTGCCTTCTGTGGTCCGTTGACTGCGACCGAAAAAGGGCTGACCGGTAAGTCCGCTGTCGCAATCCAACCGGGTAAGGTCGACCGCTCGCCCACCGGAACAGCAGTATCCGCACGCATGGCGTTGATGATCGCAAAAGGATTGATGACGACTGGTCAGACGTTTGAAGCCACCTCAATCATCGGGTCGAGCTTTACGGGCCGGATCGTTGACGTGGCGCAGGTGGGCGGTCGCGCGGCGATCATACCCGAGATCAGTGGCCGAGGATGGATCACAGGTATTCACCAGCATATGCTTGACCCTGACGATCCTTGGCCCGGAGGCTATCGTCTGTCGGATACCTGGGGTGTTTGACCGCGTATACCCATACCCCACGCTCGGGTTGGTGGAAGCATTCTGCCGGCGCGAAATCATTGGTTCGGCATTGAGAAATTGCGAAAACTCAGTACCCCTAACTAAAATGCTGCAGGGCTAGACTTGAAATGGCAGGAAAACGAGCAATCACCAAGCAGAGCTTGCCGGAGGTCATCGCAAATGATCTGCGGGAACGTATTCTGAGCGGTGAACTGGCCGAGGGCGAAACCATTCGGCAAGAGGCTCTGGCTGAAGAATACGATGTTTCTCGAATGCCGGTCCGTGAAGCGCTCAAACGCTTGAACGCCGAGGGTCTTGTGCAATGGGCTAACAATCGAGGCGGCTCTGTCACCAAACATTCCCTCAGTGAAATTGGTGAAATTTTCGATTTGCGCATCCTGATCGAAGTGGATCTGTTTCACCACGCTATCCCAAATATGACATCCGCTGACTTTGCACGGTGCGAAGAGATTCTAACCCAGATGGAGAGATCCTATGACGAAAACGATGTGGGGAAGTGGGGCGTCCTGAACTACGAATATCATTCAGCGCTTTACGCTGCCTCGAAGCGGAAACTCACCAACGAATTGCTGGATCGCATCAGTCTGCAATCGGATCGGTATGTGCGTATGCATCTGAGTGTGATGAAGCAGCGTGAACCGGCAAAGAAAGACCATCGCGACCTGTTGCGGCTGGCGCAAGAGCGTAAAGTTGAAGAGGCTTGCAACGTCTTGGCCAACCATATCCGGCGCACCAAAGAGCAGCTTCTGGGCATGATCGCCGCGAAGCGCGACGCTGAAGGGGCGACTTGACAAATTGTCGGGTCGGGATCCTTCTTTTCGTATTTGGGCGGTGGCATATGTTCAGAACAACTTGGTTTGGCCTGATAACCGTTTGACGCGGCACATACCGTCTGAAGAATTGAAAAAGAAAGTTGAAGGTTTTGACAGAGGCAAATGAGAACGCAATGCTAAACCTGCAAGCTGTTCCGACTGACGTGCTTCGGCGGTCTAAGGCGGTCACATGATCCAACCTGCTCCCATTGTTTCGGCCCGAGCCTGGCAGCAATACCAACCCTTTGCCGCAGGAAAGTATGTGTGCCGCGGGCAGACCGAACATGGCTTTCACGCTGTGATCGTAGCGATTGAAGCGGCTGACGGCACCATCGGCTGGGGAGAGGCGGCGCCCCTTGGGGCGTTTTATGCCGAGGCTTTTCCCGAAGAGATGGCGGAAGGCACAGCGCGGTTGTTACCAGAGGTGATTGGTCGACCGTCTGACGCACCAGCTCAATTGGCCGAGGTGTTGAACGCGGCCATGCTGGGCCAGCCCGGGGTGAAATCCGCAATTGACATGGCCGCGTGGGATTTGGCGGCGCGCCGGGCAGGGGTGCCGCTTTGTTCTTTTTTGGGCGGGGGCGCCACTCGATCCGTTACGCTCTATCGCTCGATCAGTCAGGCTGCCCCCGATGAGATGGCGCAGAGCGCGCAGTCCTATCTAAAGCAAGGCTACCGGCGTCTACAGGTCAAAGTTGGACAGGACCCGTTGGAAGATATTGAACGTTTGCGCGCAGTCCGAAACGCTGTTCCTTCTGATGTTGCGCTCTATGCGGATGCCAATGGCGGATGGCTGGTCGAAGATGCGCTTCGCTTTTTGCGGGGGGTGGGCGATCTGGATTTTTGGCTTGAACAGCCTTGTATGTCGATGGCCGAAAACCGGCGTGTTGCGCAATCTTGTCCTCATCCGTTCATTTTGGATGAAAGCATTACGGGTCTCGAACCTATGCTAGTCGCTCATGCCGATGGGATGGTTTCGGGGGTAACGCTTAAAATGGCCCGGATCGGTGGGGTTGGCCCAACCCGGCTGCTCAGTGATGTGGCCGTGCAGCTGGGGTTGAAGGTGACCATTGAAGATACTGGCGGAAGCACCATCAACACGGCCGCCACAGCTCAGATGATGGCAAGACTCCCAGTGCGGCTTGCAGCTCACACGGTGGATTTCATGAATTGGGTGACGGTACAGAATGCGACCGGTATGCCGCCCTGCACTGACGGATTGCTGCACGTGCCGAAAGGAGCAGGTCTGGGGGTTGAGGTCGACCCTGACACCTTGGGCGAGCCCTTTTCTTTCAGTGCCTAACGTTGATTTGTGTGTGCGAAAGCGTCCGGGTTGGACGCTGTCGCCTTAGTCTTGGAACGGCCCGGAACGAACCGCTCTGGGTGAGCATCCGTTCACTCTTTTTCGTGGATGATCACAGTGCAACGTGTTCAGCCAGCCCTGCTTGATCTGCGAGTTTTGCGGCGACTGATGCGACGGCGAGGTCTTGTAGTCCGACGCCTGTTCCGTCGAAGAGGGTGATTTCGGTGTCGCTGGTGCGGCCCTTGTGATCGCTGTTGATGACGGCGCCGATGGGGGTGATTTGGTTCTCGGTCAGGGTGCCGCCCGCGATGGCGTGTTGGGCCTCGCCTATGGAGATGGACTGGGCGACCTCGTCGGTGAAGACAGTGGCGGCTGCGACCAGCGCGGCGTCGACCTCTTGCTTGCCTTTGGTGTCGGTGCCCATGCAGGCCAGGTGGGTGCCGGGTTTGATCCAGTCTTTCATCAACAGTGGTTCAAAGGCCGAGGTGATGGTGATGATGACATCCGCCTGTGCACCCAGATCTTCTTGGCTGACGGCCTCGAACTCCAGACCCAGCTCGGTTGCGACCGCGCCCAGGCGAGGCAGCATCTCGGGGTGCGGGTTCCAGGCGACGACTTTCTCAAAGTCGCGCTGCTCGGCAGCGGCGCGCAGCTGGAAGGCGGATTGGTGGCCTGCGCCGACCATGCCCAGCACCTTGGCATCCTTGCGGGCCAGATGTGCAATCGACACAGCCGAGGATGCCGCTGTGCGCACGGCGGTCAGGTAGTTGCCGCCGACCAGTGCCGAGAGCCGCCCGGTATCGGGGTCGAACAAAAAGACGGTGGACTGGTGATTGGTCAGGCCCTTATCGATGTTGCCAGGCCAGTAGCCGCCGGATTTCACACCCAGCACCTGACCGGCGCGGTCAAAGCCGGATTTGAAGCCATAAAGCGCATCGGCATAGCCGATGGCCTCACGAATGACCGGGAAGTTATAGGCGTCGCCACGCGCCATGGCAGCGAAGACGTCCTGAACCGCGTCGAAGGCCTCGCGGCGTCCGACCAGTTGCTGGCAGAGGTCTTCTCCAACGATCAGCAGGGGTTTGTCTGTCATATCTTTCATGACCTTTTCCTTGAGCTTTGGGGTGCAGGTCCGGGCGGCAGGGGAAGGGATAACTGCCGCCCGGGACGCATGTGCGGCGGCTAGTAAGCCTTGCCGCGCGCGGAGACCGGCCAAAGCGCTTCAACTTTGCCGTTCCGAACACCCACATACCAATCATGCACATTGGCGGTCGGGTCACAGTGACCGGGCACCAGATGCAGCTTGTCATTGACCTTGAGAACACCGTCGGGGTCGGCGACCACGCCGTGCTCGTCCGAGCATTTGACGTATTCCACATCCGTGCGCCCGAAGATCACCGGCAGGCCACTGTCCACGGATTGGGCCTTGAGGCCGGCATCCACGATGGCCTTGTCTGCCTTGGCATGGCTCATGACGCTGGTGAGGATGAAGAAGGCGTTCTCCCACTCTCCCCGGTCGATGCGGTTGCCGTTTTCATCAAGGATGCGGCCATAATCGGCGTCCATGAAGGCGTAAGAGCCGCATTGCAGTTCATTGTACACGCCCGAGGTGCTCTCGAAGTAATACGACCCGGTGCCGCCACCGCCGACGATGTCACAGTCCAGCCCTTCGGCGGCCAGCCCGTCCACGGCGTCTTTGACCTGCGCCACGGCGATGTCGATCTTGGCTTTGCGATCCTCGTAGAGATCCATGTGCTGCATCGCGCCCTGATAGGCCTGGATACCGGCAAACTTCAGCCCCGGGGCCGCGTCGATGGCCTTGGCGATGGCGATGACCTCGGGCGTGGTGGTCACGCCGCAGCGACCCGCGCCGCAGTCGATCTCGACCAGACATTCGATCTGGGTGCCGTGGCGCTCAGCCGCTTTGGACAGATCGCTGACATTGTCGATGTCATCCACACAGCAGATCGTGCGCGCACCCAGCTTGGGCATCCGCGCCAGCCGATCAATCTTGGCCGGGTCACGCACCTGGTTGGAGACCAGAACATCCTTGATACCTCCACGGGCAAACACCTCGGCCTCCGAGACCTTTTGGCAGCAGATGCCACAGGCGCCGCCCAGTTCGACCTGCAGCTGCGCCACGTCGACGGATTTGTGCATCTTGCCATGCACCCGGTGGCGCATGCCGTGGGCCTTGGCGTAATCGCCCATCTTCTGGATGTTGCGTTCCAGCGCGTCCAGATCCAGAACCAGCGCCGGGGTCTGGATCTCGGATGCGTCCATGCCGATGGCGGCGGGAATGTCGTAGCCGACTTCGAGTTGCTCGATGTTTACGGGCTTGTTCATGATGTACTCCTCAGCCCCGGGTCCAGGGCAGTTTGTCCAGATCCACATTGCCGCCGGTGATGATCACGCCGACGCGTTTGCCTTTGAAGGCTTCGGGGTGCTTCAGAATGGTGGCCAGCGGCACGGCGCAGCTGGGCTCCATCACAATGCGCAGGTATTTCCAGGTGGTCTTCATCGCGGCGATGATCTCGTCTTCGCTGGCGGTGTGAATGTCGCGCACGAAGTTCGACACAAAGTGCCAGGTGTTTTCCTTCAGCGGCACTTTCAGCCCATCGGCAATGGTGACCGGGGCGTCATCAGCGATGATGTGACCGGCCTTGAAGCTGCGATAGGCATCGTCGGCCTGTTCCGGTTCCGAGGCATAGATCTGCACCTCAGGCGCCAGGTTCGACAGGGTCAGGCAGGTGCCCGAGATCATGCCACCGCCGCCGATGGGCGCAACCACCGCGTCCAGCCCGTCGGTCTGTTCCAGCAGCTCTGCCGAACAGGTCGCCTGCCCCGCAATCACGCGCGGGTCGTTATAGGGGTGCACGAACTCACCGCCGGTGCGCGCCTGCACCTCGGCAAATACCGCCTCGCGCGAAGTGGTCGAGGGCTCGCATTCGGTGATGATCCCGCCATAGCGGCGCACCGCGTCCTTCTTGGCCTGCGGTGCCGTGTGCGGCATCACCACGTTGCAGGGAATGCCCCGGCGGCCCGCCGCATAAGACAGGCTGAGCGCATGGTTGCCGGAAGAATGCGTGCAGACGCCGCGCTCGGCGGCCTCGTCATTCAGGCCAAAGACCGCATTGCAGGCCCCGCGCACTTTGAAAGCGCCCGCCTCCTGGAAGTTCTCGCATTTGAAGAACAGCTGCGCGCCGGTCAGATCGTCCAGATACTCCGACCGCAACACGGGGGTGCGGTTGATATGGGGTTTGATCCGCTCATGCGCCTCGCGCATATCGGCGATGGTCAGGCAATCGGCTGTGGTCATTGCATCCAACATCGGAGCCTCCTTACGCTGCAGATTGCATGGGTGTGGCACGGCCCGCGCGGAAGTATTCCTGCGCTGCGGCCACACCGCTGCCCAGCTCGATCGGATAGTCCAGATCGGCCATGGCCATTTCGATCGTGGCCAGACCGGACAGCACCATCACGTCCGTCAGGCTGCCCAGATGGCCGATGCGGAAGGCCTTGCCGTTCATCTCGCCCAACCCGATGCCAAAGCTGACGCCATAGGCGTTGAAGGCGTGATCCGTCAGGGCATTGCTGTCGAAGCCGTCGGGTACATAGATCGCGCTGACGGTGTCCGAGTAGAGATCCGGCGACTGCGCCACCAGCTCCAACCCCCAGGCCGAGGTGGCCTTGCGCACGCCTTCGGCGAGACGGAAGTGGCGGGCATAGACATTGTCCAAGCCTTCCTCGAACAGCATCTTCAGGCTCTCACCCATGCCATAGATCAGCTGCAGCGGCGGGGTATAGGGAAAGCCGCCCGATGCGTTGGCGTTCATCATGTCGCGGAAGTCAAAGAAGGTGCGCGGCAGTTGTGCCGTCTCCATTGCCGCCAGCGCCTTGGGGCTGACGCACAGGATCGCCATGCCGGTCGCCAGCATGAAGCCCTTCTGCGAGCCCGAGACCGCGATATCAACGCCCCAGTCATCGAACTCGAACGGCATCGAGGCCAGCGAGCTGACGCAATCCACAAACAGCATCGCCGGGTGGGCACTGGCATCCATCGCCTTGCGCACCGCCGCAATATCCGAACGTACGCCGGTGGCCGTCTCATTATGGGTGACCAGAACCGCCTTGATCTCATGGGCCTTGTCGGCTGCCAGAGCCTCGGCAAACTTGTCTGCCGGCGCACCGCTGCCCCACGCGCATTCGATGATCCGAACATCCAGCCCGTGACGCTGACACAGGTCGGTCCAGCGATGGCTGAACATGCCATAGCGCGCCACCAGAACCGTATCACCGGGGCTGAGTGTGTTGGTGATCGACGCTTCCCATCCGCCCGTCCCGCTGGCCGGGAAGGTGATGATCTGACCCGCGCTGGAGCCAAACACCCGCTTGGTGTCTTCAAGCACGGGCGCAAATGTCTCTACAAAATCCGGCGCGCGGTGGTCCTGCGTCTGAACCTGCATCGCCAAACGCAAGCGATCCGGGATGTTGGTCGGGCCGGGAATGAAAACTGGGTTCTGTGTGGACATATGAAAATCCTCCGGTTTGGTAAAATTATCTTACCAAGACGCGCGCTTTGCAATTTTCTCGAAAAAGTTTTTCACTATACGGAAAAATACCATAACGTACTGAAAGAAATGAAAGAGACAGTTTTTCAATATTGACGAAAGCAAATGCCGATTTTGAAAAACACGCTCCGACGCCTAAAATCAAGGTCCTAACCACACAGGAAAAAACCGGTGCAGAATCACAAAAAACCGCGAGGACGGCCCAAATCAATCTTCAAGGAAAGCTCGGCCGGGACAGTGCAATCCCTCGACCGCGCGTTGGAAACACTGACAACGCTCGCAGCCCTGGAACGCTCTACGCTCAGCGACCTCAGTCGGGAAACCGGCGTTCCAACGGCGACGACCCATCGCATACTGACGACGCTGTCCAACCGTGGCTATGTCAGCTTCGACGAACAACGCCAGGAATGGATGGTCGGTATCGAGGCCTATCGAACAGGCGCCTCCTACCTCAATCGCAACAGTGTGGTTGAAATCGGCCGGCCCATCCTGCGCAGGCTCATGCGCGATACCGGTGAGACCGCGAATATGGCCATGCCTGACGGCAGCCACGTCGTATTCGTCAGTCAGGTAGAAACCGGAAATCCAATTCGCGCTTTCTTTCCTCCGGGCGCGCGGACGCCCATGTACGCGTCCGGGACCGGAAAGGCATTGCTGGCCGAAATGAGCACGAATGCGGTTCAAGCTCTGCTGTCAGATGTCGCTTACGAAGCCTTTACTGACCGCACTCATCGATCAACCATATCGTTGTTAGAGGATCTGACGCTGGTCCGGCAACGCGGCTGGTCCTTTGATGATGAAGAGCGCTATGCAGGCATGTCATGCACAGGTGCCGCTATTTTAAACCAGTTCGGCATTCCTTGTGCTGGTATTTCCGTCTCGGGCCCAACAGCAAGGATCAACAAAGCCAACGTCGCCTATTTCGGCGAAATGGTCCTGGATGCAGCACGGGAGATAACTATCGCAATCGGAGGGTCGCCGCGCTGAAGGCTTTACAAAGTTGGGTATCCGACTGTCACGCTTTGGTCAGCGACCAAAATCGAATGGGTAACGCAACCGCCGCGACGACCAAACCGATCGTATACCCTATCCAAACACCCATGGCACCATAATCAAAAACGAAGCCGAGGGCATAGCTTGCTGGCAGGGCAAGTGGCCAATACGCGGTCAGTGTGATGACAGTAGGCAAGTTCATGTCAGACATGCCCCTTAACGCACCAAGCGCAGTACCCTGAACACCATCGGCGACCTGCAATAGCGCGACGATAAAGAACAGAGTGACTGCAAGATCGACCACCGCAGGATCGTCGGACATGGATTCCGCCATCATTCGACCAGCGGTTATGAACACGATTGCTGCAATCGCCTGCCAGAGGGTCACCATGACAAACGAAGCTTTCAGGATTGGTCGCAGCCGTGAGGTATCGCAAGCCCCCACTGCAAGGCCCACGCGGATGGAGGCCGCGCCAGCCATTCCAAGCGGAATCATGTAAGCCAGTCCTGCCAGTGCGTTGACAATCTGATGTGCCGCAAGGGCTTCGGCACCAAGCCACCCCATCATCAGACCAACCACGGCGTATGCGCCGCCTTCGCCTGCATAACCAAGACAAAGCGGCAGGGCGTCTTTGGCCTGCGCCCAAGCATCGGCCCAGACAACCTGAACCCGTTGACGAAACGCAGCCAATCCCGGGGCCCGTTTAAGAACAACAAGAGCAGCAATCAGAGACACGCATTGTGAAAGAATACTGGCCAGACCTGCGCCTAGAATTCCGAGGTCCAGAATATGGATCAGGGTGTAGTTGGCCGGCACGTTGATGAGCACGCCGAGATAGGACAGGCCCACTGCCGTCCAGGGCCGTCCCACCGCATCGAAAAGTGCCTTGAGGCCAAAGAACAAGGTGAATGGGATGATCCAGACCGCCATTGACATCCAATAGGGCAAAAGGATCTCAAGAACTTCCGTTGGTTGACCCAAAAGACCTAAAAGAGGGTAAAGAGCCATCATGAGAAGGGCCGCAAGCCCACCGCCCAGCAAACAAAGCAAAAGCCCGCCACGTAATGCGAGGGCGACCTTTTTTGGGTCCTGGGCACCCTCTGCCTGACTGATCTGAACTGAAAGCGCTGTTACGACGCCCCAAAGGGCAGAGATCAGAATGATCAAAACCGCAGTGGTCACTCCAGCTGCCGCCAAAGGCACAGTTCCAAGGGGTGAGATCATCGCGGTATCGACAACACCGATCAAAAGCGCTGCGGCAAGTCCCACCATCAAAGGAACGGCTAACTTGATCAGCGGCAACAACTCAGCGCGCGTTTGCGCCTGGGACACAAGGATATGGTCTGTCATGATTCAAACACCGGATTCGGTCCGGCCTCAAAGTCGCAAGATCGAGCGTTTTTTGCTCTGGATGATTTGGGGCGTTCAGCCCAGCGACGGATGAATCATGAACTTGGTCCTTTTCTGGACGATGCGTTGCACGTGGTTCTATGGGATAAGTTGAACCGCGTCCAGAGGGTTGAAGTCTGGTATCCTAACGCGTTGACTGAATTTCCACTCGTTCACATCGGCCAAGAGCAGGGCACCCGCACAAGAGAGTTTTCCTGGGAGGAGTGGGGCAATCTTTGTTTGAGTTGTCGATATCCAACGCGTCGAGCGGACATGTCGTAGCCGAGCATGCTGCCATTGACGCGGTTTAAACCAGTGAAAGCATCGCCTTGGTCGTTCTGGTCAATGCGGAATGTCTGCTGCGCGCGGTATTTTTGAACTGCATCAACGGAACAACTGTCTTCTAGGGTTAAACGTGCCGGGTTCGGTCCTGGTCTGGAATGATCGAAAAGGACAAATCAGTTTAGAAATTCGAATGCTGGTTGAGAGTGAACGCGACAAAAACTTGGCGCAGAATTGATAGTTTTTTCGAAAAACTTTGCTCAATCCTGCCTGCGCGACGTGCTTTTTAGTGATGAGACCCTCACCAATGCAAAATACTGTGCCACAGCGCCCGGACACGATGGTTTTGGATGACAACTGGAGTGATCTACGTCAGTTCCGCGAACTGCCAGACATCGATTTGGAGCGGCTTCTTGAGTACCGAACAGGTCGGATTCGGGAACAGATGAAGCTGCAGGACGTGGCGGCGCTGGTCATCGTGAACCCGCTTAGTATGCAATACGCCGCGAATTACGATTCCTATCAGCTGTATCAGTCGCGAGTACCCACAACCTATCTTTTCATGGCGCAGGACGGACCGACCATTGTGTTCGGAGGTTATGGTAACAGTCGTCTGATAGGCCGAGAGGAACCGGCGGACTTTATCGCGTTTTTTGATGCGGGCCCCAACCTGGCGGATAATGCACGCAGGTTGGCTGATCGTCTGCACGGTTACCTCGAAGAAATCGGGTCTGACAATCGGCGCGTCGCGATTGAATATGTGAACCCGTCTGTTACTCAGGCTTGTCTGCAGCGCGGTCTTGAGGTGGTTGACGGTGTGACACTGACTGAAAGCGCCCGGTTGATAAAATCTCCTGACGAGATTGAATGTATCAAGTGGTCAGTGGCGGTGGCAGAGCTGGGAATGGCGAAGATGAAGGAGGCTTTGCGTCCTGGCGTGACCGAAACCCAGCTTTGGGGCATTTTGAATTACACAAATCTGGCAAACCAGGGCGGATGGCATGACGGGCGGATGCTGTGTTCTGGCCCGCGCACCAACCCTTGGCTGCAAGAGGCGACCCAGCGGGTGATTGAATCCGGGGATCTGGTTGGATTTGACACCGATATGGTTGGTCCGATGGGCTACTTCTGTGACGTCTCGCGCACGTTCCATTGCGGACCTGCCAAGCCCACCGCCCGGCAGAAGGAAATCTATCAGATTGCCTATGACGAGGTGCAGCACAATATGGCGCTTTTGCGTCCCGGGATAACCTTTCACGAATTGCAGAAGCAGTCGTTTGAAATCCCGGAACCCTTTCAGAAACAAGCCTATCCCTGCATCTTTCACGGGGTCGGTATGTGTGACGAATACCCGAAGATCATCCCATATCACTCGGGGCTGAACCCTTATGACGGTGAGGTCGAGGCCGGCATGGTGCTGACAGTTGAAAGCTATGTAGGCGCCGTAGGCGAGCGTGATGGGGTCAAGCTGGAAGAACAGGTACTCATAACCGACAATGGTTTTGAGCTGCTTTCCAGTTATCCTTTCGAGGAAGAGTTGCTCGATTAAACCATATCTGTATTGGTGTAGAAGGCTTCGCGAAGGGAGACGTGAGAGGCGGAAAAACGTCTTCGACCAACTGCATTGAAATTGGCGCGTAGATGTGTTGGCTTCCGGTAAAATCAAGAGGCATGCACCGCCAACACAAAACGCAGAACCGATCAGAGAACCCCCTCTGTCAGCTGTGATGAACTTCAGTCCTTTGAAGAAAGTTTGGTTTGGATGATGAATTGCGTGACCGGATCAATGTCTTCCATGTGAAGCAATTTGCCGAGCTGGGCGTCCAAGCGTGTCTCATCCCAATTGCGCATGGCAATTGCAATCTCCATGGCCGTCTGGCTGTCCTGGGCCAGTTCGCGAGAGAAGATTGGAATGATCTGATCCCTTAGGCCAGGCGACACAGTACCAGAATCTGTCAATGCGCGAATGAGGGATTCTTTGTGGTCTTGTTTGACGTTTGCGGCCTGCAAAGCCGAGCCAATGGCATCTACTGCTGTTGGCCCATCTACGGCTATGCCAGCCAGCGCCCAATCATACGCATAGCCAGAGCTTCGAAGAATAGACCCGGGGTATCGAGACCGAACAATGCGTTTGGCCTTTTCATCGTTGTGCTGCAAACCCAATAGTCGGATCGCAACCGGAACGAAGCTCAACCGACCGAGGCTGTCAAACTCACGCAACAGATTGTCTGCGGCGACCGTATTTCGCAATATCTGGATACTGCTGTACGGCACCCGGTCGATTTCTATCAGGGCGGTGTCTCTTAACACCTGATCCTTGTGTGAAAGGTATCGTGCAAAAAACGCAACGCGCGCGCCGGATGCGGACTTTCCACCCGGCCAAAGATTTTTCTCCGCCCAAAGGGCATTCAAAAATTCTTCACGCTCTGGGGTCAGATTGAAAATCCGCGTCCATTTGCGTGAAACGCCGCGCCCTGCGCCATCCTTGGTAACGGTTCCGAACGTCATCAGGACCGTCATCGAGGGATTTGCGCGGAAGGCAGCGCGTGTCCTGCTATCTACAAGGAAAGGGATGTCAGGAGTTCTTTCAAGGTCGGTCTGTGCCCCTTTTATCTGTCGCTTTGGCACGAATTTGAACGGATTACCCGGCGCAGGTGCGGCCAGAACGACGACGTCGGCGGTAATCAAATGATCCGCCAGAGAAGCCTCAGGCAAGGTGACGCAAACTTGGCAGGCCAACGCTGAACGAGACCCGAAAAAACCAAAACAAAAGAGTGAAAGAATGATGATGACCCGCAAAAAGGGCGCGGGTTTCCGTCCCAAAGTTTGACTGTGGCTATTGGGATGACCTACACGCATCAACTTACTCCTCGACCACTTTCCCCAAACCGTCCAGATAAATCAATAAAGTTCGCCTCTAATCTGAAAGTGTCAGTACTTCATTCGCCATTTCCCCAAAATAGACAGAGATCTGCGACAGGGCGATTTTGGACAGATTAGCAGGGTCCTGTTGTCTCGCATCAAAAGAAATTACGAGTACGGCACCCTGCAAAGCGTCTCGCCGTCCATCCAATCGCAAGAACGCTGCGGCGCTGTGTTTTCGGGTGTTTCGTTGCGGTCGGTTGTTCTCTCAATCCCAATCAAGTGCGAGGTGCGCACTGAATTGGCGGATGGCAGAGGTTTCGGATCGAGCATGCGGCATCACGCAAACGTAGTCCTTTTTCATTTTCAGGGCATGCCGCGAAGGCGTCACGAGCAATCCGGATGCGAGATCGGTTTTTGCCAAAACGGATGGAACCAGGGCGATGCCAGCTCCTCTTTTTGCGGCAGAGATGGCAAGCGTCAGATCGTTGATCGTTAAACCTGCATGGGAAAACTGTGTCGCATCAGATCCGGCTTGCTGTCTCCAATCCGACCAGAGTGGTTCGCTGGCATAACTGGGGCCCCATTTGTTGTGAATGAGCTTGCTGTCGGGGATATGTGACAAGGATTCATCCATGTTCGGATATGCCTCTTGGAACGAAGGGGCGCAGACCGGTATCGCAACATCCCAAAACAGGCTTGCTTCCCGGTAGCCTGGATAGAGCGTCGAGCCATAGGTCAGGCGAATGTCGATGGCTTCACGTTCAAAATCGATTGGGTCTTCCTGCACGCGGATATCCAGCGGTATTCCGGTTTCTTCGGAAAATGTGACTGCCTTGGGTAGAAACCAAAGCTCTGCCAATGCCGGTAGCACGCTGATCACTAATTGTCTGGGACGTGTCGCGTTTTGCACAATACGGGCTGCGTCAGACATTTCCTCAAAAGCGCGGGCGAGTTTGGGATACATCATTTCACCTGCATCCGTCAGTGAAATCCGATTGCCCTTTCTGACAAACAGTCTTTTGCCCAGGTGATCCTCGAGCGTTTTGATCTGCAGGCTGACGGCGGCCGAACTGACGCCCAGTTCTTTCCCGGCCAACACGAAGCTGCCGCATCGTGCGGCGGCTTCGAAGGCCCGCAATGCTGTCAGAGGCGGAAGGGAGTCACTGTAGCCCATAGTAAATCTTATGATACCCAATAATTTTTCTGGTTGTCTTTGTCATAGATTGAATTTCAATGCTGTAAAGGAGGACGCCATGAATCATCTGCTTGATCTTGAAACTTACCCGTTGGATCGGCCTGACAGTCCAGAATACGCGAAGTTGGTAGAAAAGTGCCGGGCAGATCTGGCTTCTGATGGCATGTTTAATCTGCCGGGGTTTTTCAGAGCCGGGGTTGCGCAGCAGGCGGCAGACAAGGCGAAACCCGCTATGGAAACGGCCTCATTCCGGCATGCGCGCAAACACAACGTCTACTTCAAGGACGAAATGCCCGGTATCGATGACAATCACCCCGCGATGATCAAATCGCAGACGGTCAATCACACGCTCTGCGCCGATCAGCTAGAGGGTAACCCCGTGATCGAAGTGTATGAATGGCAGCCCTTCGCGGACTTTCTGGCCGAAACTATGGGCAAGGAACGGCTTTATCAAATGGACGACCCGATGGCCCGAGTAAACGTGCAGGCGACGCGGGATGGCGAAGGGTTGAACTGGCATTTCGACCGCTCAGAATTTACCACCACGATCCTGCTGCAGGCGCCGGAGGTGGGTGGTGAGCTTGAGTATCGCAAGGATCTGCGCACACCGGATGACCAGAACTATGAAGGCGTGGCCGCTGTTCTGGCTGGCAAGGATCCGGAAATCAAACGGATCATGCCTGCGCCGGGTGCGCTGAACGTTTTTCGCGGGGTGAACACACCGCACCGCGTGGTGCCGGTAAAAGGCGACACGGAACGCGTGATCGCGATTTTTTCCTTCTACGAGACACCAGGCGTCGCTTTCTCGGCTGAGGAACAAATCGGTTTTTATGGTCGATCCGTGTCATGACGCGGGCGCGCAACGCCTTCAAAGATGACCGCAAGCTGACATATTTGAACAGCGACGGGGCGGACAAGGCGCTGATCAGCCCGGTATCACAAACCACGTTGGACAAGGCCCGCGCCTATCGGTTGACACGGTTGCGCGAACAAATGGCAGAGCATGATGTGGCAGGCTTGTTGCTTTATGACCCGATCAACATTCGGTATGCGTTCGACAGCTCGAATATGCAGGTATGGACCAGCCACAATCCGGTCCGGTATGCGATGATCCTGGCAGGTGGTCCTGCGATCCTGTGGGAGTTCAAAGGCTGCGAACATTTGAACGAAGGCCTGCCGGGAATAGACGAAATCCGAACTGCTGTGTCGTGGATGTTTATGACCAAGGGCGACAAAGCCTCCGCCGGGGTCGAAACCTGGGCCGATGAAATAGCCGATGTGCTCGGTCAGCATGGGGGTGGCAACAAGCGCTTTGCGGCAGATAAGCTGGACGGCCCGGGATTGCACGCGCTGCAGGAGCGAGGGTTAACCTATGTCGAAGGGGCCGAATTGACGGAACGCGCCCGGTCGATCAAATCCCCAGAGGAAATCGAGTTGATGCGCTGGACCATTCGGGTCTGCGAAGCCGGAATGGCGCGCATATATGATCATTCAGTGCCGGGCTTGACCGAGCGCGAGCTTTGGGGTCATCTGCATTTTGAAAACGCGCGTTCGGGCGGTGATTGGCTCGAAACCAAGCTTTTGACCTGTGGGCCGAATACCAACCCTTGGTACAAGGAGTGTTCGGATAGGGTTTGCCAACCGGGGGAAATGATCTCGTTCGATACGGATATGGTCGGTCCTTATGGCTATTGCGCGGACCTCAGCCGCAGCTGGACTTGCGGGTACACGCCCATGGCGGATACGCAGCGGCGGATCTATGCGACGGCTTTAGAGCAGATCAACCATAACCTTGACGTGCTGAAGCCGGGTGTGAGCTATGCTGAGTTTAACGAAAAAAGCTGGCGTATCCCGGATCGGCATGTCGATTATCGGTATTCGCTTGCTGTGCATGGCGTGGGCATGGCGGATGAATGGCCCGTCATCCCTTTGCACATAGATTTCGATGAGACGGCCATGTCTGGATTTATTGAACCAGGGATGGTTGTTTGTGTCGAAAGCCTTGTCGGCGAAAACGGGTCGGAAAGCGTGAAACTGGAAACGCAAGTTCTGGTGACCGAAATAGGGATTGAGCGGCTCGACAGTTTCCCTTGGGAAAGTGTCTAGGCGTGTTCCCAATCCAAACCAGGACAGGCTTGGATTACCGTTTGAAATGGCCTTGCCTGTAGCCTTGGATTGGCCATTGTGGCGAAATGAGCGAACCAAACCTGAGAATCGACAGAGCAACGCTGCTTCCAGAGCAGGGTTTGATCAGTGGTACAGATCTGTTGAACGCTGGCAAAAAAATGGTGTCGGACTGGAAAGTCGGCACAAGCGCGTTTCAGGCGTCGGCCGGCTATAGGAACGAAATTGACTATAAAAAGGCGATGATCCAATCCGGGCGGGTGATGCAGCACGCACATCTGGGGTTTCGCGATTTATCACATAGCGTCGATGCCATCCAAAGGGTTTACGACAGTTGCCTCGGACGCGGTGCGCGGGTTGATCGGTTCGGCATGTGCCTGGATTGGTCGATGGGATTTCCAAGACATCAACGAACGGAAAATACGCGCGGGACCGGGGTCATTTTGAATGACGCAGATGCCTTTGCACGTCTGACACAGGCCAGCCCAGCGGCAATGCACTTTGGTGACTTCATGCTGGGCTTTCCGGCAGCCCTTGAAAACACATGCGCCGCGCTGGCGGCCGGGGCCACGACGATCGGCAATCTGGGGCAATATTTCACGTTTCGTTTGCCGGAATACGATAATGACGTAGAGACCACACAAGCGACGGTTCAGGCGCTTGGCCTGATTGCCGCTCAGCCGGTGCCGGTATTGGTGCACTCCAATCTGGACGACGGGTATGCTGCGGTTTTCGAGGATTTAACATCGGTTCTGGGTCAGGCGCTGCTTGAAAAACACATTGTGACGGGGCTGATCGGTGCGCCTTACGCAGTGTGTTATGGCCACCATTTCACTGAACCTTTGACGCGGATGGCCTTTCAACATGCTTTGGCACAGATCAGTGATGGAGTGCCGGGATCGCAGATTTACGGTGCAACGGTGCTGTACAAGGGATCACATGCTGAAAACTATGCGGGGCTGTCCTCATATCTTTTACCCGACATTGTGGCGCAGCGGCTGCGCCCAAGCGGGCACGCTTTGAATCCGGTTCCGGTGAGTGAGAATGAACGCATCCCCGACGTGACCGAGATCTGCGATGCGCAATGTCATCTGCGCAGATTGACCGAGTTGGCAGAGGGGTATCTGCCGCTGTTTGACACGGCCGAGATTGACCGGATCAGCAACACGCTCTTGCGAGAGGGTCATCGTTTTGCAGATCGGGTTCTTGCGGGATTGTCGCAAGGTGGCATCGACACTAACGATCCGTTCCAGATGCTGTTGGCTCTGCGCCGTATCGGTGGGCGTGCCTTGGAACAGACCTTTGGCGGAGGCGCGCAAAGGCCTGATGCACCGCGGCGCAGAATTCCCATCGTAAGTGCCACAACATATCGCGAACTAGAGGAAGAAGCCGCGCGCTTTCTGGCATCTGACGCCGGTCAGGCAATGGCCCGTCTGGCTGAATCGCCTGCGCGTATTCTGACGGCTACCACCGATGTGCACGAACATGGAAAAATGCTTCTGGATCTGGTGTTCACCAAAGCAGGTTTTGATGTTGAAGATGGCGGCGTCTCCAGCGACCCGGATGATGTAGTGGCATTGGTCAGGCAAAGCTCTGTCGACGCCATCGCGCTCAGCACTTATAATGGCGTGGCGCTGCGCTATTCCAAATCCCTGCTGCACAAGCTGAAAGAAGCCGGGCTTGACGTGCCGGTTTTAATTGGTGGCCGGTTGAATGAAATACCCGACGGCAGCAATACAAGCCTGCCAGTGGATGTCTCTGACCGATTAACCAAAATCGGTGTCATAGTCTGCGCTGATCTGGAGGCCGCCGCCGAAGCGCTGCGCTCTGTGCTGGCCAGCAGCAGGTCAGATCAGGCGTAATGATCACCGCGTTCCTCTCGGCGTCAGGCGAAACAACGACCAATAGGTAACACTCGTTAAGGATCGCCCTGTGGATATGTTTGCAAGGGTCCGCATATCCATTAGCCTGTAAACGAGGGCTGAACAGGAATAGCAGGCACATGGCCGACTATATCGTACATGCATTGGGTGCCAGCCAGGTTTTGATCACCGGGGGTGAAAGCCTGAGTGGCTTCAGCCAGGGTGATGGGTCCAACCTTGTCGGCGAGTTTATTACGATCGGCACTGGCCCATTGACCGATCTGAACGTGTCAGACGGTGGTTCAGACGTCAATTTTGACGACAACGACGGGAACCAGCGTTTAAACGGCGATCAGGTATTTGATGGCACCACCTATTCCGATGGAACGCGTATTGAGGCCGAATACGTCATTACGCTGCGCGACAACAGCACCGGTCAAACCTATCAGGTACTTGGTGTCAACATTGTTAGCTCGTCTCCTTCGTTCGGAACCACCGAAGGCGTGGCTTTTGTCGGCTCTTTCCCACCGCGCGGGGTACCGCTTGAGGTTATTTCGGCAGCAGAAGGCCCGGGATCTGGGGGCCGCCCGCCGATCAACGAAAACACACTTGTGCCGTGCTTTACCCGGTCCACGTGGATCGCAACGACAACCGGACCAAAGCAAATCGAACAGATCACTTTGTCGGACCTTGTTCTAACGCGGGACCATGGCCCACAGCCGTTACGGTGGATCGGCAGGCGGCGTGTTGAAGAGGCAGAGCTTCGGACCAATTCCAAACTTTACCCGGTTCGAATTCTGGCCGGTTCGCTTGGAAATGGCTTTCCGCAGCGGGATTTGTTGGTGTCCCGGCAACACCGAATGCTGGTTTGCTCGACCATTGCCAGCCGCATGTTTGGTGTCTCAGAGGTTCTTGTTCCGGCAATCAAGTTGACAAGCCTTCCGGGGATTTACGTGGACAAGTCGGTTCGGGAGGTCGAGTATTTCCATTTACTGTTTGATCGACACGAGATTGTCTTCGCGGAAGGCACGCCGTCCGAGAGTTTGTTTACCGGACCCGAAGCGCTGAAAGCGATCAGCGACGCGGCACGGGAAGAGATCATCGCGCTTTTCCCGGAACTGACGCAGACAGACGTGTTGCCAGAGCCTGCCGGGTTCATACCTACGGGCAAGCAACAGCGGAAACTGATAGACCGCCACCTGAAAAACGAAAAACCTCTCATGTCTGCGCCTGGAACAATCCTGTAGCTGCGGTTTAGCCAGACTTTGACCTTAGGGTTCAGGTTATGTGAAACCCACAGCCCGGTAAGCCACACCATTCAGACAATAATTCTGCGATCTGATGAATCGGATCACCTTCCTCCAAATCTTCCGAGCGCAAAACGGCATGCCAGGGAACAGTGATGCCATCTTGAGTGACCTGCGCGCCAACGATGCGACCTTCTTTCAGCGCGGATTGCAGCGCCCAGTTGGACAGCACGCTTGTGCCCAGATCCGAGGCGACCAACTCGACAATTGCCTCGGGCAGTTCAACGGTTGCAGCCCATTTCGGGTAACTGTCCGTCGGGCGGAACAGCAATGCAAATTCCCGGTCGGGTTCTGGGATCTTTGTATAAGTGATAAAGGGCTCTCCTACGATATCTGAGCCTTCGACATATGCACGCTCGGCCAGTCGGTGCGACGGTGGCATGATGTAAAGCAGGGGGTCATCGAACAGTTTGATGCTGCTGAGCCCCGCTTGCGAAACCGTGCCCGAAGTAATCGCAATGTCCAGATGCCGGTTCAAAAGACCGGTCAGCGGATCGCTACGTGCGCCCGCCATGATCTGGATATCGATCCCGTCGGTGCGCGATTTCATATATTTGATGAAAGAAGGCAACCAGCGATAGTTGCTGTAAGCTTCGACCGACAGACGCACCACATGCTGGACGTTGGCGTTCATGCGCCGCACGTCTTCTTCTGCACGGCTAAGGTCGGTCAGGATGCGTTCGGCCACGATTGCCATATAGTCCGCCGCCGGTGTGCGACGCAGTTTCTTGTGCATTCGGGTGAAAAGGGGCACGTCAAGGCGGCGCTCGGCCTCGCGCAGACGGTGCGAAAGGGCCGATGGCGTCACCCCCAGTTTCTTGGCGGCATCGGTGATCCGACCCGTTTCGTTGATGGCTTGGATCAGTTGCAGGTGGCGCAGGTCAAGCAGCGGTTTCATGTGTTTCTAGCCTGAAAAAAATTCACAAAAACCAAAAAACTTCGAAATTGAAATTCAGTCAATAACAAGGTGAAGTCCCGCCAGGTTTTCTTTTGGAGCATCCCCCATGAACGTTGACGCCCGACGCGCGATCGAACAGGACAAGGCCCATCACGTCCATCCTCAGTCTAATCTGCGCCAACATGCCGAGAACGGCCCGACGATGATCACTCATGGTAAGGGGGTTTTCATCTATGACAGCGAAGGGCGCGAGATCATCGATGGTTTTTCCGGGCTGGGGTGCGTGTCGCTGGGTTACCACAACGAACGTCTGTCAAACGCGGCAAAGCGGCAAATGGATGTGCTGCCTTTTGCGCCCACATTCTACAATCGTTCACATCCACGGGTTGCGGAGTTGGGTGAGCGTCTGATTGGTATGGCTCCGGTTGATATGGACCGGGTGATGTTCCAGTGTTCGGGGTCCGAGGCGAACGACACCGCAATCAAACTGTTGTGGTACACCAACACTGCCAAAGGCGAGCCGAACCGCCGCAAGATCATTGGGCGGGTGCGGGGTTACCACGGCAACACAATCGCTACGGTTTCGCTGTCCGGTCAGCCACATATGCACGCCAAATTCGGTCTGCCGCTGCCCGAGTTCAAGCATACCGAGCTGCCGAACTATTATCGCTTCCACATAGATGGCGAGAGCGAAGAAGAGTTCTCGGCCCGGATGGCTGCAAAATTCGAAGAGCTGATTCTGGCGGAAGGTCCTGAAACTGTTGCAGCTTTCTTCGCCGAGCCCGCCATTTCCGGTGGCGGCGCGCTGATGCCGCCTGAAGGCTACTGGAAGGAAATGCAGGCGGTTCTGCGCAAGTATGACATCAAGTTTCTGGCTGACGAGGTGGTTTGCGGCTTTGGTCGAACCGGCAATATGTGGGGTTCTCAGACCTGGGGGCTGGAGCCTGACATGATCTCTTGCGCCAAGGCGCTTTCGGCCGCGTTTTTCCCAATCTCTGCCCTGATGTTCAAGGACGAGATGTATGCCGACATGATGAAAAACTCGGATGAGGTCGGTACTTTTGGTCACGGGTACACATACGCCGGTCACCCGGTTGGCGCTGCCGTTGGGCTTGAGGCTTTGGACATTTACGATGAAATGGATCTGGTGGGCCACGTCCGCAAAGTCTCGACACGGTTCCTGGAAAAATGCCACGCCATGGCAGACCATCCGCTGGTCGCCGAGGTGCGCGGTGTCGGCCTGTTCTGCGGCTTTGAGCTTATGAAAGACGCTAAAGCCCGTGAACCGTTCGATCCCTCTTGGAAAGTCGGTGAACTTGTGCAGAACTTTGCCCATGATCGGGGCCTCTATCTGCGAGCAATCGGTGATCGAATGAGCTTTATGCCGCCGCTGATTATCAACGAGGATGAGATCGATATCGCAACAGAGCGGTTCAAAGGCGCGTTGGACGATGCCTGGGCTGTGGTGCGCGCCAAAACCTGATTACGTTATTGAGGTTGGGCATTTGCTCTCGCCTGATCTCTGCGCCGCCGGCTCTCCCAACTTTCGGCGGCGCGCCTTATTTTGAATTGCCCCAGCCTGCCAAGGAGAACAGGGATGACAACACCGCTGGAACCGAAACTGCCCGATGCGGGTTTGGCTGGAAACTATATCAACGGGGCTTGGCATTGGCCTGAAGGGCGACTCGAGATCGAAAACCCCTCGCGCCGTGCGCCGATCTGCGAAGTTGGTCGCGGCACGTCAACCGAGGTCGATTTGGCTGTCGCCGCCGCCCGTGCCGCGTTGCCAGCGTGGCGCGCTTTGGCTGCGAGTGAGCGTGGAAAACTGCTCACCGAACTCGGACGTCGCCTGGAAGAAAACGCTGAAGAGGTGGCCCGTGTCTTGGCGGCAGAGTCCGGTAACGCCATCAAGACGCAATCGCGCGGCGAGGCGATGGGGGCTGCCGGTGTTCTCAAATATTACGGCGGCGTGGCGGTTGAACAAAAAGGCGAGACTCTGCCGCTTGGGCCTGGATTACTCAGTTATTCCACGCGCGAACCGCATGGGGTTGTCGGGTCGATCATCCCCTGGAACTCTCCTTTGCAGTTGGGGGCGGTGAAGATTTCGATGGCACTGGCGACCGGGAATTGTCTGGTGCTGAAACCGGCCGAAGACGCACCGCTGGCTATCCTGAAACTGGCTGAACTTGCGGATGGTCTGTTCCCGCCTGGCGTCTTCAATGTTGTGACGGGACTGGGTGAAGAAGCAGGCGCAGCACTTGCTTCGCATACGGGCATCGACAAGGTGTCCTTTACCGGCTCAAGCGAGGTTGGCAAACTGATCGGCAGGGCCACGGCTGATCGCATCGCCAAGCTGACTCTGGAACTGGGCGGTAAATCCCCCACAATCGTCTTCCCAGACGCCATTGCCGATGGTCGTCTGGACAGCACAGCGCAGCAGGTGGCGAATGCCATGCGCTTTGCCCGTCAGGGTCAAAGCTGCACCGCGGGTTCACGGCTGTTTGTGCACAAGGATATCTGGGACGAGCTGATGCCCAAGGTTGCCGAGAAATCCGCCGCACTGAATGTGGGCGACGCGCTGGATCCGGATGTAGATATGGGCGCGGTCGTGAACGCTGAACGCTATGGCGAGATCCGCGCCTATGTGGCCGAAGCCGAAGCCGAAGGGGCCACTTTCCTGATCGGGGAAACTCCGGCTGAGGATCCGGCCGGCTTCTGTCCCAACCCGACCATCATCACCGGCGTCGACAACAATTGGCGCATCGCGCGGGAAGAGGTGTTCGGCCCGGTTATGGTCGCCATCCCCTTCGAGACGGAAGAAGAAGTCATCGCCATGGCCAATGACACCCATTACGGGCTGGCCGCGTTTCTATTCACTCATGATGTCAGCCGCATCACGCGCCTGACGCGTGCCATCGATGCGGGTTGGATACAGGTCAATCAGGGCGGCGGGCAAATCCCCGGTATGTCTTATGGCGGCACCAAGCAATCGGGCATGGGCAGCGAATACTCGATCGAAGGCGCACTTGAGGCCTATACTTACCGCAAATGTGTCACCATCAATATCGAGGGTGGCGCGTGAGCACGGATCGCTTCGGCAATACCATTGATCCGGGTGTGGGATACGCCCGGGGGGCGCTGCTGCAAGGCTCGGCGGATGAGGTGCGCAGACTCGCGCAGGCCGGTCGCGTCGCCGCGGATTTCGTAGCACGCGAAGGTATCGACAAGATCGCCATCTGCACTGGAAACCTGCGCTTCTACCCAGCAACCCCGGGCGATCTGAGCCTGCTGTGCGAAGAATGGATCGGTCCCGGCCTTTTTGGCGAAGAACTGCGCCAAGCCGCAATAGCTCATATGGGTGGGCAGGGGCACGAAGCTGCAGCGGTGGTGAACCGTACAAGCGCCGGGATCGTTGCAACTGTATTGGCGCATGCCACAGGCAAGCCGGTGTTGTCATTGGTTGCAAAAGGTGACCGGAGCCATGCCTCGGTTCTGCGCGGAGCGCGGCTGGCCAATGTGCAGGTCCGTGAAGTTCACGATCTGGAGTCTGTCAAACAGGCGTTAGCCGAGGACAGCCCTGCGTTGTTTGTGATCACGCCTGTCACTTCAGAGCTGTCCATGCTGTGCGATGACCTGATCCGCGACGCGGTGGCGGCAGGCAAAAATGCGGGCTGCGTCACGTTCCTTGACGACGCTTACGGGGCGCGGTTCCGCCCTGTTCTGCATGGCGGTGGGGCGTCGCTTTCCTTTGGGGCCGATCTGGTCATCACCAATGCGGACAAGGCAGGTTTGTCCGGCCCGCGTGCCGGAGTTCTTTGTGGCGACCCGGTTGTGTTGGTCCCCGTGCAGGCCAAAGCCAGCGAATTGGGCATGGAAGCCCGCGCGCCCGTTGCTGTTGGTGCAATGCGCAGTTTACAGGGGTTCACTCCGGACCTGTTGCTGCAAGAGGCACAGGATGGGCACGACCTGGCCGATGCGTTGGAAGCCGCATTGGGGAAAGGTCAGGTAACGCGATCAGCGCTGGGCCCGAAAATTGACGAACAAGACGCGATGGAAATCGTTCTTGGCATGGCTGGATTCGAAAAGGTCAATGTCGTCCCTGCCGAAGTTACGGCCGCGATTGGTATGTTGATGTTGCGTGACAAAGGCATTGTGACGGTCAATACACATGGTCAACCCGGCGGGCGTGTTTCGATCCGGTTGAAACCAACATCTGGTGCCGTGGCCCGCGCCGGAGGCGCAGTGGCGGTGGCTGACTGTTTGATGTCGGCAATGCGCCAGACGGCGCAGAATTTGAACGACAAAACATGGTTCGCGGCAACACTGTTTGGAGACATGTGAATGGCCGATACGACTCTGATCACCCGGCTGGACACCCGGCTGGACCAGTTGGTGAATATCGACATGGGCGAGCGTGGCGTCGAGCACCTGTTCGAGGCCGCACGTGCGCTGGAAGGTCGCTCGTTGATCGGTGCGGCAGCGGAAGCACTGATGGCGGTGCCCGAGGGTGGAACGGTTGTGTTGACCACCGGTTCGGTCTCGCGCGCTTGGATCACGCCGGATTTGGGCGAAAACGATGGCCCCTCGGGTGCGGCGGCGATTGCAAGGGCTTTGGTGCTGGCGCGGAACGTGACCTGCGTGATGTTGTGCGAAGAAACTCTGCTGCCTGCAATTCGCAAAACCTGTCAGGCAGCGGGGTTGTTTCCGGTGACGCTGGAACAGGCGGCGATTGCCAAGGCTGACAAAAGCCTGGCCACGATTGTCATGTTGCCATACGCGACCGATGACGCGGGCGGGCAGGCGCAGGCAGAAATGCTGCTGTCAGACCTGAAACCCGACCTTCTGTTCTCGACAGAACGGGTTGGGCGCAATGAATTCGGTGTTTATCATTCCATGCGCGGTATCGACTATGGAATGGGTCGTGCGCGTGTTGATTTCCTGTTCGATCTGGCTTTGGAGCGCGGTATTCCTGTTGTCGCAGTCGGAGATGGCGGCAACGAGATTGGCATGGGCAAAGTCGCCGACCACGTCAAGGCACACGTACCGTACGGAGATAAATGCCAATGCGGATGCGGCGGTGGCATTGGGGCAGTGACCAGCTGTGATGTGCTGGTGACAGCCGCTTGTTCAAACTGGGGCTGCACTGCAATTGCCGCAGCAATGGCCGCTCGTGCGGGTGACGCGAAACTGCTGCACACACCAGACCGAGAGGCCCTATTGCTAGAAACGATGGTCGCCAGCGGCCTGATCAACTCAACTCACGGGATCGTCGATGACAGTGTCGACGGTTTCCCACGCCAAAGCCATATCGCGGTGGCCGAGCTTTGCCGCACGATCGTGAGCCGCGCGCTCTGAAAACTTACAGGACTGAACAATGATCCAAGACAATCCCGCCCTCATCGAAGCAATCCGTAACCGGTTCGCGCATGTCGATTCCTGCCCGTTTCAAGGTGAACGGATCTTTTTCGAGAACGCAGGTGGTGCGTTGACGCTGAAATCAGTCGCGGAAACCTCGGCCTTTTATGCAGCGATCCCGGACAATCCGGGCCGTATCAACCCAGCGGGGCAGGGCACCCAGGGCGTCATCAACAAGGCCAAGCAAGATCTGGCCGTGTTCATGAACGCCTCGTCTGGTCAGTTCTTTGCCGGGGAAAGCGGGACGGAACTGTTGTTCCGCATGATCCGCACGGCCTGCTTGGCCGCGCCAAAAGGGTCCAAGGTGATCGGGTCGTCCATCGAGCACCCCGCTACCCGCAGTGCCGCGCGACGTTGGGCTGAGATCGCAGGTCTGGACTATGTCAACGTGCCCCATGACAATGAAACAGGTCTGGTAACACCTCAGGACTATGCCGCACTTATGACTCCGGATGTGGCCGTGGCGACGATCCTGCATGCGTCACCCGTCACGGGCATGGGTATGGATGTCGCTGCAATTTCTGCGGCCATTCGGGCGGTTGCGCCGGACTGTTTGATTGTTGTTGATGGCATCCAGCACGCGGCACACGGGCAACTGGACCTGGATGCGTATAATGTCGATGGCTACGCGATCTCGCCCTACAAAGTTTTCTCGCGCCATGGCTATGGCATTGCCTGGATCTCTGACAAGCTAAGCGCGCTGCCGCATGATATGCTGATCGACGCACCCGCCACAGGGTGGGAGTTCGGTACCCGCGACACCGGGTCTTACGCGACAGTATCGGACGTGGTTTCGTATTTCGATTGGCTGGGTGGCGAAGTTTCGGATGAAACCGACCCTCGCAAGCGGATCGAGGCCGCAGGTCACGCTATTCACGCCTATGAAACGCATCTGACCAACACTGCAATAAACGGCACAGGCAACCTGCCGGGACTACGCGACATGGATCACGTGACCATTTTGGCAGGGGCAGAAAACCCGGCGCGCGAGGGGTTGGTTTCTATCGTGGTCAAAGACAAAGCCTCGGAAGACGTAGTTGAAGTACTGAACCAGCAAGGCATCCGCACCCACACCCGCAAAGCGGACCACTATTCGGGTAATGTTCTGACACCGTTGGGTCTGCCGGACTGTATCCGCATTTCGTTTTGCCACTACAACACAGAACAGGAAATCGCTCGTCTTCTCGCTGCGGTAAATGAGCTGGGTGGCGACTGACGGTCCCGCACATCAACGGAACTGAAACGTTTCCGCAAGGCAGGATGATCAGGATGGGGCACTTCGATTCAGAGTTCAAAGTAAGCCGGGGTTGCCCGGTTGAACTGAAGCGCTTCATCTTCCTTGCAATGCCGGGGTTTTCGGCACTTGATCTGGGCTCTGGCGTTGACGCATTGGCCGCCGCCAACAAAGCGGCAGAGCAAATTTTGTTCCGTTGGAAGATTGTCAGCGAAGACGGCGCCCCAGTGGTGTCATCAGCGGGTATGAACATCGCGGTTGAGGGCGCACTGCCAGCGGTCCAGAACGGCGATTGCATTGTTGTATGCGCCTCCATCGACACCCAGAAGGGACCAACATCGGAAAGGATCAATGCCTGGCTTCGAAAGGCCACACGGCAGGAGGCTCGGCTTTGTGGCTTGGGTGGGGGAGCGCTTTATCTGGCCCTCATCGGATTGGCGCAAAAAGGCAAGATCTGCGCGCATTGGCGCTTGCAGCCGGTTTTTGAGGAAACCTTCCTGAAACTGGATCCTGTCTGCACAATCTATGAAGAAGAAGCCAATTTCCTGTCCAGCGCCGGCGGGGCTGCGACGCTTGATCTGTTTCTAGCCTTAATTCGGCAAACAGCGGGTACGGCGATTTCGAACCGTGTTGCGGACGACCTGCTGTGCGCGTCGGTGCGACCGGGCGATAGCCGTCAAACTATGACTGACCGTTGCAGATTGCAGCATAGGAACGAAAAACTCTCAAGGGCGGTCGCGGTGATCCAAGACAGTCTGGAAGATCCTCTCCCTACATCCATGCTTGCACAGAAAGTCGGAATATCTACGCGCCAACTGGAGCGTCTGTTTGGGCGTTATCTGGGATGTACGCCTAAAACCTATATGACGAACCTGCGGTTGGACAGAGCACGCGTGCTGTTGCAACAGACCCATATGAGCGTGATCGACGTCGCCGTCGCATGCGGCTTTTCCTCTGCCGGTCATTTTTCAAAGCTGTATCGCAGGCAATTCGGAATCTCACCTCATATCGAGCAGAGCGCGCCTTAGGGCCAACATCTAATGGTTGGCAGAGGCTTTCGGACCAAGATTTGATCCGAACACCTCTCCCGATTTGCTTAACCGCGCATCCGGGCATTGTCCGGATCGTAAAGCGGGCGCAGGCTGGCTTGTGCCGTCACAGTCCGTCCCGCCACCTTCACCTGATAGCTGCGTGCCGCAAGAGCTTTCATCGTCATGCCTTCGGGCCGCGAAACATATCCCATGCCAATGGCCCCACCGACGCTCCAGCCATAGCTGGCCGAGGTCAAACGCCCAACGATTTCCCCATCGCACAGGATGGGTTCTTTTCCAAAGATCAGGGCGTCTGGATCGTCGAGCCGCAGTGACAGCAAACGGTTTTCGGGGCCTGCCGATTTGCGGGCAACAATGGCCTCTTTACCAGTAAAATCAGTTGTGAAGTCACATGCAAAAGTCAGGCCGCTGTCTACCGGGCTGTCATGCGGGCCGATGTCGTGGCCCCAATGGCGGAAACCTTTTTCGATCCGGCAGCTGTCTACTGACATGCCACCGCAAAGGCGCGGCGCGTCAGGGGCGGCCATGATGGTCTCGAACACTTGCTGCGCGAATTCGGCCGGGATGTGCAATTCCCACCCTAGCTCGCCCACATAGGTGATCCGCTGGGCGCGAACTGGCGCGTGACCAACATGCAGGGACTGCCACGATCCAAAGGGGAAGGCGTCATTCGACAGATCCGCGTCCGTCAGCCCGGCCAGGAAGTCCCGCGCACGCGGGCCCATCAGGGCCAGCGTCGCCTCAGATGAGGTGACGTTGACAACTGAAACCGAGGTGCCTGTCAGTTGCGTTTTCAGCCAATATTCCGTTTGCGGTTCAGCCCCGGCAGACGCCATGACCAAATAGCGGGATGTGCTAAGCCGAGCGACGGTTACATCCGCTTCGATCCCGCCTTGTGGGTTGAACATGTGGGTATAGATCAAAGCACCCGGCGCGACGGCCATATTGGCCCCGCAAAGCCGTTGCATCTGTGACTCGGCATCCTGCCCGTCGACGATGAACCGCCCAAAGGTCAGGTCGATACAGCCCAGATCGGTGCGCAGAGCCTGATGTTCTGCTTGCCAGTCGTCGAACCACGGCTCGCGTCCGAACCCATCCGTCATCTCGCGCCCATAGTAGAGCGGACGTTCCCAGCCATTGGCGCTGCCGAATTGCGCGCCCGCGTCGCGTAGATGCGTATAGTAGGGCGTCCGCCGCAAACCACGTGCCTCAGTCTTGCGAAGATAAGGCCAGTGCATAGCATAGGCATGCCCAAGAGTTTCGGCGGCCTTGGTCGCGGTGTAGCTGCGCGCGTTCAAGCCAGGCACGATGCGGCGGCTGTCCACATCGGTGAGGTCCATGGTCATGTGACCGGCCATGATCCATTCAGCCAGTGCCTTTCCCGCGCCGGGCCCGTTCTGGATGCCAGTTGAGTTGAAACCTGCGGCGACCCAATAGCCTTTCACATCCGGGACCAGCCCCAGATAGTGTTTGGCGTCCGGGGTAAAACACTCAGGCCCGTTAAAGAACTTGCGAATGCCGGATTCAGCCAGCGTGGGAACCCGCTCCATTGCCGCTTCGAGGATGGGGTAGAGGTGTTCTTCGTCGTAGGGCAGTTCGTCGAATTCGAACGTCTCGGGCAGGCCATCCTTGGGCAGCCAAGGGGTCGCGTTGGGCTCGGAACAGCCGATCAGCAGTTTGCCCGCATCCTCTTTGTAATAGGCGTATTCATCCATCACCCGCAGGACAGGCAGGTCTCCGGTCACGCCCTCAATCGGGTCGGTGACCACGTAATAGTGGTTGGTGTAATGCAGCGGGATCTGCACCCCGTGAGTCAGGCCAAACTCGCGCGCCCACATGCCGGTGGCGTTTACCACATGCTCGGCGCGGACCAGACCTTCGGCGGTTTCAACGCCGACAGCGCGCCCGCCTTCGATCACAACGCGGGTGACCTTGGTATCTTCAAAAACCTGCGCGCCGTTCATCCGCGCGCCCTTGGCCAGAGCCATCGTCGTGTCGATGGGATTGGTATAGCCGTCGCCGGGAAACCAGAACGCGCCCTTTGCACCGTCGACGGACAGCAGAGGCCAGCGATCCTGTGCCTCTCTCAGGCTGATCTCTTCTGCGCGCAACCCGCATCCATGGGCATAGTCGACCTTGCGCCGCAGCTCCTCCATGCGCGCCTCGGTCAGAGCCACAGTCATCGAGCCGTTGCGCTTGAACCCGGTATTCTGCCCTGTCTCGTCCTCGAGGCTTTCCATCAGGTCGAGGCCGTATTTCGCCAGCGCAGACATGACCGGCACACCCTGCGTTTCGCTGACCAGACCGGCGGCGTGCCATGTCGTTCCGCTGGTCAGTTTCTTGCGCTCGAACAGGGCGACCGACCAGCCTGCCTTGGCGAGGTGATAAGCGGTCGCGCAGCCGACAATGCCGCCGCCAATGATGGCGACCTGAACGTCCGTCGGAAGAGATTTCGCCATGGGTCTTATCCCCGCAACCGGTCGTTTTCAGGATCGTAGAATGGTACGGTCGCCACAGTCGCATTGACCGGAACACCTAGCACTTCGATCTGGTAAACGTCACCGGGCTTCGCGGCCTCTGTCAGATAGCCCAGAGCGATCCGCTTGCCGATGCGGAAGCCGGTGCCGCCCGAGCTGACATAGCCCACCGGCTTTCCATCCCGGCAGATGGGGTCGGAAGACAGCGCGTCGGCGCCGTGGCCGTCGAGTACGAAGGCGGTGAAGTGATAGTCTTTCGGCTGCTCAGCCTGCGCCAGAAACGCGTCGCGCCCGACAAAGCTGCTTTTCTTCTTACTGACAAAGCGATCCAGACCGGCGTCAAAGGCAGTATATTCGATGCCGAAATCAGCGCCCCAGCCGTGATAGCCTTTCTCAAGCCGCATGGCGTTCAACCCGTAAGAGCCGAACTCGACAATACCGTGAACTGCGCCTTGCTCCATGATAGTGGTGTAGACGCGGACCAGATCCGCGCTGCGCATGTGCAGTTCCCAGCCCAATTCACCGACATAAGACACCCGCAGCGCGATGACCGGTGCACCTGCAATGGTGATCTCGCGCACCGACATCCAAGGGGCGTTTTCTTTGGACAGATCATCCTCGGTCAACGGTTGCAGCACCTCGCGCGATTTTGGTCCCATGACCATCAGAGCAGCGTCAAAATCAGAGCCTCGGGTCAGGGTCACGCCCTCGTCCGGTAGGAATTTCGACATCCAGTCGTGATCGCGCTGATCGGCCAGAGTGGGGCCGCAGAGCAGGTATTTGTTCTCATCGAGCCGCGCAATCGTGGCCTCGGACCAAATCTTCCCCTTGGTGGTCAGCATATAGGACAGCTTGACCCGGCCCACGGCGGGCATTGCGCCGCAGAAGACACGATTGAGGAACTCGGTGGCCTTTGGTCCTTCAACCTCATACCGGGTGAAGCCGCCGTGATCCATAACGCCAACCCGGTCGCGTACGCCTTCGCACTCAGCTTTGACCGCATCGTGCCAGACCTCGTGATGGAAGCTCAGCTGGCTATCATCCTTGATTTGGTCCGTTTCAAACCAGAAGGCGCGTTCCCATCCTGCAACCTGCCCAAACACTGCGCCTTTGTCTTTGAGCGTCTCGTAAAGCGGCGTTGTCTGAACTGGTCGGCCCGATTTCCACAAGCGATGCGGGTAGGGGATCGCGTATTGGTGCTCATACAACTCACTTGATCGTTTGACAGTATAGTCGAACGTCGCCCACTCCTCGCCAAAGCGGCGCGGGTCCCAGAAGGACATGTCCCATTCGGTTTCGCCTTCGGTGATCCACTCGGTCAGGGTTTTCGCTGCTGCTGCTGAGTGGGTGATACCCACCGGGAAACAGCAGGCATGGTAGAAGTTCGGCAGACCAAACGCCGGACCGCAAAGCGGCGCGCCATCGGGGCTGTAGGGGATCGGACCATTCACGAAGCGGCTGACCCCGGCCTCACCCAGCAGCGGAACATGTTCCAATGCGGCTTCGAGGATTTCGGCGATGTCGTCGACGCTGTCGGGATAAAGCTGATTGGCAAAGCAATCGGGCATCCCGTCCAGCCATGCGGGCCGGCCTTCGTGACCGTATGAGCCCAGCAGCAGCCCGTTCCGCTCTCGCCGTAGGTAGTACATGATGTCTGGGTCGCGGACGAGCGGGAAGTTTTCCGGATTGGCTTCAAGTTCCGGCAGGCTTTCGGTGACCAGATACTGATGTTCCAGCGTGACAACGGGCAGTTTCTGGCCGACCATCTCACCGACCTGACGACCGTAATAGCCCCCGGCGTTGATCACGATGTCACAGACAACATTGCCCTTATCGGTCTGAACCTCCCACTCGCCGGACACGCGGCGACTAATGCCGGTGACTGTGGTGAACCGCGCGATCGCCGCGCCCTGATCCCGCGCGCCTTTGGCCAGTGCCTGAGTCAGTTGGCTTGGGTCCACGTCACCCTCATACGGGTCGAAAATCCCGCCGATGATGCTGTCACCCGAGCTGAAATAGGGATGCATGTCGTCCATTTCGGACGGGGTGAGCATCGCCATGTCATAGCCCAAGCCTTTCGAGATGCCGACAAGATGACGGAACAGGTCCATGCGTTCGGGCGTGTGGGCGGGCCAGAACGCACCGGTGTGGCGGTAGGTGATCGGATAGTCGACCTCTTCCGCCAGTTCCTTATACAGTTGCCAGGCGTAGTTGCCCGCGCGCATGCCGCCCCAGCTGTTGGCATAGGTGGGGATGTTACCTGCTGCGTGCCAGGTCGATCCGCTGGTCAATTCGTTCTTTTCGATCAGCAGTGTGTCGGTCACCCCGGCTTTGGCAAGATGATAAAGGGTCGAGACACCAACCGCGCCGCCCCCGATGATCACAACTTTGGTTTGGCTTTTCATGTGTTTAATCTTTCAGATGGATGGGCAGGCGAGCGCGCAGGGCGGCCTCGATATCGGCCGGCAGGTGGGAAGGCGCAGGCTGCGCTTCGATCTCGGCAACGCGGGCTATGGCTTTGTCCCAGACGGTTTGCGCACCGCTTTCAAGCCAGTCATTGACGCTCTGGCGATCGCCCAGAGACGGATAGACGTATTCCTTGGTCATCAGATCCAGGGTCTGAGCGGTGCCGAGGAAGTGCCCTTCGCCGGTCACGACCTGTTCGATCATGTCCAGATCAATCGAGCCTTCGAACATTTCAACGCCGCGCACTGAACGCAGGATGGCACCGCACATGTCGTTGTCGATCACCAGAGCTTCTTTGCTAGCTGCCATGATCGAGCCCAGCATACCCACGGACAAGTTTATCATGTCAGCGCCGCCCTGTGCGGCCAGCGCAATTGTATAACCCTTTTCATAGCCCGACTGCGCGTCCGCCGTCTTGGCATCGGTCATGCCCGCTGAAACGGTTGAAGGCAGGCCGAGGTTCAAAAGCAGTTGCGCAGCGGCAGCATTGGCCACAGCAGCTTCGCCAGAACCGCCGGTCATAGCGCCAGTCCGCAGGTCGGAAATGAACGGCAGGAACGCTAGAATACATGGAAAGCCAGGCTGCATCATGTTGACCAGAACCAGACCGGCCAGAGACTCGGCCAAACCCTGTGCCAATGCGCCAGCCAGCGCGGCCGGACTTGTTGCCCCCGCCTGCGCCGCTGAGCAAATCTGCAGCGGTATCCCCAATCGGACGCATTCACGCATCACCCCGCAGGCCTCTTCGGCCAGCGTCAGCGGTGGCACCACGTGACAAACGGATGCGAAACAGAAGGGCTGCGCCTTGAACGCGCCGTTGGCGCCTAAAGCCGCGTCGAACATTTCAACCACGGGGGTTACACTGGCGGGCTCGAAAAAGCTTGTGCCAATGGGTTTCGAGGTCGCCTTCATCGCGGCAAATGCCGTGTTGATATCCAGGGTCAGCGGGTCTTCCAGATCCCGGGCCACAACAGGACGCAGGGAATAGTGAATGCTGTCGCAGGCATCCACGATGCGCATCAGGCTGTACAAGTCTTGTAACGTGCTGTCGCGGAACGTATTTGTGGCGGCGTCAAGCACTTGCACCGCTGCGCCACCGGTACCGATATGGACGCGACCGCCGCCAACCTCGATCCCGCGATCCCGATTGAAACCGGGCAGTTCTACGCGTTTACACGCGCCTGCGATTATGTCCTCGACCAAGGTGCGTGAAAAGGTGATGCGGCCATCAGCCCGTTCCGTCGCCCCATTCTCTAACGCCAGTGTGCGAATGTCTTCAGGTGCGCCGGACACACCAATTTTTTCCAAAATGTCGAAGGCGGTATCGGTGATATGCACCAGTTTGCTGTTATCCAGCGGCATAAATTGACCGCCAATGGGCGGTAAAGTCATCTGTGGCGTCGCGGAACCAGAAGCCCGTCTTGATCGTGTTCGCCGCATGAGCGCGTCCTTGATGAGGTGTTTTCCCGCGCATCTTAGGAAGGGTGTAGTTTTAGCTCAATTCCATTATTAGCTGATTTTTGTGAATGCAATTCATTCAAATACACGGCGTAGCCTATAAACTTACGCACCGAAGTCTTCATGTTTCAATGAGGACGATACCGCCCCGTGAAAAGTCAACTATGTGGCGTTGACGTAACCACGCCACGTTCGACCCAATCGTCGAAAAGCGTCAGAACGGCGTCGCAGAACGCGGTATCGTTGATATGGGCGTCCAGTTCGGTCATTGGCACCTGATCAGGCATCACTCGGCGGGCTTCGTCGATCAATTCGGCTAGTGCTTGTGGGTCATACGCCTCTTCACCTTCCTTGTCCCAGGCTTCGATGCCTTGCAGTGGCAGAAAGAAATGCGTTGGTCCTTTTGCTGCACCCAATCGATTGGCGAGTTCCCGAATCCAGGCGCGCCGTTCGGCTCCGTTGAAGACCGAACTTTTGATCAGCCGGTTGTGTTCGTGGAAAGGCCGGTCGGCATAGTGTTCGGGGATGTCCTGCCATCCCGCAAAATCCAGCAAATCCAGCGCGCCGGGGGCGACCATCTGCGGGATACCCATGCGCCCGGCATTGGTAACCCGGTCCTCGCCGCTTGAAACGACAGAGCCCGCCATGAGGTTTCCGAATTCCTGCATACAGAAATCCATCACGCAGGCGAACGCGCCTTCGCTGGCCAGTTTTTCGTAGGCCATGCCACCCATCCCTGTGGAATGAAACACGGCCACTTCAAACCCGCGCTCTTCCAGTGCTGGTTTCAGGGTCTTCATGTACCGAAGGCAGGACGACCCCAGGCTGGTCATGCCAACCAGTGGCTTGCTACGGTCCGGTGCAATGGCGGCGTTTGTCGCGCCGACCACCGCCCCAGCCGCCTGACTGAGCGATGATTGGCAGATCGAATTCATGCCATAGAGCCCGCCAGCCCAAAGGATCATCTGAATATCGGGGGCCAGCCGGTGTGGCGGGATAAGCGGTGAAAAGCTGACGGTTGAGACAATGTATTTCGGCACGCCCATCGGCAGCGCCTGCGCACAATCCAGCGCAAGGTCGGTGCCCATTGTACCGCCGGTGGCCAGCATCCCGTCAAACCGTCCGTCGGCATAGGCCCGTGCAACCACTTTGGCCGCCCCGGCAGACATGATGCGGAAGGCTTTATTTTCGTCTCCTTGGGCGATGACCTCATCAATTGTCATGCCACCAGCTGCGGCCACGTCATGCTTTGAGATGTCAGTTGGTGCAGAGGGATCGCCCAAAACAGACACATCCATCGTCAATACAATGGCACCCTGCGCTTGAATTGTTTCTTCGATAAACCGCATTTCGGGTTCTTTGGTGTCGTAGGTGCCGATCAACAGGATTGTTTTTTTGGTCATTTGTGCCTCAATTGTTTTTCGGCGGTCAGAGTTTGATCCAAGCGGTTTTCAGATCGAAGTACTTTTCCATTGCATGCAGCGACTTGTCATGCCCGTTGCCCGACTGACGAACGCCACCAAGGGGAACAGTCAGGTCTGCGCCTCCATAGGTGTTCACGTGGACAACCCCGGCACGGATGCCTGCGACCATGCGATGCGCGCGGCCCAAGTTCGAGGTCCAGACCCCGCCCGCCAACCCGTAAACGGTCGCATTGGCCAAACGGATCGCGTCTTCTTCGTCCGTGAAGGGCGTGACGGCCAGAACAGGGCCAAAGACTTCGTTTTGGAACAGCGTGTCGGTCTCTTTCACCCCGGCCATGACCGTCGGGGCCATGTAATAACCACCAGTCTCGGTCAGAATACGGGCGCCACCTGTGCGGCGCTCAGCGCCTTCCGCTTCGGCTGTGCTCACGAAATCCAGATTGGCCTCCAGTTCGGACAGGCTGTGAACCGCGCCGATCTGGCTATTCAGGTCCAACGGATCGCCAACGCGAAAGGCTGAGGCGTGGCGGGTGATTTCGGAGACGAAGTCCTCGTAAATCTCCTGTTGGACCAACAAGCGCGATCCGGCGACGCAGACCTGGCCCGCATTGCGGAAAATACCAGCGGCTGAAACCTTGGCCGCCTCGGCAAGGTCCGGGGCATCGGCAAAGACGATGTTCGGCGATTTGCCGCCCAGTTCCAAATAACAACGCTTTAAGTTGGACCGCGCGGAATATTCCAAAAGCCGCCGCCCTGTCGCGCCGGACCCGGTGAAGACAAGGATGTCGACATCCATAGACAGCGCCAACGCTTCGCCGACGACTGGGCCGCGCCCCGTCACCACGTTGAACACACCGTCTGGCACCCCGGCCTCAGCTGCCAGTTCGGCGATTTTCAACAGGCTGAGCGAAGCGCTTTCTGCTGGTTTCAAGACCACGGAGTTGCCTGCCGCCAACGCCGGGGCGATTTTCCAGCTACCGATCATCAAAGGGAAGTTCCACGGCACAATCGCGCCGACTACGCCGACGGGTGCGTGATGTATCAGACCCAGAATGTCGTCACCCGTGGGGGCGATCTGGCCGTAGAGCTTGTCGATGGCCTCGGCATAGTACCGGAACGTTGCCGCAGCCGAGAGCGCCTCGGCCTTATAGGCCATATTGATCTCGGTCCCGTTGTCGCGAACGCCCAGAACAGCAATCTCCAGCGCTTGGGCTTCGATCAGGTCGGCCAGCTTCATCAACACTTTCTTACGGCCCGCGGGGGCCAGTCGTGACCAACGCCCATCTTCATACGATACCCGCGCCGCATGTACGGCGGCGTCGACATCTGCGGCACTGCCTTCGGCGATCAGCGCCAGCGGCTGACCGTTGATCGGGGAATGAACCTGATGCTGAGCACCGGTTTCACCATCCTGAAAGCGGCCGTTTATGAAATGTCCGCGCGGAGTGATTTCCTGAGTGCGCAGCGCGTCAATCGAGGACTGATCCATGAGGCTTTATCCTTGCTGAGTAGTGTCTTCGTCGAGAACCGGTTGCGGTTTGACGCGGTCCTTGTGTTCCTGGATCAGAGATCGAATGTGCAACAGGATGATCCCCAGGATCATCACAAACAGGATTGCCGCGATGGGCCGGTCGATGAAATCAAGCGGTGATTTCACACGGGCCATGGCGCTGCGTAGTTTGACCTCCATGATGCCCCCCAGAACCATACCCAAAATGATGGGCACGATCGGCAGGTTCAGGCGTTTCAGGATCAGGCCAAAAACGCCGAACCCGGCCGCAATCGCGCAATCGGTGATCGAGTTTCGCAGGCTGTACACGCCCACAAAAGAAAGGGTCAGGATCATGATGCCCAGAAAGCGGGTTGGAATCTGAATGAGTTTCAGCAGCAGATTGGTCGAAAACAGCAAAAAGATCAGAACAACCACGTTCAGAAGGATCAACGCCATATACAGAGCCATGACAAAGTCCGTCTGTTCCGCAAACAGTTGCGGGCCGGGGATCACGTTGTGGACGTAGAAAACCGACAGCATCATCGCGGTCAGAGCCTCACCCGGAATGCCCAGCGCCAAAAGCGGGATCATTGCGGCCCCCGGAACAGCGTTGTTGGCGGCCTCAGACGCCACCAGACCTTCGGGCGATCCTTTGCCAAAAGCGTCGGGATCTTTCGAGCTCTTCTGAGCGTAGGTATAAGACAGGAACTGGGAGGTGAATTCGCCGGTGCCCGGCACCATACCCATGAGAACGCCCAGTGAAGACGACACGGTGGCGATGCGCTTCAGGCCCAGAAGCTCCTTCAGGCCGGTGAAAATATTGCCGCGAACATGTGCTTCGCCAGGAGCGTGTTCCTTATCGACCAGCAAAAGCAGCGCTTGGCTGATGGCAAACAGGCCCAATACAACAACGATCAGATCGACGCCCGACGACAGCCAGGTTTGTTCAAAGGTGAAACGCCGCGTGTATTTGACAGGCTCCAGCCCCACCGTGTTCAGAAAAATCCCAAAAAACGCCAGCATGGCGGCGGAAAAAGTCTGTCCGCGATGGGCCAGGATCACGAGTAAAATACCCATGAAAGCGGCCAGAAAAATCTCGCGACTGCCGAAATGCGGGGCGACCCAGGCCAGAACGGGCGAAAGAACGATCAGACAGAGGATCGAAAAAATACCACCAAAGAACGAGGCTGAATAGGCCAGCGACAAGGCCCGATGGCCTTCTCCGCGTTTGGTCATGGGATAGCCGTCATAGGTGGTCAGGGCGTTCACGGCCGTGCCTGGGGTGTTGATCAGAATGGCCGGGATTGCGCCGCCATACATGGATGACCCGTAGATGCCCAGCAGAAGGGTCAGCCCAACGATAGGTTCGAAAGCAAATGTAGCAGGCAGCAGGATCGCGATGGCCACGGCGGCGCCCACGCCGGGCAAGGCGCCAATGATAACACCCCCGACAGAGCCGATGATCAGCGCCACCATGACTTGCCACTGGGCCAGAATTGCAAATCCGGAAATCAGATTGTCCATTGCGGCCTCATAGATAGGTCAGCGCAAAGGCGCGCAGCCCGTCGGGCAGGTATTCATAAACGCGACCAGCGGGGATGTTCACTTGCAGTAGCGCCCGAAAGACGATTGCGACTAGCGCGCCGAAGACAAGGGCGATGCAAAAGGCCCCGGGCAAGCGAAACCCCAGACGGACAGTTAAAAGGGCTGCAAACAGCATGGTCGAGGGCAAGTATCCAAGCCATGGAACGGCTGCGACGTAGATCAGGAAATAGACAACGTATTCGAGCGATTTCAGCCAAAACGTGATCTCTCGCAAACGGCCTGGAATACGTGGTGACAGGAATGAGCTCAGCAAATGCAGACCGCTGAACACAACCATGCCCCAGATCGCGATAGTTGGCCACAAAGCAGGCTGCGCAAACCACTTTGTCCGTTTGACGACCTGAGTTTCGCTTCCAAGCTGGCTGAGAAGGAACAGCGAGAACACGAAGAACATCGTGGCAAACACGATGTCACCGGGGCGTCGATAGCGCCGGAACATGTCTTGCAAGGTCTTTGCAATCATCGTGGCCTCCTGTTGGATGGAAAGAGGCCCGGCAGTGTAAAACGTTCCGGGCCCGTTCCGGTTATTCGCCCAGGATCTCTTCGATCTTGGCGAACGAGGCTTTGTCCTGCTCGATCTGAGCGTTGGAGGCATCCGGATCCTGCCAATAAATCAGAGCACCGGTTTCCTCGGCCAATTGTTTGGCCTTGTCAGAGCTAAGCGCCTTTTGAGCCGCCGCCGAAATTTTTTCGCGGGCGTCTGCTGGGGTGTCCTTGTGGACAAACAATCCGTTCCACAGGGCCAAAGGCAGATCCGGGTTTAGTTCCACGACTGTTGGTGTATCGGGCACCAGCGAAATCCGCTCGCCGCCGATGCTGGCAAGGACGTTCACCTGATCCAGACAGGGCAGGATAAGCTGAAGGGTGGTGTTGATCACGTCGACGTCGCCCGATGCCAAAGTGTTGCAGTCCAGCGCGTCAAACGCCGCTTCGCTGGCAAAGTCGAACCCGCTGCTGACGGCTGCGGCAAAGGTCACCTGGGTCGGTGGTAAAACGGAACCGAAATGGCCAAGTGCGACGTCGTTTTCCTTACCGTGTTCCGCCAGCTCTTCCCAGCTTGAGAAAGGCGCATCCTTGCTGGCTGCGATCACGAAGGGATAGGTCAGGAAGATCCCGATGGGATCAAACGGGTTGGGGTTGAGCTCGGGGATGCCGATTTCGGGACCAATGACTGGCACGCCGATGACAAAAGACCCGATGGTGTAGCCGTCCGCAGGGGCGGTTGCCACCTCGACGGCACCCGGGAACGGACCACCGCCACCGCCGGGTTTGTTTACGACAGCGGCTGGAACGCCGTACATGGCTTGAAATTCATCGGCGATCATCCGCGTCAGAACATCTTCCAGATCGCCCGGAGGCCACGGCACCACAAAGCTGACCGGCTTTTCGGGGTACTCGGCCAGTGCAGCGGTAGCTGATGCCACTAAAGCCGCAGCTGTAAGAAATTTCTTCATTGACTCCTCCCATACGTGGTTCATTATTTGATCCGCGTTAACAATAATAATGTTGCTTTGTTAAGTTAGTTCTGTCAAGTATTCCCTGAGTAAGAGGAAGTGAAACACATGGGCACAGCCCTTAACGCCTTAAAAATGCTGGATTACTTTTCAAGCGCGCGACCGGAAATCGGGCTGAGTCACTTTGCGCGACTGTCCGGATTGAACAAGGCAACCGCGCTGCGCCACCTGCGTGCGCTTGAGGAATACGGTCTGATCGAACAGAATCCTATGACCAAGTCTTATGCTATCGGACCGGCGGCCTTGCGCCTGGCAGCGCTGCGTGAAATCGCGCGGCCAGGCATCGAAAGTGCGCGCCAGAAAATGCAAATGGCGATGCAAAGCGTTGGCGAAAGCCTGCATTTGTCGCTATTGGAAAAGACTGGGCTGCAAACCGCATTGGTGGTTGAAACAACGCGGCACAGCGTGCGCGTCAGCCTTGACCCCAGTGAGATCCTGCCGATCAATGCAACGGCCTCGGGTCTTTGTATGCTCAGTTTTGGCCCACCCAGTTTGATGGAAGATTTGGATCACAAAGAGCAGGCGCGCTTCACGGACGCCACGCTCATTGATCCTGAAATCATCAAAGAACGGGTTGCGCGGATCAGCGCCTCAGGCTGGGCCAACAGCAACGGCAGCTATGAAGAGGGCGTCTTTGGGTACGCCGCGCCGATTTTTGGTATTGATCAAGTCGCTCTGGGGACCATTGCAATTGCTGTGCCAGAAGGCCGCGCCACCGACGACCGCCTGCCATCCATTCTGTCTGCATTGCACACTCTTTCGACGGACCTGACCGCCGATTTTGGCGGTCAGTTACCCGACACTTTTCCCACTGAATTCCACCCATGACCGAGGGTGAACGATACTTCCGGAGGCCCGCACCATGAAAGACTCGAACTTTCTGAAGGAAAACAACGCCCGTTATTTCTGGCACCCGATGGCGCATCCTGCCGACAGTCAAAAGAACCCGCCGACCATTTTGAATGGCGGTGAAGGTGTCAGCATTATCGATGTTGATGGTCACAAAGCGCTGGATGCCGTGGGGGGGCTGTGGAACGTCAATTTGGGCTATTCCTGCGAACCGGTGAAACAGGCCATTGCCGATCAGCTGAACGCGTTGCCCTATTACTCGACCTTTCGCGGAACCAGCAATGACAAAGCCATTGAACTGTCTTATGAGCTGGCGCAATTTTTCGCACCTGACGGTTTGACCCGCGCGTTCTTTACGTCGGGTGGATCGGACTCTGTCGAAATTGCGCTGAAGCTTGCACGGCAATACCACAAGGTCAGGGGCGATGCTGGTCGCACCAAGTTCATCAGCCTCAAGCAGGGCTATCACGGCACACATTTCGCGGCTGCATCCGTCAACGGCAATCAAAAGTTTCGCGCGGTCTATGAGCCAATGATGCCGGGTTGTTTCCACGTGCCCGCACCCTGGACCTATCGCAACCCGTTTGACGAGACGGACCCCGAGCGTCTGGCGCAACTTTGCGTCAAGGCGTTGGAAGCCGAGATTGCGTTTCAGGGGGCGAACACGGTTGCGGCGTTTATCATGGAGCCGGTTCTGGGGGCAGGGGGTGTGATCCCACCGCACAAAAGCTTCATGCCCATGGTGCGCGAGGTGTGTTCCAAACACGGTATTCTTTTGATCTCTGACGAGATCATTACCGCATTTGGCCGCACTGGCAGCGAAAGCGGCGCGCGGCATTGGGGCGTTCAGCCGGATATCATGACAACAGCAAAAGCGATCACCAACGGGTACTTTCCTTTTGGCGCGGCAATGATTTCGGGCGCTGTCGCTGAAGTCTTCGAAAAGGACACCACGGGGCTGGCATCTGTCGATCAGGGCTACACCTATTCCGGCCATCCGGTCGGGGCCGCTGCGGCGCTGGCTGCCCTGTCCGAGATCACCCGTTTGCGGGTCTGGGAAAATGCAGCGGCGCGCGGGGATGAATTGTTTGCCGGGTTGCAGAAGCTGGCCGAAAAGCACGATGCGATCGGCGACGTGCGCGGTGGCGAGGGCTTGATGTGCGCGCTCGAACTCGTTTCTGATCGGGCGACCAAAGCCCCAATTGCCAAACACCTGCCGTTGCAGGTTCAGAAAGCGGCTTACGAAGATGGCGTAATGGTGCGCGTTTCCGGCAACAACATCATTCTGTCGCCACCGCTGATTATCACGTCAGATGATGTGACTAAGATCCTGTCAGCGTTGGATACGGGTCTGTCGACTCTTTGAGCGTTCAATCGGCCTCGTCTACCAAAGGCGAGGTCAAACTTTAACTGCTTGTAGTTCTTCAAGAAGATCCAGCAATTGGTCCAGCTTTTCACGACCCATCTGAGCCTCGATATTGCTGGAGATCGCAAGTGACGTGGCCAGGTTTTTCTTAAGGATGGACCGGCCTGCATCCGTGATCGTGACCATGGTGCGGCGTTTGTCGTTACTGTCCTGGCGGCGGGTGATCTGGCCATCAGCTTCCATCGTGCGCAAGATGCGGGTCACGCTTGGAAGCAGCAGACAAGCCTCATGCGCAATGGTGCTTTGTTCCACTTCGCCCAGCTCGTCCAGCACACGCAGTATGCGCCATTTCTGCTCGGTTATCTGGATGCCTTGCAGCATGTCCCGGATCGGGGCCATGACGGTTTCACGGGCACGCAACAGCGCGATAGGAAGGGACCGGGCGGTGCTCTTGGTGTGGCTTTGAGTGGTCATGCGGCCTTCTAGAGCGGTGGTTCGGAAATTGCAAAGATTAACAAAGCAATCTCTTGACGTGGGGCGCATTAAATACTAAACATGTTAAGTAATAAGGAGGAATCATGCCGCATTTCCACGTCGAATATTCCGGAAACCTGGAAGACAAGATCGACATGGGTGGCCTGTGCGAATGCATAAGGGCAACAGCTGCCGAGATCGACACCTTTCCGATGCCGGGCATTCGCGTGCGCGCAACGCGTGTGGACCACTATGCCATTGCGGATGGAAATCCGGCGCATGGATTTGTTGATATCTCGATCCGTCTGCGTGCAGGGCGGTCGGAAGACGTCAAGCAGGACGCGACGCGGCGTGTATTTGACGCGGTCAAAGCCTATCTGGCGCCGGCTCTTTCGCAAAATTCCATCGCTCTGTCGCTTGAGATGCGCGACATCGACCCAAAGCTTTCGCCCAAGACCGGCACGATCCGCGACCATCTGGCCGCGACTACGCAGGAGACCTGAAACATGAGTGCGCTGGATACGAATATTGAAAAACTAACGGGATTCCTGGCCCGGTTCAGGGAAGCCGGTATCCGCAATCGTATCGCTGGCGAAGACCGGGACGGGTCCGAAGGAGTGTTCCAATCCACTTCGCCCGTCGACAAATCTGTGATTTGCAATGTTGCTCATGGCACCGCAGCAGACATCGACGCCGCCGCCGAGGCCGCCCATGCCGCCTTTGCTGAATGGCGCGACATGTCTGCCACCGAACGCCGCCGCATCTTGTTGCGCGTTGCTGATGCCATCGAAGCGCGGGCCGAGGAAATCGCGCTGTGTGAATGCTGGGACACGGGCCAGACGCTGCGCTTCATGTCCAAGGCTGCGTTGCGGGGTGCTGAGAACTTCAGGTATTTTGCAGATCAAGTGGTTCAGGCGCGCGACGGGCAACACTTGAAATCCCCGACGCTGATGAACGTGACCACGCGCGTTCCAATTGGACCAGTTGGGGTGATTACCCCATGGAACACACCGTTCATGCTGTCGACCTGGAAAATCGCCCCTGCATTGGCTGCGGGCTGCACGGTGGTACATAAGCCCGCAGAGGATTCTCCCCTGACGGCCCGCCTGCTGGTGGAAATCGCCGAAGAGGCCGGGTTGCCCAAAGGCGTGCTGAACACGGTCAATGGGTTTGGCCCCGATGCAGGCAAAGCCCTGTGCGAACATAAACTGATCAAGGCGATTGCTTTTGTCGGCGAAAGCCGCACTGGCAGCCTTATCGTCAAACAGGGCGCGGACACGCATAAGCGCAACCATCTGGAGCTGGGTGGAAAAAACCCTGTGATCGTTTTTGATGACGCCGATCTGGATCGTGCGCTGGATGCGGTGATTTTCATGATCTATTCGATCAACGGCGAGCGTTGCACCTCATCCTCGCGGTTACTGGTGCAAGATACGATCAAGGATGAGTTCGAGGCAAAGCTGGTCGAGCGTGTGAACAACATCAAGGTGGGCCACCCGCTGGACCCCACGACCGAGATTGGACCACTGGTGACCGAGGAGCACTACAACAAAGTCACCAGCTACTTCGACATCGCCAAAAAGGACGGTGCAACCGTCGCTGCCGGCGGGGTCAAGGTGGGCGACGAAGGCTACTTTATCCGTCCGACCTTGTTCACCGATGCCACCAACCAGATGCGCATCGCACGCGAGGAGATCTTTGGCCCTGTTCTGACCTCGATCCCCTTTGCAACCGAGGGCGAGGCGCTTCAGATTGCCAACGACACGCCCTATGGTTTGACGGGCTATGTCTGGACCAACGACCTGACCCGTGCCTTACGCTTTACAGACAAGCTGGAGGCTGGGATGATTTGGGTGAATTCAGAAAACGTGCGTCACCTGCCTACGCCCTTTGGCGGGGTCAAAGCGTCTGGAATCGGGCGAGACGGCGGGGATTGGAGCTTTGAGTTCTATATGGAACAAAAGCACATCGGTTTTGCCACCGGTCAGCACAAGATCATGCAATTGGGGAAGTAAGCCCTTCAGGTGATCCCAAAACGGGGCCACCGGCACGCATCAGGAGGAACCGTCATGGGAAAGATCGTACAGGCCGCGAAAATAACGCATGTGCCCAGCATCTGGATGTCCCACACGATGCCGAAATACAAAGGTATCCGGCAATCTGCCATTGATGGGTATGCCCGCCTGCGTCAGGACGCGATAGACCGCGAAGTCGAGACGTTCATTGTGTTCGATACCCATTGGATCACCAATCAGGGCTTTCACCTGAACACGAAAGAGCACCATAAGGGTCGATTCATCAGTCACGAACTTCCGCATATGTTAGCGGATATGGAGTTTGACTATCGCGGCGATCATGAGTTGGGGAAAACGATCCTTGATGTTCTGCGCGAGCGTGGAGAGCGCGCGCTCGGCCATTCGCACCCAGATATGGGTATGGAATACGGGACCCTGTTGCCCATGCATTTCATCAACGAAGGGGTGAATGCGCGGGTCTTGCCCGTGGCTGTTAATCAATTCTCTTCAATTGCGGAAAACCGGGTTTGGGGTGAGGCCATTGCCGAAGGCATCCGGCGTTCTGACCGCAATGTGTCTGTTCTGGCATCAGGGTCTCTCAGCCATGATTTCACCCCGAATGAACGATCGGTCGAAGGGTTGAACGCGGTGAATGGTGAGTTCAATCGCCAGATGGATATGCGGGTGTTGGAATTGTGGGAGCAGGGCCGTTTTGAAGAGTTCCTTGAAATGCTGCCCGACTATGCCAAAAAATGCACCGGAGAGTGTGCAATGAACGACACCGCCCTGCTATTCGGAGCGCTGGGCTGGGGCAGCTACAAGGGTAAGATTGACATCTATACCCCATACTTTGGCAGCTCTGGCACGGGTCAGGCAAATGTCAGCTTTTCGGTCTGACATCAGGCATCAGGGATTGCTTCATTAGATCAAAACGTATCGGTTTGTTAAGACCGCTTATCTCGCAGGGTCGCTCGGGATGAGTTTTCTGCGACAACAAAAGGCTAACGCATGGATTGGGACACGTTTTCGCATTGGGGCCAGCACATTTCAAAATGGGCGGCCGATTACCATAAGACACTTGCGGAACGCCCTGTGCGCGCGCAGACCGCACCGGGGGAAATCGCAGCCCAGCTTGTGGCAACCCCACCCGATGCGGGTGAACCGATGGATGCCATCATGGCTGATTTTGAACGGATCGTGATGCCAGGCATCACCCATTGGCAACACCCACGATTCTTTGCGTATTTTCCGGCCAATGCCGCGCCCCCGTCGATGCTGGCCGAGATGCTGGTCACGACAATCGCGGCGCAATGCATGTTGTGGCAAACCTCGCCTGCCGCGACCGAGGTCGAAGGCGTCATGGTCGACTGGTTGCGGCAGGCCCTCGGGCTGCCCGAAGGTAGGACCGGAGTTATTCAGGACAGCGCCTCATCCGCCACTTTGTCGGCGGTTCTGACGATGCGGGAACGGGCCACGGGCTTTACCAGCAACCGCGAAGGATTGAACACCAAGGGCGCGCTGCGAATTTATTGTTCCGATCAAGTGCATTCGTCCATCGACAGGGCTTGCTGGGTCGCGGGGATTGGACAGGACAATCTGGTCAAGCTGCCCACGCAGGGGACCAGCTTTTCAATTGACGCCTCCGAGCTTGAAGCTGCCATTCAACGCGATCTAGCCGCCGGTCATGTCCCTGCTGGTATCATTGCCATCACGGGCGGAACCGGTGTTGGGGCCTGTGATGACTTGGTGGCGGTTGCAGATAGCGCGCAAAAACACGACCTTTACACCCATCTCGACGCAGCCTGGGCCGGATCGGCCATGATCTGCCCTGAATTTCGCGAAGCCCTGTGGCAGGGTGCCGACCGCTATGACAGCATTGTTTTCAACCCGCATAAATGGATGGGCGCGCAATTTGATTGCGCTATCCAGTTCTTACGGGACGCCGCGCCGCAGCTCAACACGCTAAAGATCGAGCCGGAATACCTCAAGACAACCGGAGCAGAGGTGACGAATTACTCGGAGTGGACGATCCCACTGGGGCGCAGGTTCCGGGCGTTGAAGATCTGGTTTCTATTGCGCTCATACGGATTGGAAGGACTGCGCGAACGCATCCGCAATCATGTGACTTGGGCGCAGGAGCTCGCTGATCGGATCGGAGCGATGGAGGGGTTCGAGATCACGACCGGCCCGATTCTAAGCCTGTTTTCGTTCCGGTGTTCGGGAGACGATGCAATGCAGCAGCGGTTGGTCGATGCGTTGAACGATGATGGCCGGATCTATCTTACCCAAGGCATGTTCGACGGCCGCAAGATCATCCGCTTTCAGGTCGGGCAATTCGATACAACCCGAGATGACGTGCTGATTGCAGCCGACGTGATCCGGGACGTGTGGGAGACACTTGAATGAAGTTTGCAACTTTCTTAGCGGGTGAGGAACGGTTTTTCGGAGCAATCACTGACGACGGTGCGATAGCACTGAACCAAGCGTTCCCCGATCACGACAACCTTTACGAGGTGATTGCCGCGGGGGCGTTCGAGCAACTTGCAAAAGCCGCTGAGGGCAAAGCCGTCACGCATACCGACTTCACCTATGACATGGTGATGCCAGATGCGCGCCGCATCCTGTGTGTCGGCGTAAACTTCCCTGACCGGAATGCCGAATACAAAGATGGCAGCGAACAGCCGAAATACATGTCGCTGTTCCCGCGCTTTGCCAGCGGGTTCACCGGTCATGACCGCCCTCTGGTCCGCCCACCGGAAAACCACACTCTGGACTATGAAGGCGAAGTGGCCATCGTAATTGGCAAGGCTGGTCGGCGCATTTCAAAGGACGATGCATACAATCACATTGCCGCGCTGACCTTGTGCAATGAAGGCACCATTCGCGACTGGGTGCGGCACGCAAAGTTCAATGTCACGCAAGGTAAGAACTGGGACAATTCGGGGGCCATTGGTCCATGGCTGGTGCCGTTCACGGACGCGGCCCAACTGGATGATGCCCGCATCCAGACCCGCGTGAACGGTGAGCTTCGACAGGACGATACTCTGAACCGCATGATGTTCCCGATCCGGCGCGAGATTGAATACATCTCGACCTTCATGACGCTTCAGCCGGGCGACATCATTGTAACGGGTACACCAACCGGGGCAGGGGCACGGTTCGACCCGCCGAAGTACCTGGTGCCCGGAGATGTTGTCGAGGTGTCCGTCGAAGGTATCGGAATCCTGCGCAACACTGTCGAGGATGAAGAGGTATGACGCCCGAAGACCACGCCCGAGCCGCCGCCGAACTGTTGCAAGCCGAACGCAGGCGCGAACAGATCGGCCTGCTTAGCCTGCGGCACCCCGAGATGGGTATGGATGACGCTTATGAGATTCAGAACGCCATCTATCGCCAGAAACTGGCCGAAGGGCGCAAGGTGATCGGGTGGAAGATTGGGCTGACTTCGAAGGCGATGCAATATGCCTTGAACATCGACATTCCCGACAGTGGAATTTTGTTTGATGACATGGCGTTTGACAATGGCGCGACCGTTCCGGCAGGCCGTTTCATTCAGCCCCGGATTGAGGCCGAGATCGCCTTTGTTATGAAGTCCGCCGTTGGTGGCGAAAACGTATCTCGCGACGACATCATCGCTGCCACGGATTACGTCGCCCCTGCACTGGAAATTCTGGACACTCGCATACAAAGAGTGGATTCCGAGACCGGCAAGGCGCGCACTGTCTTTGACACGATCAGCGACAACGCCGCCAATGCAGGCATCGTTTTGGGTGCCGAACGCCACGCAGTTGATGCCTTTGATCTGCGTTGGGTTGGGGCGCTTACCTTCCGTAATGGTGAGATCGAAGAAACCGGTCTGGGTGCTGGTGTGTTGAATGACCCTATTGAAAGCGTGGTTTGGTTGGCGCGTCGCATGGCGCAATATGGTCAGAGCATCGAACCGGGGCAGACTATTTTGTCCGGCAGTTTCATCCGCCCCGTCGAATGCCCCTCGGGCACCAAAATTCACGCGGATTTCGGGCCGTTTGGCTCGGTCGATATCAATTTCGCCTGAAAGGAATACCAATGCCTGCGCCACAAAATGCATTCAAGGCTGCGTTAAAGGCCGGCTCTCCGCAGATCGGATGCTGGGTTGGTTTGGCCAATGCCTATGCGGTCGAGATCGCTGCCACAGCGCAGTTCGATTGGTTGCTGGTTGATGGCGAACACGCGCCTAACGATCTGCAATCGATCCTCGAACAGGTGCGCGTGATTGAGGGGTCCGGCAGTGTGCCGGTTGCACGCTTGCCGATCGGCGAAACCTGGATGATCAAGCAGTATCTGGACGCCGGTGTTCAGAATATTCTGGTGCCGATGGTCGAAAGCGGCGATCAGGCGCGCGAACTGGTGCGGGCCGTTCAGTATCCACCGCATGGTGTTCGAGGTGTTGGATCATCGTTGGCGCGGGCGTCACGCTTTGCTGCGATCCCGGACTATTTGAAAACCGCCGACGAACAGATTTGCCTGCTTGTGCAGGTCGAGAACAACAATGGCATGGACGCGCTGGATGATATTCTGGCGACTGATGTGGACGGGGTGTTCATCGGACCCGCCGACCTGGCCGCCGATATGGGTCATCTGGGGGATGCGAACCACCCTGAGGTGGTTGCAGCAGTGCTGGATGCAATCCATCGGATCGTGACGGCAGGCAAGGCCGCCGGGATTTTGACACTGGACCTGAATCTTCAACGCAAGTGCCTGGATATTGGCGCAACTTTCGTGGCCACCAGCATCGACGTGACCTTGTTTGCCAAAGCAATCCGGTCTGCCGCTGTCGCGGGTCTGAGCCTGCTGCCTGATCAGACCGCAACAGGCATTGCGCAAACGAGCGCGGCCTCAAAATACCTGCAGCAGCTCTGCAAACATTGGTCGCACAAGGCCGAGATCTCCTTCGATGGAACACAGGGCAGCGTATCTTTCCCTGATGGCGATCGGGTGACATTGAAAGCAGATGCAACCGCTTTGACGGTGACCGCCACAACCGGCCCGCGAGGCGATCTGCGTCGTTGGCAACAGGTGATCGAGACGCATTTGATCCGCTTTGCGTTTCGAGAAGACCTGAGCATCGACTGGACAGCTTGATGTTTTTGATGCGGTAACCCTAAATGCTGATGTGAGGCGTGGGTTAGATCAAAAGGGTCGATGCTGAAGGTTGTTGTCCATCAAGGGTTTCACAAAACCGGAACCAGAACCCTGCAAACGATGCTGTACAGGAACCGTTTCCGGTTAAAGAACCGAGTCATTGTTTTGGTGCCACGGAATTTGAAAGACGCTGGTGTTGCCGCGCGCCGTTTTTCAGTAGTACCGGCAGAAAGAGCGCTTGAAAAATTCCGGAAGGAATTGCGTCAGGCTCTGCCGTCGTTGGATGGCCACTCTGAATTGCCGTTGCTGATCAGCAGCGAAGAGTTTGCAGGCATGATCCCGGGGCGCAAGGGTGTGTGGTCCTATGGCCAAACGCACATCCTTGCTGAAGTTATCTGGGAGGAAATCAACAGACTCATAGACAACAAGGCGCGGATCACATTCTTTTACACGAGCAGAGATACCGCTGATTGGATCAAAAGCGTGTATTGGCAGAACATTCGCGGAAACAGAATTCAAGAAGACCTGTGCGAATACACCGAACTGCTGAACCCGGGCGCGGACCTCGATGGCGTTGTGGCTCGGGTCGCAGATCAGATGTCCTCACGCGCGGACGTTATCTCTTTGAACACCTTGGGTTTAAGCGATCGTCTGTTTCCTGTCACCAAGTTGCTTTCGATTTTGAATGTACGGTCGGACGATCTGAAGCCCGTCAACAACCTGAATGTTCAGCCAGTTGGGGCAGCAGAACACTTTCTTGATCTGAACCGATCAAACATGTCGGACGAGGATGTTGTGGTCGCAAAACAAGCCTACCTGAAGAGGTTCAAAGCTTCGACATAGCGTATTGTGGGCCGTGCCGTGCGGCTACAGCTTTTGCACGCCATGCACTGTCAGCGTGCTGACCAGATCGGCATAGTCTTCGCGGGCTTTGGGGCCCGCGCCGGTATTCCACATATAATACCAGTTCAGCATCCCGAAGACCGACATCGTGGCACCGCGCAACTTGTCTTTGGCATTGTCGAAAGCGTCGGGAGACAACTCTTTGAGGATGTCGCGTACAAAATTCACCAAATCAAGCTGATAGCCCCGCAGAAGTTTCTGCTGATCGTCCGTCAGCGCGCTCATGCCGCTGATTTGTACACGGTGTTCGTCATCCGCTCCCTGATAGGCAAACAGGATTTCGCGCACCGCCTTGCGCAGCTTCTGCTCAGGGTTCAAACCGCTCAGATCCACGTTGCAGATCCGATCCCTTAACTCGCGCAGATAGGTTTCAAGGATGTCATACAGGATGGCATCCTTGCTGTCGTAGTAGTGATAAATGTTGGCCTTCGAGATCCCGCATTCCTTGGCGAGCAAAGTCATCGACGCGCGATCAAATCCCTGATCGGCAAACACTTTGGCCGCCGTTTTCAGGATCTGTTCCCGCTTTTGGTCGTGGTCTTTGGCGATTGTTCGGGCCACGGTTTATTCCTTATCGCGATTGTCGACGACGCGCTTCGCCTTGCCCTGAGAGCGTTCGACGTCGCCGGGGTCACCTACAACAATTTCCGTTGAAACGCCAACGACGTCCTTGATCCGCTTGGTCAGCATGCGGGCCGCCGCGGTTTTGGAGAGTTCGTCGGTAGAATCGATTGAGGATTCAACAAAGACCCGCATCGCGTCCATGCGGCCCGACTTATACAATTCGATCTGATAATACGGGGCAAGACCCCCCGTCGCCATGACCTGTTCTTCGATCTGGCTGGGGAAAACGTTGACGCCGCGCAGGATCATCATGTCGTCGCTGCGACCTGTGATCTTTGCCATCCGGCGCATGGAACGTGCTGTTCCCGGCAGCAGGCACGTTAGATCGCGCGTGCGGTACCGGATCATCGGCAACCCTTCCTTTGTCAGGGTTGTGAACACCAATTCGCCGGTTTCGCCGTCGGGCAAAACCTCACCAGACACGGGGTCGATGATTTCCGGCAGGAAATGATCTTCCCAGATCACAGGACCGTCTTTGGTTTCAACGCATTCATTGGCCACCCCGGGACCCATGATCTCGGACAGGCCATAGATATCGACCGCATGCATATCAAACGCGGCTTCGACTTCGGCTCGCATGGCGTCTGTCCAGGGTTCAGCACCAAACACCCCAACCTTCAACGAGCTTTCACGGGGGTCGAGACCGGCCTTGTGGAACTGCTCAAGGATATTGAGCATATAGGACGGTGTCACCATGATCCCGTCGGGCCGGAAGTCGTTGATCAGGTTAACCTGCTTTTCGGTTTGCCCCCCGGACATGGGAACAACGGTCGCGCCAAGGCGTTCAATTCCATAATGTGCACCCAGCCCACCGGTGAACAGCCCATAACCATAAGCATTGTGGACCATGTCGCCTTTGCGTAGGCCCGAAGCGCGCAGAGAGCGCGCGCCCAAATCCGCCCAGTTGTCGATGTCATTCTTGGTGTAACCCACCACGGTCGGTTTGCCCGTCGTGCCCGAGGACGCGTGCAGACGGATGATCTCGCTGCGCGGAACTGCGAACAAACCAAACGGGTAATTGTCACGCAGATCGTTTTTGTATGTGAACGGAAACTTCGAAAGGTCGGACAGTTGCTGTAGATCGTCGGGATGCACACCGGCTTCGTCAAACCGCTGTTTGTACATCGCAACGTTTTCGTATGCGTGGCGTACGGACCACTTGAGCCGTTCAAGCTGTGTGGCGCGAATTTCGTCGATTGAGGCGATCTCGATCGGGTCCAGATCCGCTTTGTTTGGGGATAGGTCTTCCATCGCGTCACTCCTCCAGTCGCGAAGCTATTCTTGAAAATTCTGACCGCCCACCGCGCGTGACATGCCGCGAAACTCAGCGATCAGAATGTTGTCTTGGTTTGTGACGCGAACGTCATAAATACCGCTGCGTCCGGACACAGTGACCTCTTTCGCGGTGGCTGTCAGACGGTCGCCTTTGCTTCCGGGGGCGAGGAAGCTGATCATTGTGTGTTGCGCGACGGTTGCCTTGTTTCGGCTATTGCAGGCAAAGGCGAAGGCGCTGTCGGCCAGAGCGTGGGTGACGCCCCCATGGCATGTGCCATGACCATTGCAGTGATGGCTGGCGACGGTCAGTGCCAGAACTGCGTGGCCTTCGTCAATCTCAACAAGCTCCATGCCAAACCATTTGCTTGCCTCGTCATTTGCCCACATTGCAGCGGCGGATTTTTCGGCGCGTTCTTTTGGGGTCATCCTCAACGTCCCTGAAAATGCGGTGCGCGTTTTTCGAGGAAGCTGGATACGCCTTCTGAGTAGTCTGCGCTTTCCCCGCAAGTTTTCATTGCGTCAGCTTCAATTTCAAGCTGATCTGATAGGGATGTGGTGGCCGCGGCTTGAATGCATTGTTTAGTCAAGCCCAGCCCGAGCGTGGGGCCGTTGGCCAATTGCGCGGCAAGCGTGCGCGCCTCGCTCATCAGTTGATCGTCGGGCAGTGCTTTCCAGATCAGTCCCCAATCCTCTGCCTGTTTGGCTGAAAGAGGTTGAGCGGTTAGCGCCAACCCCTTAGCGCGTGCCTCACCCAACAGGCGCGGCAAGTGCCAACTGCCACCCGTATCCGGTATCAGGCCGACCTTGGAAAAGCTCTGAATGAATTTGGCATTTTCCCCGGCCAGAACCATGTCACAGGCCAACGCCAGATTCGCACCTGCACCTGCGGCGACCCCGTTTACGGCGCAGATGACCGGGAACTCCAGGGACCGGATCAACCGGACCAGAGGAGCGTAAAACGTTCGTACCGTTTTGCTCAGATCCGGAGGGCCATCCATTTTGGATGGATCGCGATCGCCCAGGTCTTGACCTGCGCAGAACCCGCGCCCGGCACCGGTCAGCAATATCGCGCGGGCCCCGTTGTCGCGCGCGGTCTTCAACGCGTCTTGCAGGGCGACGTGCATGTCTTCATTGAACGCGTTCAACTTGTCTGGGCGGTTCAGGGTAATTTCAACCCAGTTCCCGTGGTCTTGTGCAAGTATCGTATCGCTCATGACTGTCTCTTCTGGCCTCATTTCAACTTAATCATTGCATTAACCGAACGGTTGGTCAATATATAAACCAGTACCGAATCTGGGCCGATCAAAAAGGGTTGTCGATGTTGCAGTCGTCGCTGGTGAGCGTTGAATTCAAGGGTGACGTGGCTTGGGTCACGGTCAACAACCCGCCAGTGAACGCGACCTCTACCGCAGTGCGGCGGGGGCTGTCCGACGCAGTTGATGCGGTTCAAGGTGCGCGCGTGGCGGTGTTGTGTTGCGCTGGCAGGACCTTCATCGCTGGTGGTGACATGTCCGAGTTTGATGTGCCGCCGATTGAGCCGCATTTACCGGATGTTGTTCAGAAGATCGAAGACAGCAAAGTGCCGTTTGTCGCCTGTATGCACGGCAATGTGCTGGGCGGTGGGTTCGAAATTGCCATGGCCTGCGCGTGGCGGATCGCAGCACCGGACACCGGTTTTGGTTTGCCCGAGGTCAATGTGGGGTTGATCCCCGGGGCAGGGGGCACCCAACGTTTGCCGCGTCTTGTGGGGATGCAGGCAGCAATCGACATGGCGTGTTCCGGGAAGATTCAGAAAGCTGATGCATTGGCGGCACTCGGGGGCGTTGATCTGGTCGCCGACGACCTATTGGATGCAGTTTCGGAATTTGTTGCCAACTTGCCCGAACGTCCACTGCCTGTCAGTCAGCGCACTGTACCGGACTTTGCGCCCGATCTGTTTGAAACAAGCCGTCTGGCGTTGCAGAAACGCGCGAAAGGGCAACAATCTCCGCTGGAAAACCTGAGCGCTCTCGGCTGGTCCGTTGAGCCATTCGCTAAGGGGCAACCGAAAGAACGCGCCCGCCATCTGGCCCTGCGCCAAAGCGCTGAAAGCCGGGCGTTGCGCCACGCATTCTTTGCCGAACGCACCGTGTCCAGACCTGCGTTGATCAAGGGCGCTACTGCGCGCGACATCACCCGGATCGCGGTTGTGGGCGGCGGGCTGATGGGCGCAGGCATTGCTACGGCCGCCCTGAATGGTGGATTGTCGGTCACTGTGATCGAGCAAAACGCCGAGGCCGCATTGGCGGCGAAGGGGCGGGTTGAATCTCTGCTTCAAGGCGCTGTTAAACGGGGCAGGATGTCCGAGGCGCAGCTGCGAGACCACCTGTCCAAATTCAAGGCTGCCCATAGCTATGCCGCAGCTGCGGATGCCGAGTTGGCTATCGAAGCCGTGTTCGAAAGCTTGCCCGTAAAGCAGGCGGTGTTTGCGGAACTGGCTAGATACATGAACCACGATGCCATCCTGGCCACGAATACATCCTACCTGAACCCGGTGAATATTTTTGCAGGTGTTGAAAACCAAACCCGCTGCATTGGTCTGCATTTCTTCAGTCCAGCTCATGTCATGAAGTTGCTGGAAATAGTGCACATGCCGCAGACATCCCCAGACACCGTCGCCACTGGCTTTGCGTTGGGTAAGAAGCTGCGAAAAGTTTCGGTTCTGTCCGGCATTTGCGATGGCTTTATCGGCAATCGCATGTTGGCCGCCTATCGGCGACAAGCCGACTATTTGCTGGCCGATGGGGCGCTGCCCTATCAGGTGGATGCGGCGATGCGGGCGTTTGGGATGCCCATGGGACCTTATGAGCTGCAGGATCTGACTGGTCTTCAGATCGCCTGGGCCAACCGGCAGCGCAATGCCGCAACTCGCGACCCAAACGAACGCTATGTGCCCATCCCTGATCAACTGTGTGAGATGGAGCGTTTTGGTCAGCGTGCGGGCAAGGGTTGGTATCGTTACGCGGATGGCGACCGCACACCGACCCGAGACCCTGAAGTTGAGGCTTTGATCGAAACCTATTCAGCCGAACAGGGCATCACCCGCCGGACTTTCACAGAACAGGATATTTCATCCCGTATTCTGGCGGTTCTGGCTAACGAGGGTGCCCTGATCATCCAAGAGGGTATCGCAGAGAACGCAGACGCTGTCGATATGGTACAAATCCATGGATACGGTTTCCCGCGTTGGCGTGGAGGGCCAATGCACTACAGCAACAAGATCGGTATCGAAGTATCTCACGCAATGATGCTGACAGTTGCAAACGAAAACCCTGGGTCGTGGCGCATCGCGGACCGTGAAGGGAACCATTAACATGTTGATGGTTACAAAAGCGACCATTAACGCATTCTTGACTCATGTTTCACTGGGAGGAGACAGAACCATGAAATTCACCAAGATAAGCACATTATTGGCGTCGGCCGCGTTGGCCGTTTCGGGCACAGTGGCACTGGCTGCGGATTATACGCTGACCATTTCAAGCTGGGCGCCGCCGACCCATGGCATCAATGCCAAGATGTGGCCGAAATTCGTCGAGATGGTTGAAGAGGCAACCGACGGTAAGGTCACGGCAGAACTCAAGCTGGGCATTGCGCCGCCACCGGCGCAGATGGACTTGATCATGGATGGTGCAGCTGATGCGTCGATCATCTTCCATGGTTACCAGCCGGGTCGCTTTGTCACCACCAAGATGATCGAACTGCCCGGATATGAGGGTTCGGCCGAGGACGCCTCGGTCGCTTATTGGCGCACCTATGACAAGTTCCTCAAAGAGGCAGACGAACATCGCGGTGTGAAGGTGATCGCTCTGCACACGCATGGCCCTGCCCAGTTACATTCCAGCAGTCCTGTGACCTCTCTGGATGAGGTCTCGGGTCTCAAAGTGCGTATCCCGGGTGGCGTTGGCGGGGACGTCGGCACGGCTCTGGGTGCGACCGGCATTCAGGTGCCTGCGCCGAAAGTCTATGAAACCCTGGCCTCGAAAGCTGCGGATGGGGTTGTGATGCCCTTTGAATCCCGCAAGGGCTTCAAGCTGACCGAAGTGGCGCAGAATGTTTACGAAGTTCCAGGTGGTCTTTATCGCGGATCGTTTGCCTTCATCATGAACGAAGACACTTTTGCCGATCTGCCCACCGATCTGCAGGCTGCTTTGGAAGAGAACGTCTTTGGTGAACCGCTGAGCCGTGAGATTGGCAAGATCTGGGACGAGATCGACGCTATCGGTCGCGAAGCAACCGAAACCACCGAGGGCAACGCGATCAACGCGGCCTCTGTTGAAGATCTTGAGAAATTCAACACCATTGCCGTCGATGTGCGCGCCAAGGTCATTGACGAAGTCAACGGCGCGGGTATCGACGCTCAGGCCGCTTATGACATGATCGTAAATGAAATGGCTTCGCAGTAATGCAGCCCGGCTGGCGGGTGTGACCCGCCAGCCATTTTCACCCGCTGGGGACCAATCATGTACTCACTCGTGACCTTTGCGCGACGCATCAGTGTCGTTCCGACGATGCTGGCCTGCGTGGCGCTATTCATCCTGATGGTGATGACCTTCTTCGACGTCATCCTGCGCTCTGTCTTCAACGCGCCAATCGAGGCTGCAACCGAGCTGACGCGGATTCTGATGGCGATCCTTGTCTTTTCGGTCCTACCGATAATCTCGGCCGGACGCGGACAGATCGCTGTGGACCTGACAGATGGAATTTTCGCACGTTTGCGGCTAAGCCGAGCGCGTGACGCGATTGTATTTCTGGTATCCGGTATCATGCTGATCTGGCCAATTCAGCGCGTGTGGGTGCTGGCAGAGCGGGCGCGGGATTACGGCGATGTCACCGAATACTTGTCGATCCCTGTCTTCTATGTGGGCTGGTTCATCGCCGCCTTCACCGCGATCACTGCTTTCGCGATGATCATCACCGGGATTTTGCACATTTTTGCCCCCCAAGCCTTGTCGGAGCACTCCTGATGACTGCCGCTTTGATCGGTTTTGCCCTTGTCCTTGTTCTGGTGCTGCTGCGCCTGCCCATAGTCTTTGCGATGGGCCTGGTCGGGACGCTTGGCTTTGCATACGAACGCGGTGGCAGCATCCTGTCCGAACGTGGGTTGAAGGCTGCGATGTCCATGGTTGGCCGCCAGATAACCGACACGGCCCAGGATTATGGGCTGTCTGTTGTGCCGCTGTTCATCCTGATGGGCCTGTTCGTCAACAAGGGTGGCCTTGCGCGTGAACTTTATGCGGTGTCGAATGCCTTCCTGGGCCATTTCCGCGGCGGCATCGCCATGGCAACGGTTGCGGCCTGTGGTGGGTTTTCTGCCATTTGTGGCTCGTCGCTGGCCACAGCGGCAACGATGTCCAAAGTCGCAATGCCGGAAATGCGCCGCTACGGTTACTCGGATGAGTTGTCGACGGCGTCGATTGCGGCGGGTGGAACACTGGGCATTCTGATCCCGCCATCGGTCATTCTGGTGATCTATGGCCTTTTGACCGAAACCTCGATTGGCAAGCTGTTCGTTGCGGGCATCATCCCCGGTGTGTTGGGCATCCTGTTCTATCTGCTGGCGGTGCGTTGGACCGTTTGGCGCAGGCCCGACGCCGGACCAGCAGGAGAGCGGCATGGCTGGGGCGAACGCCTTTCGGCGCTGCGCTCGGTCTGGGCCGTGCTGCTGCTGTTCTTCCTTGTGATCGGCGGGTTGTACGGGGTGTTTGACTTCTATCCGCTGAACCTGACCTTCAGCCCGACCGAGGCAGCTGGCATGGGCGCAATGGGTGCCTTCCTGATTGCGTTGTCTCGGGGTGGGCTAACCCTTGGTTCCACCTTTGAAGTGTTGAAAGAGACCAGTTTCACTGCTGCGGCATTGTTCTCGGTTCTGATCGGGGCGCAGATCTTTTCGAACTTCATCAACTTGGCCGGTCTGCCCGAAGCTTTGATCGCATTGGTCACAGCCTATGAGGTGGAGCCGTTTGTGGTGATCCTGATGATTCTCGGGATCTACATCATTCTGGGCTGTGTCTTTGAATCACTGTCGATGCTGCTGCTGACAGTGCCGATCTTCTTCCCGCTGGTGACATCGCTGGGTTATGATCCGATCTGGTTCGGTATTGTGGTTGTCGTCGTGACTGAGATCAGCCTGATCACTCCCCCAGTCGGTTTGAACGTGTTCATTCTGAAGGGTGTGGTGGGGGATGTCTCGACCGGGACCATCTTCAAAGGCGTCACACCGTTTTGGGTGGCCGATATCTTTCGCCTGGCGCTGATCGTTCTTGTACCATGGCTGGTGCTGGTTCTGCCTGAACATATGGGGGCGATGGGACACTGATGTTCTCGCTGACCGCACTTCCAACCGGTTTTCACGCAGACCCTTATCCGGCCTATGCTGCGCTGCGCGAAAACACGCCCGTCTGCTTTCAAGCCGATGGGTCTGTCATCCTGTCGCGCTATGACGATCTGGATCTGGTGTATCGGGACACAAAACGTTTCATTTCGGACAAGAAGGCGGTTTTTGGGCCGAAATACGGGGTCGACAGCCCTTTATACGAACATCACACGACCAGTTTGGTGTTCAATGATCCGCCTTTGCACACCCGTGTTCGTAAGGTGATGGTCGGTGCGATGAACCCGCGCGCGCTGGCGCAGATGGAGCCTGGCCTGGTGCAGCTTGTCGACGGCTTGCTGGACCAGATGCAGGCCAAGGGCTCTGTTGAGTTGATCGAGGATTTTGCCGGGGCCATCCCGATTGAAATCATCGGCAACTTACTGGGCATTCCCCGATCCGAGCGCGGCCCACTGCGGGATTGGTCTCTGGCCATTTTGGGCGCTTTGGAGCCTCAGCTGACCCGGGAACAAGAAGACTGGGGCAATTGCGCGGTGTCTGACTTCAAGGCATTCCTGCGCCACATCATGGATGATCGTCGCGCCAATCCAGGTGACCCGTCAACGGACGTGCTGACACGATTGATGCAGGATGACACCGATGGCGGGTTGACCGAGGTCGAGCTGTACCAGAACTGCATTTTCATCCTGAATGCTGGGCATGAGACCACGACCAATCTGATCGGCAATGCGCTGGAGTTGCTGGACCGGCACCGTGACAAGCGTGCCGAGTTGCTGGCCGACCCAGAGCTTATAAACACCGCCGTGGACGAGTTTCTAAGATTGGAAAGCCCCAACCAATTCGGCAACCGTTTAACCGCCGAGGATGTCATCTTCCACGGCCAAACCATTCCCGCTGGAACAGATATCCATCTTTGCATCGGAGCCGCCAACCGCGACCCGCGACAGTTTGCGCAGCCTGATGAAGTGATGTTGGACCGGCGCCCCAATAAACACCACGCCTTTGCAGGTGGACCCCACACCTGCGTTGGCCTGACCTTGGCCCGTATGGAGGGCCGCGTGGCAGTCGGGCGGTTTCTGGCCCGCTTCCCGAATTTTTGCATCACCGATGGTGCTGAACGCGGTGGCCGTATCCGGTTTCGGGGTTTCGCGCGATTGCCCGCGCAGGTTTGAAGGGTACGGTTTGTGGTGTTGCTGTGCAAAAATAACGACCGACCGTACGGTTAAAGATATGACCTCACACGTTCGACTAGGTGATGTGAGGATCCAGACACTGATGAGGAGACGCTCATGACCATCCAACAGATATCCAGCTTTGTCGCCGGTGCATGGGTGCCGCCTGGTGCCGGGGCGCGCACTATTGCCAGCGCCGTAACGGGCGAGGTCATTGCAACCGCAGGCAACGCGGCACTGAATGTGCAAGGAATGCTGGACTATGCGCGCGACGTCGGCGGGCCGGCCCTACGCAAGATGACCTTTCATGAGCGGGCCAAAATGCTCAAGGCGGTGTCGTTGCATCTGGGCCAGCACAAGCAGGCGCTCTATGATCTGTCTTTCAACACAGGCGCGACGCAGTCGGACCATATGATCGACATCGACGGCGGCATTGGCACGATGTTTGTCTTTGCCTCGAAAGGACGCCGGGAAATGCCGGATGGTCATGTCTATCTGGACGGTGATGTTGAGCAACTATCGCGCAACGGGACGTTTTTGGGCCAACACATCTGCACCCCGTTGCACGGCGTGGCGGTTCACATAAATGCGTTTAACTTTCCGGTCTGGGGTATGTTGGAGAAACTGGCGCCAACTCTGTTGGCAGGTGTTCCTGCCATCGTTAAACCGGCGACGAATTCTTGCTACGTGACCGAGCTGTGTGTGCGGTTGATGTTGGAATCCGGTATTTTGCCCGCCGGGGCGCTTCAGTTGGTGTCGGGCGGTTTGGGCGACATGCTGGACCGTTTGACCCTGCAGGATGTGGTCAGCTTTACCGGCTCGGCAGATACGGCGTTGAAATTGCGATCCAACCCCGTGATCCTTGAAAACTCTGTACGGTTCGTCGCCGAACAGGACAGCCTGAACTGTTCGATTCTTGGCCCTGATGCCGTACCGGGTACACCCGAGTTTGACCTTTTCGTCAAAGAGGTCCAGCGCGAGATGACGGCGAAGGCTGGTCAGAAATGTACCGCAATCCGTCGGATCATCGCGCCAGAGGCGCAGGTGCAAGCCGTGATAGAGGCGTTGTCCGCACGGCTGGCCAAGACCGTTATCGGCGACCCAAGGCTAGAAACCACCCGCATGGGCGCATTGGTCTCGAATGGTCAGAAACGTGACGTTCTGGAAAAGGCGGCGATCATTGGCCAAGAGGCCGAGCGTGTCTTTGGCAACCCGGATGATTTTGAGGTCGATGGAGCAGATCCCGAAAAAGGGGCGTTCCTGCCGCCCATGCTTTACCATTGTGCCAACCCTGACGCGGCGCAGCGTGTGCACGATACCGAAGCTTTTGGTCCGGTCAGCACGGTCATGGGCTATCGCGATCTCGACCATGCGATTGAACTGGCAAACCGAGGACAGGGATCCTTGGTGGCGTCGGTCATCACGCATGATCCTGACGTGGCGCGTCAGGTCGCCATTGGGGCAGGGGCCTATCATGGGCGTTTGTACTTCAACAACCGTGACTCGATGAAAGAATCCACCGGTCACGGTTCACCTTTGCCTCATATGGTGCATGGTGGCCCCGGGCGCGCCGGCGGCGGCGAAGAGATGGGCGGCGTGCGTGGTGTTAAACACTATATGCAAAGGACAGCCATTCAGGGTTCACCTGATCTGTTGACCGCGATTGGAAAAAGATGGGTGCCCGGCGCGACCGAGGTCAAAGGCCCAGCCCACCCGTTCACGCGGCGGTTTCATGACCTTGCGATTGGCGAGACGATTCACACGGAACCCCGCACCATCACCATGGAAGACATTGAACACTTCGCCACTTTCACAGGAGATACCTTCTACGCCCACATGGATCAGGCCGCGGCGGAACGGAACCCATTCTTTCCGGGGCGCGTCGCCCATGGCTACTTGTTGCTGTCATTTGCCGCTGGATTGTTCGTCGAACCAAATGAAGGGCCGGTGCTGGCCAACACGGGCCTTGATGGGTTACGCTTTATGAAGCCGGTTGAAGCCGGTGACAGCATCAAAGTTCGCCTGACGGTCAAGGCCAAAACCAAACGCAATGATGAATATGGCGAAGTTCGTTGGCACGTCACGCTAACCCAGCAAGATGACGAACAGGTCGCAGAATATGAGCTGTTGACGATGGTTGCTTACTAGCTACTTGCATGCGTGCGATGGGCCGGATGGTAATTCCCTTCGGCCCGATTATACTTCGTGTATGAAAGACATCAGCCCTGATTGGTTCGAAACCTGTGTCAGTCAACTGACCAACACCGGCACACAGCGGGTGTGGTCAGTGCTGGTTACGATATTTGGAGATTTGGCGCCCAGCGGATCGGACCAGGTCAGCGGCAGCTTGATCACGGCGCTCACCAGTCTGGCCGGAATCAAGTCTGAGGCGACGCGTGTTGCACTACATCGGCTGCGGAAAGAAGGTTGGATCGAAAGTACGCGGGTGGGGCGCAACAGCGTGCACCGCTTGACGGATTTTGGTCGCAGCCAAAGTGCCGCCGCCGCGCCGCGTATTTATTCCCGTGAGACCGAAAAGCCCGACATCTGGCATGTGCTGATCGCCAGCAGTTCTGAAAGTTCCCGCAAAGAACTGTCAGATCTGATGCTCATTGGGGATTATATCTCTGTCAATGCCTCTATGGCCATGGCGCCGGGCCCGGTCCCTGATGGGCTGGAAGACCTTTTGGGGATTGAAAGCAGTGCCATATCAGTGCCCGATTGGATGCGGGATCTATGTGGACCTGAACCTCTGAAAGATGCTTACAGTCAGTTCTGGACCACACTTCAGTTCGTCGAACAGCATTTGCCGACCAAAGGGATGGGCGACCCCATGCAAACTGCCGTTCTGCGTGTTCTGATCGTTCATGGGTGGCGGCGGCTAATCCTGCGCCATCCCCCTTTGCCACCTGCCTTTCTGCCAGAAGACTGGAAAGGTGCGGAGTGCCGACAGTCCGTGGCGCAGCTGTTAGACAGGTTGCCTCGCCCGAGCCTTGCGTCACTGGAAGCCGTATTGGGGGATTGATTCCGAGCGGGACGTGAGTGTCGCGCGGTCAGCTTAATGTTGTTGGGATCACCGCCCTAATCGGCCCCAAATATCGCAACGATAAAGTTCTGATCTTTTATGTTACAAAAATGGTGAAAGAGATCAAATAAAGGTAACATAAAGCTTGCCTCGAATCGGTTGCTTTTATAAAAACCGACCAGACGGTTAATGAATACTGACGCGAACAGGAGACCTCAGGCATGGACGCATTCATTTGCGACGCGACGCGTACACCGATTGGGCGGTATGGCGGAGCGCTGTCTTCCGTTCGCACGGATGATCTTGCGGCTTTGCCATTGGCGGCGTTGAAAGAACGCAACCCTCAGGTCGATTGGGCCAGCGTCGACGATGTGATCTATGGCGATGCCAATCAGGCCGGAGAGAGCAACAGGAACGTTGCACGCATGGCGGCCTTGTTGGCCGGGCTGCCAATCGACGTTCCGGGCACAACGGTGAACCGCCTTTGCGCCAGCGGTATGGATGCCGTTGGAATGGTAGCCCGTGGCGTCAAGGCAGGCGATTACGATCTGGCCATTGCGGGGGGCGTGGAAAGCATGTCCCGCGCACCGTTTGTGATGCCTAAGGCAACTTCGGCGTTCACTCGCAACAACGCAGTGTACGACACCACGATCGGATGGCGTTTCGTGAACCCGAAGATGAAACAGGACTACGGCGTGGATTCCATGCCGCAGACTGCCGACAACGTGGCCGAAGACTATGGTATCAGTCGTGAAGATCAGGATGCCTTTGCTGCGCGCAGCCAGGCCCGGTGGGCGGCCGCTCATGCGGCGGGTGTTTTCGGCGATGAAATCACTCCGGTTTCGGTGCCACAGCGAAAGGGCGACCCTATCATCGTGGATACGGATGAACACCCGCGTCCGGGAACCACAGCAGAAAAGCTGTCGGGTCTCAAAGGGGTGAACGGACCGGAAAAGACCGTCACAGCAGGCAATGCTTCGGGTGTAAATGATGGCGCGGCAGCCATTCTGATGGCGAATGAGGCGGCAGCGGCCAAGAACGGTCTGACCCCTATGGCCCGTGTGGTGGGGATGTCGGTTGCGGGTGTTGCACCGCGTGTGATGGGCATCGGCCCGGTGCCTGCCAGCCGCAAAGTTCTGGCCCGTGCAGGTCTGAGCATCGAACAGATGGATGTGATCGAATTGAATGAGGCATTTGCCTCTCAGGGTTTGGCAACATTGCGCGAGTTGGGCCTGCCGGACGATGCGCCCCACGTAAACCCCAATGGCGGGGCCATCGCTTTGGGCCACCCGCTGGGCATGAGCGGCGCGCGTCTGGTGCTGACTGCAGCCTATCAATTGAAGCGAACCGGGGGTCGCTATGCGCTCTGCACCATGTGTGTGGGCGTCGGGCAGGGCGCGGCCCTCATTCTTGAACGCGTGTAACGGAGGAGACGGGACATGTATGCTCAGATGGTTAAATCCGAAGCATCAAACGAAGATCCGGAGAAACTGGCAGAGTTTCAGGCGCGGATTGATGCCGATATCAAGATCGAGCCCAAGGACTGGATGCCTCAGGCTTATCGTAAGACCCTGATCCGTCAGATCGGTCAGCATGCGCACTCTGAGATCGTGGGGCAATTGCCCGAAGGCAACTGGATTACCCGCGCGCCGACACTGGAGCGCAAGGCGATCTTGTTGGCCAAGGTGCAGGATGAAGCCGGGCACGGGCTTTACCTCTACTGCGCAGCTGAGACGCTGGGTGTCAGCCGGGACGAGATCACCGAGATGCTGCTTGATGGGCGTATGAAATACTCGTCGATCTTCAACTATCCGACGTTGAACTGGGCCGATATTGGTGCTGTTGGATGGCTGGTTGACGGTGCGGCGATCATGAATCAAGTGCCGCTGCAACGCACGTCTTACGGGCCTTATTCACGCGCAATGATCCGTATCTGCAAGGAAGAGAGCTTCCATCAGCGGCAAGGTTACGACGCGATCCGCAAAATGGCCGAAGGCACGCCCGAGCAGCGCAAGATGGCTCAGGATGCGATGAACCGCTTCTGGTATCCGTCACTGATGATGTTCGGCCCATCCGACAAGGACTCGGTTCATTCTGCCCAGTCGATGGCGTGGAAAATCAAGATCAATACAAATGATGAGCTGCGTCAAAAGTTTGTCGACCAGACCGTGCCGCAGGCCGAGTATTTGGGCCTGACCATCCCCGACCCAGACCTGCAATGGAACGAAGAACGTGGGCACTATGATTTCTCAGAACCTGACTGGTCGGAATTCTTCGACGTGATCAAGGGCAATGGCCCGTGCAACGTGGATCGTCTGGCTGCACGCAACAAGGCCTGGGATGACGGGAAATGGGTGCGGGACGGTCTGTTGGCGCACGCCCGCAAGAAGCAATCCGGCAATCTGGCAGCAGAGTGAACCCAAGGAGGAAACCCGATGAACAACGAATGGCCCCTGTGGGAAATCTTTATCCGTGGCCAACACGGTATGAGCCACCGACATGTTGGATCGCTGCACGCCCCGGATGCCGAAATGGCAATCAAGAATGCGCGTGACGTCTATACGCGCCGTAACGAAGGCGTTTCGATCTGGGTTGTCGAGGCAAACAACATCTCGGCCTCATCGCCCAGTGATAAAGGCCCGCTGTACGAACCCAGCGAAAGCAAGGTGTATCGTCACCCGACTTTCTTTGACATCCCCGATGAAGTGGGGGCGATGTGATGACCCGGGATGAAGCATTCCTGCAATTCCTGCTGCGGATGGGAGACAACACTCTGATCCTCGGTCATCGCGTCAGCGAGTGGTGCGGCCACGCGCCGGTTCTGGAGGAAGACATAGCGCTAGCCAACACAGCGCTGGACCTGATCGGTCAGACCCAGATGTGGCTTGGTCTTGCGGGTGAGATAGAAGGTGGCAAATCCGCCGATGATCTGGCCTTTCTGCGCGACGCCTGGGATTTCCGCAATATACTGCTGGTCGAGGTTCCGAATGGAGATTTCGGCCGCACATTGATGCGCCAGTTCCTGTTCGACGCCTGGCATTCGATCATGCTGGGGCGCTTGATGGCATCCTCGGACGAACGTGTCGCTGCAATTGCTGCCAAAGCCAGCAAAGAGGTTGCCTATCACCTCGAACGCTCGGGCGACACCGTAGTGGGGCTGGGCGACGGGACAGAGGAAAGCCATGCCCGTATGCAGGAAGCTCTCGATTATTTGTGGCCCTATGTCGGTGAGATGTTCGCAAGCGATGAAGTCGACGCCCAGATGGTCGCCGCAGGTATCGCACCCAATCCGACTGACTTGCGAGAAGAATATGACGCTTTGATCGGAAGGATCCTGACCCAGGCAACACTGAGCATTTCAGAAAGCCAGTTTGCCCATAAGGGCGGGCGTGACGGGCGCATGCATACCGAGCATCTGGGTCATCTGCTGACGCAGATGCAATGGCTGCAACGCGCCTATCCCGGAGCCAAGTGGTGAGAGCGGATGCAATCCTCGACTGATCAGATCTGGAGTTGGTTGGATGCTGTTCCCGATCCCGAGATACCGGTGATCTCGGTCGTGGATCTGGGAATCGTTCGCGGTGTGCATTGGGACGCCGGAACGTTGGTTGTGACCGTCACACCAACGTACTCAGGCTGTCCGGCGACTTCCGTCATCAGCATGGATATCGAAACCGCGCTGCGAGACCATGGGATCAGCGAAGTGAGGATCGAAACCAGCATTTCGCCCGCCTGGACCACCGATTGGCTAAGTGAAAAAGGCCGCGCCAAGCTGGAAGACTATGGCATTGCGCCACCGCAACCGGCGGGCGGGCCAGAACGGTGCCCGCATTGCGACAGCAAGGCTGTTGAAAAAGTCAGCCAGTTCGGCTCGACCCCATGCAAGGCCCACTGGCGCTGCACTGACTGCCTGGAACCTTTTGACTATTTCAAGTGCATCTGAGGAGGAGCACCGGATGGCACGTTTTCATGACCTGAAAGTCACCGACATCCACAAAACCATCCGCGATGCGGTTGTTGTGACGCTTGAGCCTGTGAATGGCGCAGCGGAACAGTTCGATTTCACTGCGGGTCAATACCTGACCTTCCGGCGCGATTTTGAAGGCGAAGAACTGCGCCGCTCGTATTCGATCTGCGCGGGAAAGGATGACGGCGTTCTTCAAGTTGGCATCAAACGCGTCGAAGGGGGCGCTTTCTCAAGCTGGGCCAATGTAGAGTTGAGCGTTGGTGACGTTGTTCAAGCGATGCCGCCAATGGGCAGCTTTCATGTGCCAATCGAAGCGGACGCGGAAAAACAATACCTCGGCTTTGCTGGCGGATCGGGGATTACACCCGTCCTTTCGATCCTGAAAACAACGCTGGCGCGTGAACCCAAGTCCCGCTTCACGCTGATCTACGCCAACAAAGGCATCAACACGATCATGTTCCGAGAGGAGCTGGAGGACCTGAAAAACCTCTATATGGGTCGCCTGAACGTGATCCATATTCTTGAGACCGACGCGCAGGAGATCGACTTGTTCACGGGGCTTGTGACGCAGGAAAAATGCGGCGAGCTGTTCGAACACTGGATCAACATCAAAAACGTGGATACGGCCTTTATTTGTGGACCAGAGCCAATGATGCTGGGGATCGCGGCTGCTCTGCGAGATCACGGGCTTGAGGACAGCCAGATCAAGTTCGAGCTATTTGCCAGCGCCCAACCTGGGCGGGCCAAGCGCAAGACAAATGCAGCAGAGGCGGGCACGCAGGCGAACCAGACTAGCGCTTCAATCACTCTGGACGGCTCGACCCAGACAGTAACCCTGCCCAAGGATCAATCCATTTTGGACGCAGCCTTGGAAAACGCTATGGACGCGCCATACGCGTGCAAGGCCGGGGTTTGTTCCACCTGTCGCTGTCGCATTCTGGAAGGCGAAGTCGAAATGCTCGCCAATCACGCGCTCGAGGATTACGAGGTCGAAAAAGGCTATGTGCTGAGCTGTCAGGCTTATCCGGTGACCGACCGTGTGGTCGTGGACTACGACCAGTAAAGGGAGAGGATCAATGACCGAAGCCATGACACTCGACAGCTATCTGGCCGCAGGCGGAGTTCTGACCAATCCGACAAACGTGCCACCACGCTACCGCGCCGAATTGATGAAGCTGATGGCCACCTTTGTGGACAGCGAATTGGCTGGCGCCGCGGGTTTTGCGGATATCATCAATCAGGGGCCGGGCATCAAGGAACGGATCGCGGCAGCAAAAATAGTGCTTGAGAAAACCGATCATGCAGATCGCGTTCTTAAAATAATGGGCGAGTTTGGCGCAGATACCGAACGATACGCCACGCACCATCCATGGACCGCGCGACTGGATCGCGATGACGATATCGGCGCAACGCGCAGCGCACATGACATGCGCCTTGCTGTGTTCAATTATCCGATCTCGGGCTGGACCGACGCTGTGATCATGAACCTGTTGATGAGCCGCGCGGTGGCCGAACAACTGGCTGAGTTTTCGACGGTTTCTTACCAACCGCTGGCTGAAGCCTTCCGACAGATCGCCCCTGTCGAAGCACATCATGGCGCACTTGCCCTAGAAGGCGCAGTGAAGCTGGCAGAAGGCGGAGAAACAGAGCAGATGCAACATGCCGTGGACTATTGGTGGCCCCGCGTCGCGCTGTCCTTTGGTGGAGATGATCCGAAACGGTTCGCTTTCCTGACTTCAATCGGTTTGCGTCACAACCGAAACAGCGCTTTGAAAGAACGTTGGAGCCAATCGGCACAGGCCGCTCTTGGGCAGTTGGGTCTGACCACACCCGAATAACTTCCTAATTTCCCCGTTTCGCCTTTCTGCAATGAAAGGCTCTTCCAAGCGCCGCGCTGCACCAAAGACCTTTTTGCTGCGATTAAAGCGGTCAAATTGCGACATTGGCTGGTCGATTCAAACAACCTCCTCCGCTCATTCGCGCCCAAGATGGTGCTAACGCGCTTGGGAGGACACAATGCGGTGCAACCAAACCCTGATCACTCAGATGTGCCTCTGTCTTCCTGCGGTGTGTTTTCTCATATCAGCCTGAAACAAAAGTGCCGCGCATGACATCAAGACCTCTCGACCATATCCGCGTTCTCGACTTTGGCCAGTATCTGGCTGGTCCTTTGGTTGGCATGATGCTGGCCGACATGGGGGCCGAGGTGATCCGTATCGATCCGCCCGGCGGACCGCGCTTAAAGGATCCGGCCACCGACATGCTGTCGCGGGGCAAGTCGGCCATTACCATCGACCTCAAGTCGGATGAGGGTTTGAAATTAGCGCGCGATCTGGTGGCAAGAGCCGACGTCGTGATCGAAAACTTCCGCCCCGGCGTGATGAGCCGCTTGGGACTTGGCCCTCAGGCGCTGCGTGATATCAATCCGCGCATCGTATCTGTCTCATTGCCGGGGTTCGCGTCGAACGACCCGGCTCTTGCGAATTTACCAGCGTGGGAGGCGGTGATCGCTGCGCGCACAGGGCAGTTTACGGATATGGGGTTGAACCGGCGTTTGATGGGGATCAACCCGTCCTTTACGCCGCTCACCCTGGCATCGGCTTACGGAGCAGCCTTTGGGGCAATGGCGGTGCAATTTGCCTTGACAGCGCGCGACCGGAATGGGGGGGATCACATCGAAGTCCCTTTGGCCTCGGCCTTGCTGGAAGGGTTGGTTTATAATTGCGAGCAGATTGAGGATTATCCCGAACGCTACAAATCCCCTCGAGAGGTGGAGCTGGACCGACGCACGGCCGAAGGTCTGCCAATGGACCTGAGCTTTGCAGAACTGGAAGAGTTTCTGGATCCATTCTACCGAACCTATACCTGCGCTGATGGCCGAGGATTTTATGTGGTCGCAGGCAGTGTGAAAACGCATCCCCGGCGCGTGCTGGAGGTTCTGGGTCTAGGGGCGTTGGCAGACGAATTGCCGGATTTTGATGCTTACTTGGACACAACAGACTGGCCTGATGAATGGTCTTTGCGAAATTACCCGGTCGGCGCCAGAGACCGGGCACGGGTATCTGCTGCAATGAAACAGGCGTTTCGAACCAAGCCTTCTCATGAATGGGAAGCCTTGTTCGGTGCCGCCAAAGCTCCTGCTACGGCGCAGCGGTTCACCGGGGAATGGCTGGCAGATCCGCACGCTTTGGCTTCGGGACTGGTGGTTGAGGTGCAAGACCCGCGTCACGGCGACATGAAACAGATGGGCAATGTGGCTTGGCTTGCCGATGACGCCGGGGCGCTTGGCAAACAGCCGGGACCGGACCCGGACAATGCGCCCATTTCCGCTATCCTGGCCGAGTCACCGCGCAACGGGGTGGCGGGTGTGGAAGAAAGCTGCTGGCTCGAGGGGCTTAGAGTCCTGGACCTGACCAATGTCATCGCTGGTCCAACCATAGGCTCTACGCTGACGCGCTACGGGGCTCAGGTTACCTCGGTTCAGCCGGCAGAACCTTCGGTCGATCCGTGGAACACGGTTGTATTTGGTTTACACGCCCATCGTGGCAAACGCAGCGTGTTGCTGAACCTCGGTTCAGAGCAGGGACAGCGCGCTTTGCGGCGGCTCATCGAAGCGTCAGACGTCATTACGATGAACGGCACGGACGAACAGCGCGACGCCTTGGGCCTTGGCCCAGAGCAGCTGGCCGCGATCAACCCACGGCTCATTTTGGTTCAACTGGATGCTTTCGGGGGTCCTGCACGCGGCCCCAAATCGGACCATTTGGGCTATGATGATCTGGCACAAGCCGCGACCGGGGTGATGGTGCGCTTTGGCGGAGGGATGGAGACACCGGAAGAACACGCGCATTTCGGCACGATCGACGTTCTGACCGGATATTGCGCCTGTGTTGCGCTGGGCGCGGCACTTCTGAGGCTGCAGAAAACCGGCAAAGGCGGAATCGCGCGAGCGGCGCTGGCTGGGGCAGGGAACCTCATTCAAGCACAGCTGATGTATGATTTTGAAACCCGCGCCCATTTTGACGAACCCGCAGGGCGTTCGGCGTTGGGATGGGGCCCGTATTACCACTGTTACCGTGCCGCTGACGGTTGGCTTTTCTTCGCGGCACCAAAAGATCAACGAGACGCCTTGCGCCACGTTGACGAACTGGCAGATATTGCTGACATGCCGGAACCGCAGATGGCCAAAGCCCTGGCAGATCGGATTGCCACGCAACCCGCCGCATTTTGGCAACAAGCTTTCACGGGCACGTCTTCAACTGTTGTGCCGCTGGGTTCGCTGCACGACACACGTGATGCTGTTTTGCATCTCGAAAGCTCTGGTCAGGTTGATCTGACGCAGAATACGTTCAGCGTCATCCGGCATGATTTGCACCCTATGGGTCGTTGGTGTGATCTTGTTGCTCCGAACGCAGTTCGGCCTGAACGAGCTAGGATCGTAATCCCCGGACCGATGCCAAAGTACGGCGCGGACACACGATCAATCCTGAGCGAAGTCGGGTTTTCTGACGCGGAAATTGACGCAATGATCGCCAGCGGTTCGGCAGGTGAAAGCTGGTCAGACCGCTACCTGCCGGAGTGACACCAACCCATGACGCGTTCTGAGGACCAAGGCCCTGCCATCACCCCAAGAACCCGCGCCAAGGCGCGACATATTCTCGACCACTACTACATCGGGCCGTCCCGTGACGCGTCGGTTCTTGAGATATGGGGGTACACAGAGCGTATGACTTATGCGCCGGGCGAACTGTTGGCTCTGCGCGTTTCTACCACCGCTCGGGAGTGGGATCTGGAGATCGGGCGCGATGGTGCAACTTACGAGGTGATGCATCGCGAGAGCGGCTTGAAAGGTGTGCATCAGAGGACGCCCAAAGATTGCTCGGTCACCGGATGCGGGTGGGAGGTGACTTACGAGTTCAGGATACCGGACGACTGGCGTGAAGGCGGCTACCTGGTGACATTGCGTGCGGAACAAGATGGGGATCGGGTGGAAGAGCATCACTTGTTCCTGCTGCGGCGCGCGCCTGAAAAACCAGCAGCACCTTTTGTACTGATCTGCGCCACTGGGACATGGCTGGCCTACAATTGCTGGGGAGGGTCCAATCACTACGAAGGCATCACCGGACCCGAGGGCAAGTCGTTCTCTCCGGTGGTGTCGACACAACGGCCGTGGTCACGGGGATTTTGTAAGCTTCCTGTAGGTGCCCCGCGTGCTGTGCCGGATACACCGCATAAACCAGGAGATATGGTGCGCTACCCCTATATGGAATGGGCCTATTCCTATGGATATTCCAAGAAATACGCCTCGGCGGGATGGGCCAGCTACGAGCGTCATTTTGCGCGCTGGGCCGAAGCGGAAGGGTACGAGTTCGATTTCGCGACCCAGCATGATCTTGAGGCTGACCCGGACCTGTTGAAGGACTATCAATGCGCTGTTTTTGTGGGCCACGACGAATATTGGTCAGCCAATATGCGCCACGCTGTCGACAGCTTTACGGAAGGTGGCGGGCGTGTCGCCCGATTTGCTGGAAACTTCCTGTGGCAAACCCGGATCGAAGATCAGGGCCGAACCCAGGTTTGCTATAAATACACCGCAGATCTTGACCCTTTGGTGGCGAGCGACCGCGAACATCTCGTGACATCGGCGTGGGAGGTCTTTCCCGCTAACTGGCCTGGTGCCCGGACCTTTGGGGTTAACGGCTTGAAGGGCGTCTATGCAGGTCTGGGCCGATGTGTCGGGCAGGGAAGTGGCGGATTTACGGTCTATCGACCCGACCACTGGGCGTTTGAAGGCGCACAACTGGGATACGGCGACCAATTGGGCGCAGGTGCGCGTATCTTCGGGTATGAAGTCGATGGGCTGGATTACAGAATGGATGACGGGCTGCCCTTTCCCACCGGCTTGGATGGCGCGGATTTGGGCGTACAGATCCTTGCACTTGGTCTGGCGACCAATATCGAGCCTGACCACGAAATCTGGGGCGAGACCTTGTATATCGGAAGCTCAGATGCGGTGTTTAAAGCCGAAAGCATGTTTGGGGTTTGCACGGACGAGACACTGGATCGCAGCAGCCGGGGCAACGGGGCGGTCATCTATTGGAAACGTGGGCTTGGAGAGGTCTTTACCGCAGGCACGTGTGAATGGGTGATGGGCCTTGTGCGCCAAGATCGTCAGGTCGAGCAGATCACGCGCAATGTACTGAACAGGTTTGGAAACTGTCAGCCGCTCTAACGTTTTTCTGCATAAACCTTTGACCTAAGCCGGTTGAATTCTGCCAAAAGTCCAATTTTGTTGAGCCAGCAAGCCGCACAGTTCAGGACAACCGCAATCTCGCGGTGACTGATATCCTTGAAAGGAATGCAAATGAACAAAATTGGCAAACTGGCAGTGCTGGCGGCTTTTGCGACACCGGGCTTGGCGTTGGCGCAAATCAACGTGAATGATGTGCTGGGATCCTCTGAGGGTGCAATTCGCGCGGCTTTGGAAGCCAAGGGCTATTCCATCACAAAGTTCGAAGTCGAAGAGGACGAGATTGAAGTTTATGCGTCACTCGACGGCAAGACCTATGAGATCGAAGTTTCGCCCGAAACCGGCGCCGTTCTGGAAATTGAGCTGGAAGACGACGAGGACGACAGCTGATATAAATGGGGTGTGTCCAGCTCCGGACGCACCCCGGACTGACCGAAAGCAAAATCATGACACGTGCCACAGTTTTATGGTCCTTATTTGCGGTGCAGGCTAGCTGTAGCGCTTACTTCCTGTTGGACATTGTTTTGGACTTTTGGCCCAACTCCACTTTTTTTCTGGCAGAAAGTGATCTTGTCGAATTGCTGGTCACCGTCGCGTTGATTAGTGGGTTGGCGTTCACCACGGTCGAGCTGCGCAAAATGCTGAGCCGTCAGGCCAAGCTTGAGGATCAGATGAAAGTCGCCTCTGGCGCGTTTGGCGAGGTGCTTGAAGCGCGGTTCCAGGCATGGTCGTTGACTCAGGCCGAACGGGACGTCGCCATTCTGGCGATAAAAGGATACGCGATCGCTGAAATCGCTGAAATTCGGGCGACAAAACAGGGCACGATCAAAGCGCAATGTGCGTCAATTTACCGAAAGGCCGGAGTATCGGGCCGATTGCAACTTTTAAGTCTTTTTGTTGATGACTTGCTTGCGGATGATCTGGTCTCTGTCCCCTCTCATCAAACACACAAAGTGGATATGACCTGAAGTCTATCGGCGAGGTGGACAAGATTGTGTCGCTTGAGGACAGTAATGTCGCAAACTCGCTAGTGGGATTTTGGTCAAGGGGCCAAAAAACGGTATGACTCGTTTGTGTATCCCCAATCGTCTGGACCGCCGTGCAACCGGTTGTGATCTGGTGACACCGCGCCGGTAGCCGCCCTGCGGGGCGAACTACCTGCATGCTTTCAGACGACAACGGAATACCAAATGACTACCGCGTTACGCCTTGCCATCGATATTGGTGGCACCTTTACCGACACAGTTCTGGTCTCGGGGGATGAGACGATACTGGCGTCGACGAAAACCCTGACCACGCATAAAAACCCAGCCGAAGGCGCTATGGAAGGCGCTCAGCGTGTCATGACGCAGACCGGTCGGTCGCTAAAGGAAGTTACCGGGTTTATTCATGGTACGACGCTTGCGACCAACGCGCTGATTGAACGGCGTGGGGCGGTTGTGGCAACGATCTGCACCGAAGGGTTCCGAGACATTCTCGATATCGGGTACGAGCGGCGCTATTCCCAATACGACATTAATCTTGAAAAGCCGGACCTTCTGGTGCCGCGTGAACGATCCTTCGTCATCCGCGAACGTATGTCGGCCGAAGGCGAGGTTCTGATCGATTTGGATGAGGCGCAGATTGAGCACCTGCTGATCGAGCTCGATGCCAGCGGTGCCGAGGCGGTGGCGATCTGCCTTATGCACTCTTACGCCAACCCCACCCACGAACAACGCTTGCGCGATCTTCTGGCTGAACACCGTCCCGACTTAACGGTTTCGATCTCGTCCGACGTCAGTCCCGAAGCGCGTGAGTTTGACCGGCTCTGCACCACCGTCGCAAACGCCTACATTCAACCGTTGATGGAATCTTATCTGTCCCGGTTCGTCGAGCAGTTCGCGGCCGAGGGTGTAACTTGTCCGATCTTGATGATGACTGCGGGTGGTGGGATGTGCACCGTGGAAACTGCTGCACGGTTTCCAATCCGTCTGGTTGAATCCGGCCCTGCGGGTGGGGCCATTCTGGCTGCACGGATTGCGGCGCGGTCTGGGCTGGATCAGGTCCTGTCATTTGATGTCGGTGGCACCACAGCCAAGCTTTGCCTGATCGACAACGCGCGTCCTCAGACTTCCAGATCCTTTGAAATTGCCCGTGCGGCACGGTTCATCAAAGGCTCGGGCATGCCGGTGCGTATCCCGGTGATTGAGATGATTGAAATCGGCGCTGGTGGTGGCTCGATAGCAGGTGTTGACCGTCTGGGCCGTCTGACCGTTGGCCCCAAATCCGCGGGGTCAGAACCCGGGCCGGTGGCCTTCATGCGCGGCGGCACGGATCCAACCGTGACCGACAGCGACATCACGCTTGGCTATATCGTGCCAGACACGTTTGCCGAGGGGCATATTCAACTGGACCCCGAAGGCTCAAAGGCCGCGTTGAAGCGCGTGATTGGCGAGAAACTGGACTTGGATGCGGTCGGATCGGCGGACGGCGTCAGCCGGATCGTGGATGAAAGCATGGCCAGCGCCGGGCGTATGCATGCCGTTGAAAGCGGTAAGGATCTGGGGCCGCGCACGATGATAGCCTTTGGCGGCAACGGGCCGTTGCATGCAAGCCGCGTTGCACGCTCAGCCGGGGTGTCGCGTATCGTGATCCCACCCAATCCGGGTGTCGGTTCGGCGGTTGGCTTCCTGTTTGCGCCGGTGTCGTTCGAAATCGTCCGCTCACGCTATTCCTTGCTCGACAGTATGGATATGGATGGGGTGAACGCCCTTTTCGATACAATGATTGCCGAAGCAAAAGAGGTTGTTGCCAAAGGGGCAGGCGATGCACCGACCGAAAGCCAGCGCACTGCCTTTATGCGATATAACGGGCAGGGCCACGAGATCGAGATCCAGCTACCGGATCGTGCCCTGACGCGCGACGATATTACGCCGCTGACCGCCGCCTTTGAAGAGGAATACAAAAAGCAATTCTCGCGCCCCGTGCCGGGGATGGAGATTGAGATTCTCAATTGGGCGGTTCGGGTCGCAACGCCGGACAGTTCTGTGCCGCCGGTGCCTCAAACACCGGACCTCTCGGCGTTTGACGTCACTGAAACGCGACCCATCACCTGCGATGTGGATGGTGCTGCGAAAAACGCGGCCTTTGTGGCCCGTGCCGACCTGAAACCCGGTGACCATGTACGCGGCCCGGCGCTGATCCATGAACCGCAAACCACCACGCTCGTATCTGCCGATTTCTCGGCGCACATGGATGCCATTGGCAACCTTGTCCTGGTCCAGGACCAGAAAGGAGGCGCAAAATGACTGCTGAACTTTCCCCCGCCCGTTTGCAAGTGATGTGGAACCGCCTGCTGGCCGTAGTAGAAGAGCAGGGCCAAACCCTGATCCGTGCCGCGTTCTCGCCCATTGTACGCGAATGTGGCGATATTTCCGCCGGTATCTTTGACGTCAATGGTCGGATGCTGGCCCAGGCCGTGACCGGCACGCCCGGCCATATCAACACAATGGCCGAAGCTGTTCTGCACTTGCGAGAGCGATTTGCGCTGCAGGACATGAAACCCGGCGACATCTACATGACCAATGATCCGTGGCTGGCCTCGGGGCACCTGAACGACTTTCTGCTGATGATGCCCGCGTTCAAGGATGGCAAAGTTGTTGGGTTTACATCGTGCACCTCGCATCTGGTCGATCTGGGTGGTCTGGGGATGGGGCCAGAGGGGTCAGACATCTACGACGAAGGCCTTTTGATCCCGCCTTGTAAACTGGTCGAAGAAGGTACGCCCAACGCGCTTTTGATGGACATTATCCGCGCCAACTCGCGCGAGCCGATTGCCAACGAAGGCGACATCTACGCTCTGATCGCTTGTTGCGAAGCCGGTGTGAACCGTCTGGTGGCGATGATGGAAGAGTTCGGGATCGACGATCTGGACACGTTGGGCAGCTATATCATCGAAACCTCGCGCAAGGGCGCGCTAGAGGCCATCGCCGAGGTGCCAGAAGGCGTTTACAAGAACGTGCTGCGCATGGACGGATATGAGAATGAGCTGGAGTTGCACGCCACGCTGACTGTCACCAAGGACGGGATGCATGTGGATTTTACCGGCACATCGGGTTGTTCGAAAAAAGGTATCAACGTCCCGTTGAACTATGCAACGGCCTATACGGTGTTTGCCTTGCGCTGCATCGTTGGCCCGGACATTCCGAACAATGCAGGCTCGCTGGAGCCGTTCACGGTGGATGGCCCCAAGGGCTGCATCCTGAATGCGCAACGCCCGGTGCCGGTTGCGATGCGCCATACGTTGGGACAGGTGACACCTGATTTGGTCCTGGGGTGCTTGCATCAAGCCTTGCCGGATCAGGTCCCGGCTGAAGGAGCTTCTTGTATGTTCGACCTGCCGATGCGCCACGCGCCCGAAGTTGCAGCCAATGGCGGGCGGGAATTTGCGATCGAACCGGTCCACAATGGTGGCACCGGCGCGCGACCCCACGCAGACGGATTGTCTGCAACCGCCTACCCCTCGGGCGTGTTTGGATCGCAGGTCGAGATCACTGAAAGCGTCGCACCAGTCGTGATGTGGCGGCGCGAACTGCTGCCGGATTCAGGCGGCGCAGGTAAATATCGCGGAGGGTTGGGACAAAGGATCGAAATGACCTCGTCCAACAACGCGCCTTTCATCGTTTTCCTTTCGGTCGAGCGTCTGAAGTTCCCAGCCTTGGGCCGAATGGGCGGCCAGCCCGGTGCCCCGGGGCGCATCCGGTTCCGCGATGGCAACGGTGACATTCCCGGCAAAGGAGAACTGCGAGTGGAAGGCGATGATTACCTGATCTTCGACACGCCGGGCGGTGGAGGCTTTGGCGATCCTTCAGAACGGGATCCAAAGGCTCTGGCGCTGGACCTCAAACGTGGTCTCGTGACCGAAGCAGGCGCGAAAGCATATGGAGGGACGTCATGATCCGCGCAGTCGAGCATGTCCGCCTGATGGCAGCTTACGCGCTGGCGGATTTGGGTGGGCCCGAAACCGTGTCTCTGGCCCAAAACGAAAGCGCCTTTCCAGCCAGTCCAGCGGCGGTTGCGGCAGGGCAGGCGGCGTTGGATCAAATGCCACTTTACCCCGATCCCGATTGGCCAGAGCTTCGCGCTGCAATTGCCGAAACCCATGGTGTCGCGGCCGGGAATATCCTGTGCGGTGCGGGCTCTATGGAGTTGATCGGATGCCTGATCCGGGCATTCGCCGGGCCGGGCGACCGGGTGCTGGGAACGGATTATGGCTATGCTTACGTGGCTTCTGCAACGGCGCAAGTGCAGGCCGACTACGTGAAAGCGCGTGAGGTGGATTTGACCGTTTCGGTTGATGACATATTGGCCGCTATCACACCTCAAACGCGGATTGCTTTTGTCTGTAACCCGGGCAACCCCACCGGGACATTGATCCCGAATGCCGAAATTGTCCGCCTGCGTAACGCGTTACCGGCGGACGTGTTGTTGGTGTTCGACCAGGCCTATGCCGAGTTCGCCGATCAGGATCAAAACCCGGACGAAGTCTTCGCGCTGGTAGATCGCGGCGACACTGTGGTCATGCGAACCTTTTCCAAGGCCTACGGATTGGCGGGCGCGCGCGTGGGTTGGGGTCTGTTCCCCGACGCTATTGCCGGTGAGGTGCGGAAGCTGTTGAACCCGAACAATGTCTCGATCCCTTCGCAGGCCATGGCGACCGCAGCGATGCGGGATCAGGACCATATGCTGGATACGGTTTCCAAAACCGCTGCTATTCGGGATCAGTTCGCCAATGGGTGCCGCGCTCTGGGGCTGACGGTCGCGCCCAGCCATACGAATTTCGTGTTGATCCGTTTTGCGGATGTGGAGATGGCGCAAAAGGCAGATGCTGCCCTGCGTGCCCAAGGTTTACTGATGCGCGGCATGGGGGGCTATGGTCTGGGCGATTGTCTGCGCGCCACCATCTGTGAAGAACCCGTAATGGATCGGTGCCTGACCGTTTTGAAAGAGGTGACGTCATGACCCACGAAACCCGAACACGGGCCAAGATCGGTGTGCTGGTGCCGTTCACCAACACCAACCTTGAGGCAGACATGATGCTGATGCGTTGCCCGGACACGACGGTGCATTTTCAGCGCATGGGTGGATATGATGTGGATGAGATCCCAGGTTCGGACCAGATGGCTGGACTCGGCGCCTCGGACATCAGCCATGATCTGAAGATGATAGCAGGCGTGCGGCCTGATGCGGTGCTCTATGGCTGCACGTCCGCCACCCTGACACACGGCCCGTCATTTGATGAGCAATTGGCACAGGACATCAAGGCAGGGTCCGGTGCACTATCTTTTACCGCCGCCGGATCATTGATCTATGCGATCAAGGCTTTGGGCGTGACCAAAGTGGGGTTCTCGTCACCCTATCTGGGCGAGATCAACACGCAGGCGGTTGATTTTCTGGCACAGAACCAGATCACAACAGTCAAATGCGCAGATATTGGTCGTGAACTTGGGAATTACGGGCAGGGTGAACTAACCCCGGATGAGGTGTTCGATCTGGCCTGTCAGGCCGACCATCCAGAAGCCGAAGCCATCGTGCTCAGCTGTACCGACATGCGCGCGGTCGAGGCCGTAGACCGGATCGAAGCCACGCTGGGCAAACCCGTGGTGACGTCCAATCAGGCCATGATGTTTGCGCTGATGCGGGCTTTGGGCTTGCCCCGACAAGGAAACGTGCCGGGGCGCTTGTTCGATCTGTTGTAAACAAAGGCCGGGCTGATAACCCGGCCTTTTCTTTAGGGCTCGTCGGAACCGATTTCTTCTTTGCGCTTGGCAATATAAGCGTCCAACTCCTCGCGGATCGCTGGGTCCATTACCGGTTCTTCGTATTCGCGCAGCGCCTGCTGCCAGATTTCGGTAGCCCGGTTCAGCGCTGTCTTGGACCCCGCGGCTTCCCATGCGCCATGGTTTTGCCAGTCGGACAGCATGGGGGCATAAAACGCAGTTTCATAGCGCTCCATCGTGTGTTCAGTGCCAAAGAAATGGCCACCAGTGGGCACGTCTTTGATCGCGTCCAGCGCCAGTTCGCTTTCGTCGAATTTCAGAGGCTTCAGATACTCCATCATGTTTTGCAGGATTTCCACATCCATGACGAGCTTCTCATAAGACGCCGTCAGCCCACCTTCGAGCCAACCGGCTGCGTGATAGACCAGATTGGCCCCACCCAGCACAGCGCCCCAAGTTGCCATCATCGTCTCATAGGCTGCCTGCAAATCGACCACGTTCGAGGCGTTGGCGTTCGAAGTTCGGTAGGGAATGCCATAACGGCGGGTCAGCTGACCGCTGATCATATTGGCCTTGGTGTTTTCTGGCGTTCCAAAGGCGGGCGCCCCCGAGCGCATGTCCACGTTCGACGTGAACGCCCCGTACATCACCGGCGTGCCGGGATTGACCAATTGGGTCAGGGTCACGCCGAACAGCGCCTCGGCATTTTGCTGGGCCAAAGCGGCGGGAAGGGTGACAGGGGTCATAGCGCCCATCAGGGTGAAGGGCGTGATCGTGACCGGCTGGCCATGTTCGGCCATGGCAATCAATCCGTCGCCCATCGCGTCATCAAACAGGCGGGGCGAGTTCACGGAAATGATGGTAATCAGCCCCGGATCTGCTCGCATTTGATCCAACGAGATACCCCGCGCGATGGCCATCATATTGATGCCATCCATCGCCCGCCCTCGGCCAATCGCTGTGGCGTGAAAACTGAGGTCGCTATAACTGAGGTTTGCGTTGTAGGTATCCAGATGTCGGTTGTTGGCTGGCATTTCCTGCGGCGCGGTCACCTGATTGCCGATCAGGTGGATGGCGTTGAAATGATGCGCCAGCTTGATGAAGTTGCAATAGTCTTCATAATTGCCCGAACGTCGCCCGTTGATGCAATCATGCACATTCGGCGGACCGGCCACGAGACCGAAATTGACGTGGTCGCCACCCAACGTAATCCGTTTGTCCGAGTTGCGGCCTGTCAGCGTAAAGGTCTTCGGAACGGTTTTCAGAGCCTCATTGACGATGCTTTCGTCGATACGGATCGTCTTGGTGTCGCGGTCCACCAGGGCTCCGGCCTGTTCAAACAGGTCCATCACGTTGTCGCCCATGACACGAATACCTGCTTCAGACAGGATACGCATCGACGTGGCGTGAAGCTGATCCAGTTGCTCTTCGCTCAGCAATTCCATCTTGGGTGACGTGTTGATCACATCCTGCCAGGGCAACTGCCGGATGGCCGCGCTACCGCGATCGCTTTTGCCACGTCGCCCGCCACCCCGGGTGCTGCGTCTTTCTCTTGCCATGTCAGTATCCTCGTTCGGGGTTAACGATATTGGTCAGCGCTTCACCCTTGCGATAGCGCCAGAGGTTGTCAGAAAACATCTCGACCGATTTCAGGTCCCACCCCTCATAAACCGATGAGCAATGTGGGGTGATGATCACATTTTCGAAGCCCCAAAGCACATGGTCTGAAGGCAGTGGTTCGATGGTAAAGACATCAAGCGCCGCGCCTTTCAACGCGCCGGTTTCCAGCGCGTAAACCAGAGGGGCTTCATCTATCACACCGCCGCGCGAGACGTCGATGATCACGGCGCCGGGCTTCATGCCGGCAAATGCGCGGGCATTGACCAGACCTTTGGTACTGTCCAGCAGCGGGACACAGACGACGATGAAATCCGCACGCGCCCAAAGGTCGTGCAGATCGTCCATGCCATACACTTCATCTACGTTTGGGGTCTGTTTTGGACGGGCCCGTACACCGACCGTGGTCAAACCCATCGCCTTGTACCGTGCGGCGACAGCCATACCGGTTTGGCCGAGGCCGAGGATTAGTACCGTTTTGCCGTCAATTGGTTCAACCGTGCCCGACACCCATTCGCGACGGGTTTGAGCCGCGCGAAACCCAGGCAGTTCCAACGTAAAGTGGAACATTGCCCCCAGCGCATATTGCGCCATCATGTCAGCGGCCACCCCGGCGGCGTTGGTCACGGTAAGGGTTTCAGGGTCCCAAGGATTCATATGGTCGGTGCCCGAGCCGCCGACCGAAACCCATTTGACGCTGGGCGCATCAATCAGTACCTGGCGGGGAAAGCCGGGTGTGCCTGCAAAGCGGACGGAATAGACCACCTCAGCTTTGGTATCCGCGATCATCTGCGGCAAAGCCTCGTAACTGTCACAGGTGTGGATTTCCAAATCCGGGTGCCGCTGGGCCAGTAGGGCCTTGGACGCAGCGGGGTTGTCTGTGTGAAGGATGGTGACAGGGGAATTCACAGTGCAGCCTCTTTCTTGAACTCCTGAGCGGCGGTTTCAATGGCTTGGGCGAAAAAGGCAGTGGCGGAGATGTCGAAAAGAACGCAGAATCCGTCCAACCCCTTATGATGCGCGCGCCACACAACCGCTTCTGTGTAACCGACGCGGGTTTGGAAGATATGGCCTTCGGTGAATGCGTTTGCACGCAGGTTCACTGGGCAAATCTTGGCCATCAGATCATCAAGCCGCGGGCCGGACAAATGCATCCAGGCCCATGTTTCTTCGCGCCATGCATTATAACCTTTGGGCGCGTCTGCTGCCTGCCATGCGGCGCGCAGGTCGTCGGCCCCTTCGATGACAACAAGATCATTGCCGCCAAGGCGTAGAACACCATCGCTCAATCGATTGATCTCGGGCAGTTTACGCCCTTGTGCGGCAAGCCAGTCGGCGCTACCGCGGCCCTTCAGGCCAAAGCGTGGCAGAGCGGTCATTTCAGACAGCGTGACCGGTCCTGACGCAAGGGTCACACCCTCGGCGGCCCCGCCCGGTTGCAACGGATAGATCTGCATCCTTATACCTCCTGCCGCGTGTTGTCCGGGTCAAAGAAGGCATGACCTTCGACCGGCACCTGAACCCGATTGCCATTGCGACACTTCACCGTGACAGGAGAGCCGATTTCAGCGTCGCGCCCGTCCACATAGGCCAACGCGATATGTTTACGCAGGGTAGGGGACCACAGAACCGAGGTTACATGCCCCACCGGCACTTCGTCACGCAGAACCAGACAGCTTTCGTGCGGAACATCGCCCCCTTCAAAGCTAAGGCCCACCAGCTTGCGGGACAGCCCCTTGTTCCGGCGCATCTCGATGGAGCGTTTGCCGACGAAGAACGGTTTGGTCTTGGACACGGCCCAGTCAAAGCCCAGCTCGTCCGGCGAGGTCAGCGCGTCTGTATCCTGCCCAATCAGAATATGCCCTTTTTCTAGGCGTAAGATCCGGCTTGCCTCAAGGCCGTAAGGGCGTAGACCAACGGGTTCGCCCGCCGCCAAAATCGCATCCCATAGGGTTTTGGCGTAGCTTGAAGGGCAGTGAAGCTCATAGCTCAGCTCGCCGGTAAAGCCGATCCGCATGGCACGTACTGGTATGCTCGACACCGAACCCGAGCGCCCGTCAAGATAGGCAAACCCGTCGCGCGAGAAGTCGATGTCGCTGTCCAGTGCTTCGACCACCTGACGCGCCTTTGGCCCGGTGATGTTGAACCCGGAGAAAGCAGAAGTGACATTCAGCACATCCACATCCAGCCGCCATTGCGCGTTCCAGAACAGCATATCCGCATAGACGCGGGCCACAGCACCGGTGGTGGCTGTGACATAATACATGTCTTCAGCCAGACGATAGGCGACGCCATCATCTATCACGGTGCCCATTTCATTGGTCATCAGACAATACCGGCATCTTCCGACGGGCTGTTTTTTATACGCCATCGTATAGATACGGTTGAGGAATTCGCCCGCATCCGGGCCGCGCACTTCCAACCCGCCAAGGGTCGAGACATCCAGCACGCCGACACCTTCGCGTACCGCTTTGACTTCTTCTTCGATCAGCCGGTTGGCATCGGCTTTAGGCCCGTAGAAATAGGGCCGCCACCACGCGCCGACCGGTCGCACATCAGCGTTAAGGCGAAGGTGCTCCTGATGCAACGCGCTGCGCCGCTGCGCGGGATGGTGATGCCCGGACAATACCCCCAGCGTTTCCGGCGCAAAAGGGGGCCGCGCCGTGGTCACGCCGGTCTCGGCAATACTGCGCCCGGTGGCGTCGGCCACAACCCGCGCCGTTGCCAGAGCGGAGTGGCGACCCTGCGATGGTCCCATGCCCACAGTGGTAAACCGCTTGATCAGCTCCAGCTCGCGATAGCCCTCTTTCGCCGCATTTTGCAGGTCTTTGACTTGAATATCCTCGTCGCGGTCGATGAAATCCTTGCCTTTGGGGTGCGGGGTGATGTTGGGCTCGAAATTGGCCAATTCAGCTTCAGGGTCGGCGATCTGGGCTATCTTTTCATGCGGCAGACCCAGCCGAGCCAGCGCCGCATGGCTCGCGATGCGGGCATCATTGATCACCACATCCGCAGCGACCGGTCCGTTGATGCTGCCTGCGGTTCCAAGTGGGCCACTGGGCAAAGTCAGAGAGAACCGGGCGGTCGCGTCATCGTAGCTGAGTTTTGCGCCAGCCTGACAAGGCAACTGCCAACTGGGCGCTGACCCGACGGAGACCACCACCAGATCGCAGTCGATCCGCTGACCGGCGACTGTGATGCCGGTGACATGGGTTTTACCGTGCGCCTCAGTGATATCGCCTGCAATGGTCTGGACGCCCTGTAGTGCTTCGCCCGAGCCGCCATCGCGCGGGTCAACAATTGCGGCCAGTTCGACCCCCGCGTCCCGCAAGTCCTGCGCGACGCGATAGCCTTCGGGATTGGCGGCCAGAACCACCGCACGCTGACCGGGTTTGACCGCATAGTGGCGTATCAGACGTTGCGCGGCCGAACCCAGCATGATCCCTGGCAAGTCGTTGTTGCGGAACACAGCGGGCTGTTCGATGCAGCCGGTTGCCAGAATGACCTCTCGCGCGCGGGTTTTGAACAGTTTGTTGCCTCGGATCAACGGCAACCAGTTATCCTCGTACCAGCCATTCACAATCGTTGAGGTCATGATCCGGAGGTTGGCCAATTTATCTGCGCGCTCTGTCAGGTGTGCCAGCCGGTCCGCGCCGTCGCGGCGGTAAGTTAACGCACCACCCAGATCCGGCTCCATCTCGGCCAGGATCACATCGGCGCCTGCCTCAGCGGCTTCAATCGCTGCAGTCAGTCCCGCCAGACCGCCACCCACGACCAGCAGGTCGCAGAACAGGTTTGCTTTTTCGAAGTCCTTATGTTCGGCGTTTGTGTCGAGCACACCCAGACCCGCCTTCTTGCGGATCAATGGCTCCCAGAGCTTTAACCAACTATTACGCGTGGGGCCCATGAAGGTGCGGTAATAGAAGCCCACGGGCATGAAACGGCCCAGCTTGTCGAGAAACGCATCCCGGTCCCGCGCAAGTGAGCCATTGACGTTTTGTGCCGTGACCGTCAGCCCTTCGGTGATCGGGTGGCGGTCCGCCTGCACGTTGGGGTCCGAGGGCAACTGCACCAGCGTGTCCGCCTCTGATCCCGCCATAGACATCAACCCGCGCGGGCGGTGGTACTTGAAACTGCGCGACAGCATCCACTGGCCGTTCACGGCCAGCGCCGAGGCGATTACGTCGCCGTCAAACCCGCTAAAGTTTTGACCTTCAAAGGTAAACCGCACCGGGGTGTCGCGCCGAATGCGCGTGCCATAGGGTTCGGGCAGGCGGGTCATTGAGCGATCTCCGATGCGTCGAAGGTACGCATCACCTCGTTGGTCGTCGCGTTGCGCTCGGCCAGAAAGAAATAGTTCGACGGCACGTGTCGCCACCACTCGGTGATCACTCCGGTCGTATTGTCAGCACGGAACAAATGCCGCGCCCAATCCTGATCCGAGGTTGTGGCAGGATCGGGGTCGGCTTTCACGGGGCCAAAGCACTGGAATTCGTTGATATTGCGGGGGCCGTTCATCGGGCAGGTCAGGATCTTCATGTCAGTGGCTCGCGGCGGTTGCGCCCATTTCATTGAGCAGAGCGAACGTTGCGAAGCGTTCCATGGTGAAGGGTTCGAGGATCGGCGCGACCTTTTGGTTGGCGATGGTCTGGGCCATGTACTTCCCGGCTACGGGCGTCGCCTTGAACCCCCACGTGCCCCAGCCGCAATCCAGCCACAGGTTCGACAGCGGGCTGGCCCCCATGATGGGCGAATAATCGGGCGTCATATCGGTGATCCCGGCCCATTGCCGCAGCAGACGCACACCTTGCAGGAAGGGGAACAGATGCACTGCGCCTTCGGCCAGATGCTCTTTCATATCCAGCGTCGAGCGAGTGGAATACAGCTGATACGGGTCCGAGCCGCCGCCGATCACGATCTCTCCGCGAGAAGATTGCACCAGATAGGTGTGCAGGCTGACCGAGCTGACCAGCGTGTGCAGCCAGGGTTTCAGCGGCTGTGTCACCATGGCCTGCAAGGGAAAGCAGCGGATCGGCAGCTCAACGCCTGCCTTCAGGGCCATATCGTAATTCATACCGCCCACGGCAATCATCACCTGACCGGCAGAGATGTTGCCCCGGTTGGTGCGGACCGTGGTGATCTTGCCGCCGTTGATGTCAAAGCCTTCGACCTCGGTGCGCTGGTGGATTTCTACGCCCCGACGGCTGGCCTGCGCCGCATAGCCCCATGCCACCGCGTCATGCCGAGCTGTGCCGCCATCGGCGTGCCATAGCCCGCCCATGATCTCAAGCGGGCCGCCTTGGTCCATGTTCAGATGCGGGCTGAGTTCTTTTACGGTTTGCGCATCCACCACTTCAATATTGGTGCCCGCGTGCTTGCCCATCTCGGCGCGCAGGTGGAAACTGCGCAAGGTGGCCTCGGTATGGGCCAAAGTCAGCTGACCGCGCTGGCTGAACATCACGTTGAAGTCTAGCTCTTCGCTCATCTCCTCATAAAGCTGAACGCCTTCCTTGTAGAATGCGATGCCCTCTTTGGTGATATAGTTCGAGCGGATTGTTGTGGTGTTCCGGGCGGTATTGCCACCGGCCAGATAGCCTTTTTCTAGAACGGCGACGTTTGAGATGCCGTGATACTTGGACAGGTAGTGTGCGCAGGCCAAACCGTGGCCCCCGCCGCCCACGATCACCACGTCATAGTTGGGCTTTAGATCGGGCGTCGCCGGGATGTCACCGGTCACGGGATAGGTCGAAGACAACCCGTATTTCAGGAGCGTAAATGGCATTCCAGTAAGCCCCACCTACGCTTTTGGCGCGTCATAGAGCAGCGCTGAAAGGTCCGAGAACCTGGAACCCGGCTGGCACAGCCCCCATACGGCATCGCGGATGGCAGCGGCGCGGGTGTCTCCCAGCGAGGGGGCCGCAAACTCCATGAATTTTTCGTCCACTTCCGCGTCATTCATCGGCGCCTCGGGCCCACCCCGGGCGTGAACGTCGCCAGAGTCCAGAATGCGGCCGTCTTTCAAGGTTATGGAAACATCAGCAATGCGGCTTTTCGGGAAACGCGCCGAATGGCGTTCGGTTTCAAAAACGGAAACGCGGTCTACAATCGACGCAACAAGAGGGTCTGACAATCCGGACCCTGTTATATGTTCGACCCCTATCCGCCCATACGCGGCCATGGTGGCGACCGCAAACGGCAGGGAGTATTGCGCCTTTGACGTGTCGTCCGGCATTCCCTGAAACAAACAAGCACTTTCGCGGAACGTGTTGACGCGGATTGATGCGATGTCCTTGTGCGTAATGTCATGATCCCGCATCAGGGCGCGTGTGGCGTCGATTGCAGCGTGCGCCCAGCGGCAGATCGGATAAGGCTTCACGTATTGATGCTCCATCTGCCAGAACTGGCCCAGATCCTGCCAATATGGCGCGACCTCGTCGGCTTCGACGGTGATGGCGGGGGCGCCAGTAAATCCTTTTTCGGCCAGTAGGGTCGACGAGAGCCCGACCAACGCACCCCAGCCCGAGCCGTCATGCAGCATTGTGGGATTGGCGATTTCGCGCATCATCTGGCTGCGGGGTCCGTGATACTCGGCGATACCCATGGCCTGCCGCATCTGGTCTTGGTTCATTCCGCGCAATCGCGCAGCGACAGCCACCACCCCCAACGCGTTCCAAGCGCCTGAAGTATGGTAATCGCTGACAGTGTTGTGCAGTGAAATACCGGCGCGCCCTGCAACTTCGTAGCCGATGGTCACGGCGCTCAGTGCCTCGGGGCCAGAAATATCCCCTATCGTTTCCGCGACTGCTGCAAGCGCGGGAACGACCGCCACCCCGATATGGCCTTTGGTCGGGTTGTAGCCGTCATGCCCGTCCAGGTTGTCAGTTTGTGTAGCAGCGGCATAAGCCGCCCCAGCGGCGCTGACCCGACGCCCATCAAACATCATACGTGCGCTGAATGTTTCGTCACCGGCGCCGTACAAGGCAAGTGCGCTTTCGCGCGCGATCACCCCTGCTGTCATGGGGCCTGAGCCGATTGTGATGCCCAGCGTGTCCAGCGTCATTCTGGCTGCGGCGCTCAGCGTCGACTCCGGGATATCTCCGGCAGTCGTTTCAAGAGTAAAACATGCTATTTTGTGAAATCTGTCTGCCACGGGCTGCCTGCTTGCGTTTGAAGTCTGGATACCGGTCTCAGCTCGCATGGTAGGCTTAATTGTGTCCGGCGGCACGAAAACAATCTTTGGGCTATGGCACCGGAATTTTTGTGGGTCCGCTGGTGGCCATGTCGCTTGCGTAACAGTGTTTATGTCGCAAAAGAACGAGAGGCCGGGCCGGTCACGCCATACTCGACATATATACCGCACCGGATCACTGCACATGATGAACCTGCCGCACCTGTCTTTTCTGCGCTCCTTCGAGGCTGCTGCCCGCCATCTGAGCTTTACAAGTGCCGCGGAAGAGTTGAATTGCACGCAATCTGCCGTCAGCAATCACGTCCGGTCGCTTGAGGAGTTTCTCAAACGACCGCTATTTGTGCGCCACCCACGGTCTCTGTCACTCACCGATGTGGGCAAAGCGTATCTACCTTCAGTGCGCCATGCGTTGCAGGAAATTGACGTAGCCACTCAGTCACTTGTACTTCGACCGCATACCCGAACTGTGGTCGTCTCCTGTCCTGTTAGCCTCGCCGCAAACTGGCTGCCCGACGTCATTCGGGGATTTTCCGAAAATCACCCGGGTATTTCCGTGACTGTCCACGGGACCATCTGGACGGATGTGGACCCCAACGTTTCGGACATTTCGATCACGGTTAACCATAGGGATGATGCATCTGAAAGTCTGACGCGTTTGTGGGCGGAAAAGCTGACGGTGGTCTGTGCGCCGGGCTATACCGTCGGTGATCAACCTTTGACTGACCCACAGCAATTGCACGATGCGCAACTGATCCATATTCTGGGTCGCTCGGCGTATTGGGAAAAAGTGGCGGCAAAATTTGGGCTAAAGGATCTGGACCAGAAAGAAGGCCCAAGAAGCAACAGTTCGAACCTGGCGCTGGAATTGGCGGCAAAATCCCTGGGATGTGTGGCTTTGCCGAAATCGCTGGCCCGGCCTTATGTCGAACGGGGGCTTCTGATCGAGCCATTTGCCCTGAACCTCGACAGCCCATGGGCGTATTATGCCAATCTGCGCGAGGCGAATGCCACGCCAGCGGTTCGACTGTTTCAAAACTGGTTGTTGAAAGTCGCGGCTGAAACGGAGGGTCAGATTGGTCAATCTGTCCATTCCTAGCTGTGCGTTCGATACCCCGACTGCACCCCAGCCAGCCAATCGGTGTTTGCCTTTGGTGCAGAAAATTCGACTGCATTGCATCCGTTTTTTTTGCATGTCCTGCAGGTGGAACCGTCATAGGGTCCGCGACATACCGTGCACCATCAACACAAAGCATCGCGTGTCATGAGCCAGATATCAGAAAGCCTGCTAGAGCAGATCCGCAACCAGTTTGCCCAGATCGACCATTGCCCCGAACAGGGTGAGCGCATTTTTTTCGAAAATGCAGGCGGCGCGCTGACCCTGAATTCGGTTCTGGACAGTTCTGTGCGTTACGCGGCGATCCCGGACAATCAGGGGCGCGACAACCCGGGGTCACATGCGCTTGTTGATACCATCAATGCCGCAAAAGCCGATATGCGAGATTTCATGAATGCGCCCGGCGGGCAGTTCTTTGTTGGGGAAAGCGGCACTGAATTACTGTTTCGGTTGATCATGAACGCCTGTCTGGGCACAGGTTCAGGTGTCGTACTGGGATCGACGCTGGAACACCCCGCCACGCGTTCGGCGTGCGATCGTTGGGCACGCATTGCCGGGCAGGAACATGTGTTGATACCGCATGATAACGAGACGGGGCTTGTGACGGCCGATGCCTATGCAGCAGCCGTCACCCCGGAGACAAAAGTGGCAACGATCCTGCACACGTCGCCGGTGACAGGGATGGGCGTGGATGTGGCCGCCGTATCAAAAGTAATCCGCGCCGTAGCACCCGACTGTTTCATTATCGTCGATGGCATCCAGCACGCGGCGCATGGTCGGATCGACCTGACTGCCTATGACGTCGATGGATACGTGATCTCACCCTACAAAGTGTTTTCGCGTCATGGATATGGTGTTGCCTGGATATCCGACCGATTGACCGCGTTGGACCACAACGCTCTTTTGGATGGCCCTGCGGAAAATTGGGAAATGGGGACACGCGACACCGGGGCTTATGCCACCATGTCCGATGTTGTGTCTTATTTCGAGTGGTTGGGAAGCCAAGTCAGCGATGCCCGAGACCGGCGTGGCAAGTTCCTGGCGGCGGGTGATGCCATCCACGCGCAGGAAAAAGCGCTGACCGATGCGATGATCCACGGCACTGGCAACCTGAGCGGCCTGGCCGAGATGGAGAAAGTCACCATTCTGGGTGGGGTCGACAACCCGGCGCGCGAAGGCTTGGTCTCGCTGCGTGTTGAGGGTGTAGCCTCTGTCGATGTGGTGAAACGACTGAACGATCAGGGCATTCGTACCCATCTGCGCAAAGCAGATCACTATTCAGGGAATATTCTCACCCCGTTGGGCTACGACTCGTGCGTGCGGGTTTCGATGTGTCACTACAACTCAACTGGCGAGGTCGCTCAATTCCTTGCCGCTATGAAAGAAATCGCCGCCTGAGCCGCGTCATATCTAGGGAAACAGATTCATGAAAACCCACGCACAAGCTGTTGTCATCGGTGGCGGTCTCGCCGGTACGTCGATTTTGTATCACCTTGCCAAACTCGGCTGGACGGACTCGATCCTGCTGGAGCGTGATGAACTGACCAGTGGCTCGACCTGGCACGCGGCGGCCAATATTCACGGGCTGCACGACAACAACAACATCACGCGAATCCAGCACTATACGATGAACCTGTATAAAGAGCTGGAGAAGGAAACCGGCCAAAGCTGCGGCGTGTTCCAGCCGGGCTCGCTGTACTTGGCACAAACCGAAGAACGCGAGCAGCAATTGCGCCTGCAAGAGGCCAAAGCGCGTTTTTACGGCCTGAATTTTCACGAGGTCAGCCGCGAAGAAGCAAAAGAGCTTCACCCGCTGGCTCAGTTCGATGACATCCGTTGCATCATGTACGAACCCGATGGCGGCAATGTGGACCCTTCGGGCGTGCCCCATGCTTATGCTGCCGGGGCACGTGCCATGGGCGCAACAATCGAGCGGTTCTGCCCCGTAACAGGGACCGAGCAGCAACAGGACGGCAGCTGGATTGTTCGGACACCAAAAGGCGATATCCACACACAATGGGTGGTCAATGCATCTGGTCTTTGGGGTCGCGAAGTGGCGGCTCTGGCAGGGCTGACGCTGCCGCTGCAACCGACCGAACATCAGTATTTCGTGACCGAAACCATCGATGAAGTCGCCAATCTGGGCCGTCGCTTACCTTCGATCGCCGACCGGGATGGCGAGTATTACTTCCGGCAGGAAGGCAACGGGCTTCTTATTGGTGCCTATGAAAAGGATATGAAGTTCTGGGCCGAAGAGGGCACACCGTTGGATTTTGCCCACGATCTGTTCCCTGACGATTTGGACCGGATCATGGAAAACGTGATCCGCGCGACCGAACGCGTACCGGTTGCAGCAACAGCCGGGGTCAAGCGGGTGATCAACGGGCCGATGATCTGGTCGCCCGATGCCAACATGCTGTGGGGGCCTGTGCCAGAATTGAAGAATTATTTCCTCTGTGGCGGTCTGATCCCGGGCTTTTCGCAATCAGGTGGGTTGGGCTTGCTGGCAGCGCAGTGGATGATCGAGGGCGAGCCGCAATATGACATGTTCGCTTGGGATCTGGCACGGTTTGGCGACTGGGCCGACAAGAAATTCACCAAAGCGCGGGTGGAAGACGCCTATACGCACCGTTTCAAGATCCACTTCCCCAATGAAGAACGCAGCGCTGGCCGTCCGGCCCGTGTGCGCCCGGCCTTTGAGATGCAAAAACAGATGGGCTGTGTCTTTGGTCTGAACTGCGGTTGGGAACACCCGCTGTGGTTCGCGGATGAACCCGGCGCCCAAGAGACAACCGGTTTTACCCGCCAAAATTGGTTCGATCCGGTTGGTCGCGAGGTGCAGATGCTGCGCGACAGCGTGGGCGTCATCGACATCTCGAACTTTGCAAATTACGTGATCAAAGGACCGGGTGCTTACGACTGGCTGGACCGTCTAGTGGCCAACCGTGTGCCAACCGAAGTCGGGCGCAGTTGCCTGACGCCTCTGATCTCGGTTCGCGGTGGCGTGGCAGGGGACTTTACCATTACCAAGCTGGCCGAAGACGAATACATGATGATCGGATCGGGTATGGCCGAGCGCTATCATCAACGCTTTTTCCAGATGGTCGAGATGCCCGAGGGCACCACGCTGGAGGTCGCGACAGACCGCATTGCCGGGTTCAACGTCGCAGGTCCGAAATCGCGTGAGGCATTGGCACGTCTGACCAATGCCGATCTGTCCAATGAAGCGTTCCGTTTCATGCGATCCCAGAAAATCACCGTTGCAGGTGTGGACTGTGTGGCCATCCGCGTCAGTTTTTCAGGTGATCTGGGTTGGGAGCTGCACTGCGCCGAGGCTGATCAGGTCGCGCTTTACACCGCATTGCTTGAGGCCGCCAAAGACTGCGGTGGCGGTCCCGTTGGCGGGCGTGCGCTGGGGTCGTTGCGCATCGAAAAGGGCTATGGATCCTGGGGTCGGGAATACAGCCAGGAATACTGGCCGCAAGAGGTTGGGCTGACCGGTCTGATCAAGCTCGACAAGGATTTCCTTCACAAGGACGCCTACCTTTCCGTAAAGGACAACGCCCCACGAGAAGTTCTGACGGTCTTCGAACTGGACGTGACCGAGGACGCAGATGCCACCGGCAGTGAGCCGATTTTTACACCCGACGGCACGCCTGTTGGCCGGGTCACATCCGGGGCGTATGGCTATTCGGTCGGGAAATCACTGGCCATTGGCTTCCGCAACCCCGAAGTGGCGCAACCCGGAGATGAGGTGGTGATTCAGGTGATTGGCAAGGCGCACAAAGGGCGTGTTCTGTCAGAGGCGCCGTTTGACCCCATGGGCAGCAGACTGCGAAGCTAAGCTTTACATAGGCTTAGAAGGACGCGCCAGGTCAAAACCGATCTGTGTCCGACGAGACAAATTAAGCGCGCTGCCTTCAGCGGCGTGCTTTTGCGTTCAATGGCCAATGTTTTTAGCCAGGTTCGCAGCTCTGGGACCTCAGCCACTCAATAACGTCCCGGACTTCACGCTTGTCCCGGCTTCCGTCCTGTGCCTCGACAAAATAGCCGTGTGTGGGTTTGATATCTTCGTCGAACAGGCGCAAAATCCGCCCCTCCCTGAGATCTTGATCAATCAGTGGCAGCCAGCCCACCACTGCGCCTTGTCCTTCGGCAGCCCCGCGTAACAGAATGTTTGCATCTTCAAACACAACGCCCATCAGGGGGGACCCCGGCTGCACGTTCATCGCGGCAAACCAGTCCAACCAGCCCCAATGATTGCGTTGGTGCAGGATGGGTTTGTTCAATAGATCTTCAGGCGCATCGATGGGCCCATATTGGTCGATGTACTGCGCGCTTGCTATGGCGACAGGTCGAAGTTCCAGCAGTTTGAGTGAGCCGCGCGGCATGTCCGCCAATCGATGCCAGCTCAGAACAATATCTGCGTGGGTTTGGTCCGCCATCCGCGGACGATACGAAGGCACGACCTCAAGCTCGACCTCGGGGAAACTCTGCCAAAGGTCGCTGATGCGTGGCATCAGCCACCGGGCCGTTAAGATGGGTCCGGCGGCCAATCGCACAACCTTGCGTGATGTTCTGCGCAAGGCTCCAACCGTGTCTTCCAGCATCCCAAACGCCCGTCCAGTCGTTTCGGCCAGCCGTGTTCCATCCTCCGTTAGTCTGACCTCGCGCCCCACGCGTTCAAACAATAGGGTGCCCAGTTGATCTTCCAGTCCACGGATGTGGTGGCTGATGGCCGTTGGCGTCACCACAAGATGCTCGGCGGCGGCGCGAAAACTGCCGGTTTTCGCGGCTGCATCGAAAGCGCGTAGTGCGGAAAGAGAGGGGAGCATAACCGTCCTAATGATGAGTGAAACTTACTAGTCGCTGAGGAAAGACCATTTGTAAACTGCTGTTTGGGCTGTAATCATGGCAAGTAGGTAATCTGGACTCATGTAAAATGACCGCTACAGTGCGCAGGCGTGGCCGCAAACAGCGCCTCACCCAAACAACAGAACCCGAGTCGAACCCGCCTGTTTGGCCAGGTATCTGTGGCGGGCGTTTCAAGCCGCTTTCTCCCCAAGAGGTCGCGCTGGTTGAAGAAACGGCGCTGACCCTTCTGGAAACGCTTGGCCTGAGTCAGGCTATACCTTCGATGATCGAAAAGGTGGTTGCTGCGGGTGGGTCATTGACAGATGACCACCGTTTGCAGTTCCCCCGCGCTTTGGTGCGTCAGGCGATCAGCGAAGCAAACCGTGATTTTAGCCTTTGCGGTCAAGTTCCTGAACATGATCTGGATATCAGTCAGGCCCGCGCGCACATGTCCAGTGGCGGCGCGGCCCCCGGTGTTTTTGATCTGGACACGGGCGTCTATCGGGACTCGACACTGGCTGACCTGTATGACGCGGCCCGCATTGTCGACCAGATGGACAATATCCACCATTTCAGCCGTTCAGTGGTTGCCCGGGATATCGAAGACAACGCGGTTATGGATCTCAACACGGCTTATGCATGTCTGGCGGGGACGTCCAAGCATGTGTCGATCTCGATCACCGAGCCCGACAATGTGCCCGCGATCGCACAGCTGTGTTATGCCATTGCCGGCAGTGAAGAGGCCTTTCGCGCGCGTCCTTTCTTGACTGTGATGGTGTGCCACGTCGTGCCACCCATGCGCTTTGCCGAAGAAGCGTGTGAAGTTCTCGAAGCCGCAATTCTGGCCGGGTTCCCGGTTCAATTGATCAGCGCTGGACAGGCCGGTGCTACCAGCCCGGCAACCATTGCCGGTTCATTGGTTCAGGCCGTTGCGGAAACGCTGGCAGGGCTGGTGTTCGCCCGTCTTGTCGACCCAGAGGTCAAGGCGATCTTTGCACCAAAACCGTTGGTTGCGGATCTGCGCACCGGCTCTATGTGCGGCGGCGGAGGGGAGCAGGCGATCCTCATGGCGGGCGCTGCACAGATGGGGCGGCATTTCGACCTGCCAACCTCCTCTATTGCGGGCATTACCGATGCCAAGTGTTTGGATGCGCAATACGGGGCCGAGAAATCGCTTGCTGTCACCATGGCTGCACACGCGGGTTCGAACATTGTCACCCAGGCGGCCGGGATGCAGGCCAGCTTGCTGGGCGTTAGCCATGCGGCTTATGTCAGTGACAATGACATGCTGGGGAATATCCTACGCACTTTGCGCGGGATCGAAGCCACGCCTGAAAACATCGCTGCCGACGTAATCGCCGACGTTTGCCGGGGCGAGGGGCATTATTTGGGTGAACAGCATACATTCAACAGGATGAAATCAGACTATTTCTATCCCGAAATCGGTGACCGGAGGACGCCGCGGGAATGGCAGGAAGACGGCTCTCAGCCTGTCGGTGACGTTGCTCGGGAAAAAGCGCGCGAGATTTTGTCCAATCACTTCCCGCAGCACATTCCCGACGACGTTGACCGCGCGTTGCGCACGTGTTTCGACATCCGTCTGACACGACAGCAAACCGGCAGATCCTCATGAAAAGTCAAAACCTAAGCGCCCGCGCCCGTGCGGTTATGCCTGGTGGCGTCAGTCACGAGTTGCGTTACAAAACCCCGTATCCGATCTATTTCGACCGCGCCAAAGGGGCCGAGAAATGGGATGTGGACGGCAAGCGTTACATCGATTTCAAACTAGGCGCGGCCAGTCAGATTCTGGGTCATGCCCACCCTGAGATTGCTGAAGCAGTGGCCCGTCAGATGGAGAGGATGCCTTACACCGCAGACTGTCATCCGCTTGAGGTTGAATGGGCCGAATGGCTGGCACGCCTGTTTCCCTCTGCCGACCGTGTGCGGTTCACCGGGTCTGGTACAGAGTCAACAATGCTGGCCCTGCGGCTGGGTCGGGCGTACTCGGGCCGTGACAAGGTGCTGCGTATCGACGGCCATTTCCACGGCTGGCATGACATGTTGATGAAAGGTGCCAAACCCGGCACCAACACAGCGCCGAGTCTGGGTATACCGCAGGCCGTGACCGACCTGACGGTGGTATCCCCGCCGGATCTGGACGCCGTTGCCGACCTGCTGGACAGCGATCCACAGATCGGAACCGTCTTTGTCGAAGCCTCCGGCGCAAATTATGGCTCGGTCCCGCTGCCGGACGGTTTTCTGCAGGGGGTGCGAGCCTTGACCGAAAGAACGGGCCATGTGCTTGTTTTTGATGAGGTAATCACGGGTCTACGCTGGTCGCCGGGCGGCCGTCAGGCGCGAGATGGGGTGACGCCGGATCTGACAACATTGGCCAAGATCGTCACTGGTGGTCTGCCGGGCGGGGCCGTTGTTGGTCGGGCTCACGTCATGGATTTGCTCAGCCCCGGCGAGACTCGTGAAGGGCTATCGCCTCCGGTCGGACACAAAGGCACTTTCAACGCGGCCCCCTTGGTGGCTGCGGGGGCGGTTAAGGCGATGGAAATTCTTTCGACCGGCGACGTTCAGGCCCATGCCGATGCAATGGCCGCGCGTCTGCGGGATGGCTTCAACGCAGCCTTCATTGAACTGGACGTGCAGGCATTGGCTTATGGCGACAGCTCGACCTGCCACCTCTATTTCGGTGGACGATCCATTGAAGGGCTGGATGCCGCAAAAATCCGAAAAACGCCGCCCGCTGTCGTCAAAAGCTTGCGTGACGGGTTGTTAGAGCGAGGCGTGGATTTCATGTCTTTCACCTCCTGCGTAACTGGCCTGCCGCATACACCCGGCCTGATTGACGAGGCGGTCGCACTTTTCCGCGACACTATTTCGGATATGGTCCGCGACGGAGTGTTGTCATGACATTGCCCACCCATGCCCGCACCGTCATCATTGGTGGCGGCGTCATCGGCTGTTCGATTGCCTATCATTTGGCCCGCGAAGGTCGGAAAGATATTGTCGTTTTGGAACGCTCGAAACTGACCAGCGGCACGACGTGGCATGCGGCTGGTCTGGTGCGGCGCTTGCGCCCGTCGGCGACACTGACCAAGCTGATCAACTATTCCATCGACCTTTATGGTGAACTGGAACGTGAAACCGGGCAAGCCACGGGATGGACCCAAACCGGCTCGCTGACGCTGGCCACCAACCAGGACCGACTGACGAATATCAAACGTCAGGTCTCGCTTGGCCGCGCCTTTGGGCTTGAGGCCGAGGTTGTGGATGCGTCCCGTGCCAAGGACTTGTGGCCGCTGATCGAGGTCGATGACGTGATCGGCGCGGTTTGGTCGCCGTCGGACGGACGGGTCAACCCCTCCGACGTGGCTCTGGCGCTGTCCAAGGGTGCACGGGCACGAGGGGTTCAGATCTTTGAAGATACCCGCGTGACTGGGCTGCAAAAGATAGGCGGGCGGATATCGGGCGTCGAGGTCGGTGACCATGTGATCGAGGCCGACGAGGTTGTGATCGCCTGTGGGCTTTGGTCGCGTGAGGTCGCGGCCATGGCCGGGGCGCACATGCCGCTTTATGCCTGTGAACATTTCTACATTCTGACCAAGCCCTTGCCCGAGGTTCAGGCCCTTGGCAAAGGCGCGCACCTGCCAACGCTGAACGATCAGGATGCGTTTCTCTATGCCCGCGACGATGTCGAAGGGCTGCTTGTTGGCTCGTTCGAACGCCATGCCAAAGGCCTGCCGCTGGATCGGCTGCCCGCCGATTTCTCGTTCGATCTGCTGGACGAGGATTGGGATCATTTCATGCCGATGATGGAAAACGCACTGCGCCGCATTCCGGCACTGGAAAAGGCCGAGGTTCGGATGTTGCTGAACGGCCCGGAAAGCTTCACGCTCGACAGCCAATTCATGCTGGGCGAAAGCCCCGAAGTGCCGGGGCTGTTCCTGATGGGAGGGATGAATTCGACCGGAATTGCTCTGGCAGGTGGGGCAGGCAAAGCCATGGCAGAATGGATCATCGCCGGAGAACCCACGATGGAGTTGAACGAGGCCGACATTCGCCGCTTCAGCCCCGAAATGAACGTTCTGGGCGCGTTGGAAGCCCGTATTCCTGAAGTTCTTGGACGCCACTATGACAACCCGTTTCCCGGTCGTTCGATGGAGACCGCAAGGGGTCAGCGTCGTTCGCCAATCCATGCCGGTCTCGTCGCCGCCGGGGCGCGGTTCGAAGCGCGGGGCGGTTGGGAACGTGCCGTGCATTTCGGGGGCGAACCTGCCCATCTGCCACTGACCTTCGGCGCGCCTGCATGGCGCGAACAGGTCGGGCAAGAGGTCGAAACCTGCCGATCGGGCGCTGCCATTCTGGATCAAAGCGCCTTTGGTAAAATCATGGTGCAGGGGCCGGATGCCTGTGCCTTTCTGAACCGGCTCTGTGCCGCGCAGATGGACGTGCCCGAGGGGCGCATTGCGTATACCCAGATCCTGAATGCGAAGGGCGGCGTGGAAAGCGATCTGACCGTTCAGCGGCATGGGCAAGAAACTTTTCTGCTGATCGTCGGGGCCAATGAAACCGTTCGTGTGATGCAGCGGATGCGGGACACAAGAAGTGATTACCGTGCGGAGTTCACGGACGTTACCAGCGGGTATGCCATTCTGGGCCTTGCTGGTGCACGGGCCCGAGACGTGCTTCAGGCCACGACAAACGCGGCTGTCCCGGACCTCAAGCGGTTCTGCTTTGCACCCGTCGAGATTGGTTTGGCCCGAGGTTGGGCAGGTCGGCTGAGCTTTACCGGGGAAGAAGGCTTTGAGCTTTACATCCCTGCCGACATGGCCATGGCCGCCTATGAGGCGCTGGTCACCGCAGGTGCAACCCATGCGGGTCTTTACGCAAGTGGATCTTTGCGCATCGAAAGCGGTTTTCGGGCATTCGGTCACGAACTCACACCGGGCACCACGCCGCTTGAAGCCGGGCTAGGTGCGTTTTGCGCCATGGGCACGGGTTTTGTGGGCGAAGACGCCTTGCGCGATCACAGTCCCGAACGGCAAATCGTGTCGATCCTGTTCGACGATCCTGACGCGATCCCGCTGCATGATGAACCCATTTACTTTGACGGCAAGGTCGTGGGGCAGATCACCTCAGCCGCATGGAGCTACCGGTTTGGTCGTTCCGTGGCGCTTGGCCTGATCAACGCGCCTTTGGGCCTGCTTGAAACCCAAGACGTTTTGGACGGGTTCGAAGTCGAAATCGCGTGCGCCCGTTACACAGCCAAAGCCTCTCTCAAACCCGTAAAGGTAGCTTTTGCATGAGCGACACGATCCAATCCACCCAAGTGGCGATCATTGGCGGCGGTATCATGGGCGTGGCCGCGCAGTTTCAACTGGCCGAGAATGGCTGGACTGACACGATCCTTTTTGAAAAGGCCGAATTGACCAGCGGTTCCACTTGGCACGCGGCCGGACAGATTGCCCATGCGGTAGGCAGTCGCCTGATGGGGTGGATCAACAAAACCTCCATCGAAACCTATAAACGGGTCGAGGCCGAAACCGGACAGAGCATAGGTTGGCACGAAGTCGGCGGCATCCGGATTGCCACCACCGACGATGAAGTCGATTGGATGAAGTCGATCATGGGCGTGGGCAAGCTGTTGGATCTGCCAATGGATCTGATCGGCCCGGAAGAGGTGGCGCAGGTTAATCCCTTCTACAAAGTCGACGACGTTAAAGCTGCGGTGCGCACTTACGAGGATGGTCATATCGACCCCTCAAGCGTGACCATGGCGCTGGCTGCTGCAACCCGGTCGCGCGGCGCCCGGATTGAACGGCACAACCGGATGATCGGGGCGTCCCGCAAAGGCGATATGTGGCTGTTGCGCACCGAAAAAGGCGATGTGCTGGCCGAACATGTGGTGATTGCCGCTGGGTCTTACGCCAATCAGGTGGGGGAGTGGTTCGGGCTGAAAATCCCCTCGGTGTCGTGCCTTCACCACTATCTTGTGACGGACACCGTACCACAGTTCGCCGACCGTCCGGAATTGCCCGTGATGCGGGACAATGCCTTTGGCGGTTACATCCGGCAGGAGCAGAAATCCGGCTTGATCGGAATTTACGAAGGCCATGTCTGCCCAACGGTCTGGGAAATGCCCGAAGGCGCGCCTTGGGCGGCGGAGAATGAGCTGTTCCAGGCCGATTACGACTCGATTGGCGATTTCCTGATGGTGGCTTTCGACAAAATGCCAATTCTGGCTGATCTTGGCATCAAACGCGTCGTGCGTGGGGCAATCACGCACACACCTGATGGCGGAATGCTGGTCGGGCCATCGGGTGCGCCGAACGTCTGGTTGTCCTGCGGCTCGTCCATCGGGCTGGCCTGGGGCGGCGGCGCGGGCAAAGTGCTGGCCGATTGGATGGTGCATGGTGAAGCCGAAATCAACACCCGCGGTTTCGACCCGCGCCGATACGGAGATTTCGCCTCGGACAACTTCATTGTCGAGCGCACCAAGGACGAGTTCATGCGCCGCCATGACACGCCTTGCCCGGGTAAGCAGTTCCACAGCCTTCGGCCGCTGAAAAAACACCCACTGTATGACCGCCTTGCCGCCAAGGGTGCAGTTTTCGGAGAAGTCGCCGGTTGGGAGCGTCCGCGCTATTTCGGTGGAGTAGGCGAAGCAGAACAGATCGGCTGGGGTCATCAGCCGTGGCATGCAAACGCGACGGCCGAGGCAAAAGCAACGCGCAATGCCGCCGGTGTCATCGATCTCTGCGCTTTTGCCCAGTTCGAGATCTCGGGCAAGGATGCGGGCGCTTTGCTGGACCGGCTGTCGGCCAACCGAATACCTTCGAAAGACGGGCGGATGAGCCTGAACCATTTGCTGACGGCGCAGGGAAGGTTCGAGACAGAAATCACGATCTGGCGCATGGCCGAAGACCGGTTCTTCACAGGTTCCCCCATTGCCCGCGCCACACCGGATTTCGATTGGATCAAGTCCCACATCCGACCCGGCGAGGATGTGACGATGATCAACCGCTCGGCAGATTGGGGGATGCTGGCACTGTCAGGCCCCGCGACCCGCCGTATCCTGTCTGAACTGACAGACGTTGATCTGTCCAATCGCGCTTTCCCTTGGTTATCTGGGCAGGAAATCCGCGTTGCAGGAATTCCTTGCTATGCTCTACGCGTTTCGTTTGTCGGCGAATTGGGCTGGGAATTGCACGCGCCGCTGGATCAGATTGGTGCAATCTACGACGCGCTTTTCGAAGCCGGGTCCAAACACGGTTTGACGGATCTGGGTTCTTACGCGTTCAACGGGATGCGTATGGAAAAGGCTTATCGCGCCAGCGGGGATCTGACCACGGATGTCGGCCCGCTTGACGTCGGTCTCGAACGCTTTGTCGTGAGCGAAGGACGCGATTTTCTGGGCCGCAATGCGCTGCTCAGCCGAGATCCGGCATGGCAGCTATTCTATGCAGAGCTGCACTCAGAAGACATCGACATTCATGGTGGCGAACCGGTGTTGCTGAACGATCGGCCTGTGGGCCTGACCACATCGGGTGGGTATGGCTATACGATCGGCAAGTCCCTGGGGTGGTTGTTTGTTCGCAAGGGTACCCCGCAAACGGGCCTCAGCGTTCGAATTCTAAATCGTGACATCCCGGTTACGGTACATCAAGATGCGCTCTTCGATCCGCAGAATTTGCGACCCCGATCCGAGGAATAACTCTTGCTGCAACCGATAGATATCACTCAGAAGTCGGCCATCGAGCTTGCGGGAGACCTGCGTAAAGGAACCCTGAGCAGCTCGGAGGTTTTGGCAGCCTATCGCGCGTGTATCGAAGGCGATCCAGCCGGTGTGAACGCCTTTGTCACGCTGGATTGGGACGCTGCCAGCGCCCGTGCTGATGAACTGGACAGGATGGCCGCGCGGGGGCAGTTCGCAGGGCCACTGCACGGGTTGCCGGTCGCGATCAAAGACTGTTTTGATACCGCCGGTCTGCGCACAACGCATGGATCAAGAAGCTTTTCTGATCATGTCCCGTCCAGTGACGCGCTACACGTCGCGCGTCTGAGGGCGGCAGGTGCCGTGATCGTTGGCAAGACAAACACGCCCGAGTTCACATTTTCTGGCCAGACCACGAACTTTGTATCGGGCACGACGCGCAATCCATTGAACCCTGAAAAGACGGTTGCGGGCAGTTCTGGTGGCGCGGCTGCCGCGTTGGCGGCCAACATGGTTGCCCTTGCTGATGGCTCGGATCTTGGGGGCAGTGCCCGTACACCTGCTGCATGGTGCGGTGTAGTAGGTATGCGGCCAACATCGGGTTTGGTGCCCATGGATCCAAACCCGGCCCCGTTTGACGGTTTGTCCGTGCCATGCCCGATGGCGCGTACGGTTTCGGACCTCGCTTTGATGCTGAGTGTGATGCAAGGCCCGACGCCCAACCAGCCATTGGCATACACCGGCGCTTACCCGGCCCCGGTTGAGATTGATACCCCGCTGACTGCGGGCCGCGTGGCGTTGAGCCTTTCGCCCTTCGGGTCAAGTGTTGAGCCATCGGTTCAGGCGGCATTGGCACCAATCGCAGATGTTTTCCGCGCTTTGGGCTGGCATGTCGATGAAAACACAGCCCCGGACCTTGCGCCGCTGCTTGCATATGGCGACATCATTCGGGGCCAATGTGCCCTGCAAATTCGCGCGGCGCTCGATCCCGACATGACGCTGGCCACAGACAGCTATCGCACGGCTTGCGCACAGGGAGAACGGCAAAGCTTTGCCGGTTTGATCGCCTATCAGACGACACGCCGTCATGTCTGGGACTCTGTTGCTACATTCTTCGCCCACTATGATTTTGCCCTTTGGCCCACCGCCACTGGATTGCCGTTCAGCGCTGACCTGCGAGACGGGGAAATCACCGAAGACTGGCGTACAGTGACTCTGACACCGACGTTAGAGCTTCCATCGATTTCCATCCCCATGGGGCAGTCCTCCGACGGTATGCCCGTGGGTCTTCACATCACCGGTCCGAAAGGGTCGGACGCGCGGCTGCTGCGCTTTGCCCGCCAGATTGAACGCCAAATTTCCGGAGACTGAACATGACCACCATCAACGGCGGAGAAGCCGTCTATCGCGTTCTGAAAGCCAACGGCATCGATACCGTTTTCGGCCTGTTGGGCGGCTCGATGCTGGAACTCTACGATGCCATGTATAAAGGCGGTCAGATCGCATATGTCGGAGCGCGGGACGAACGTGCTGCGGGCCATATGGCTGATGCTTGGGCACGGATGACGGGCAAACCTGGTGTGGTTCTGGGCGCGCAAGCGGGGCCCGGCGTGGTCAACATCGTGACAGCAGTGGCCGAGGCGCAACTGGCCTATTCCCCACTTGTGGTGATTGCCGGAGCGATCACCCGTGCCGATCAATGCAAGGATACGTTTCAGGAAATAGATCAGGTCGCGTTGTTTGCACCTATTTCCAAGCGTTCGGTCATGGTGACAGATCCGGCGCGGCTGGCACCGATGCTGGAAGACGCCATCCGGTTGGCCAACACTGGCCGACGCGGACCAGTGGTGCTGCATGTCCCGCGTGACTTGTTTGCCGCTGAGATACCAGCTTTTGAGCCGACCCGGGTGAACATCGCGCGCCCCGGCCCTGCCGCACCGTCGGACGTCGCCGCCATTGCCAAGCTGCTATCTGGGGCCGAAAGGCCGGTGATCTTTGCCGGTGGGGGCTTCAAATGGGGGGACGGGCGCGACGCTTTGACGGCGTTGGCCGAAAAGCTTGACGTTCCTGTCGTCGCCTCAACCGGCCATGCCGACGTCATGCCCCACGGCCACCCGTGGTTTGCAGGGCAAGCCGGGCCACGCGGCAATGTGGTCGCCAGCAGGCTGACGCGCGAGGCGGATGTCATGGTGGTCCTCGGAGCCCGCCTTGGGTTCAACTCGACCTTTCATTCCAACGACTATGTCGGGGCTGATACCCGGATTGCCCATGTCGATATCGAAGGTGCAGCAGTTGGTCGTTATTTCCCCGCCGAGATCGCGGCACAGGGCGATGCCCGCCTGACTGCCGAAGCTTTGACAGATACAGCAACGCGCCCGGATTGCGATCCGTGGCGCGAAGCGTTTCGGTCTGGCATGTCCGACCTCGAAGCCGTGCGCGCGACTGAGGCAGAGCTAGACAGTTTGCCTATGCACCCGCGCCGTGCTCTGGCCGAAATCCGCGCGACCTTGCCCGAAAACGCCATCGTAACGCTGGACACGGGCAACACTTGCCTGCAAGCCGCAGACCGGCTGGCCCACTATGCACCGATGTCTCTGATCACACCTTTGGATTTTGGTCTTGTTGGCTTTGGTCTCGCTGCCGCAATCGGAGCCAAGGCCGCTACGCCAGATCGCCCTGCCGTGGCTGTGATGGGTGATGGCGCCGTCGGCTATACAATGATCGAGATTCAGACTGCCATTCAGCACAATCTGCCAATCACCATCGTTGTTTTGGACAACCAGGCTTGGGGAGCGGAAAAGGCTTACCAGCAAGAGTTTTACGGAGGCCGTTTGCTGGGTTCAGAAATTCAATCGCCCCGTTTTGACAAATTTGCCGAACTATGTGGTGGGAAAGGTATATGGGTCGATGGGCCCGGTGGCATGGGCCCGGCGTTGCAAAAGGCCATCGCGTCGAATGAAACAACGGTTATTCAGGCCAAAATTGACCCAAGTGCGTTGATGACCTTGCGCAAAGACCTGTTCACGGCACCGCAAAAAGACTGAGCTCTCCCCGATCGATCTATGCGGGTTAGTCTTGGCTGATACCCCGGCGTGGAAGGTTAACACGGGTTCTGGCATTGCGCCGGAAGCGACGCGCGTACTTGTGTTGACCTTCAACAAAATCGTTCTTTTTGCATTAGATTGGGGTGTTCGCCGGGCCGATCCTAGGATTCTGCGCGTTTGGTCAGCCTTTACGTCGAACGGCCATCAGGGGTTCCGCGACCGTAAAAACGCCGCATGATCATGGGCGTGAGGTACATAGGTATCTGATAGGCGCCGATGAAGGCCATGATTGGCGCAGTCACCTCGGGCGGCAGGGCTACAAAAAAGATCGCGATGTTTCGGTTACCAGCGATCAACGAAACTGCCGCTGCCCGCGCCGCGGGAAGCCTGCTTCGCGTCAATTGAAACATGACAATCTGTGCGCCAAAGTTGGCCAGACAGGCAAAGGCGATCCAGAATGCAGCCAAAGCCGGATCCTCCAACGCTGTTGCGCTGACCGACGGCATCAGGCCAATAACAAATATAGCCAGCGTAAGCGTTCCCAATCCTTCAAGACTTAGCAAAGTGGATTGCGAAGGCGCGCGCAGGACTGTCTTTCGTACGAATATGGCTGCACCGGTTGCACCTAAAATTGTAAGTGAAAGACGCAAGCCAGCCTCTAAAACCGCCTGAATATCGCCAAGTGCGGGCATGAACAGGAAAATGGGCAGTGCGGTCAAAGGCAGCAGAGCTGTGCTGACAACCATCAGCCGCATCGCGTGTTCTGGTGCGTGACCCATCATCATGCACATATTCGGGCTGCCTGAAATAGACGGGGCCGCCGTCATGATCAGCAGGCACAGCAGCACTGGCGTTCCGGTCCACCCACAGGCATATCCAAATGCTATGACGATCATCGGCGTCACCAGCTGAAATCCGACAACTGTAAGGGCGACTTTGGGCAGGTCGCTCAATGACCCAACGATGGCTTTGGGGTCCATCCTCAGCACAGTCACGAACAGCAACAGAACGACCAAAGGGGCCAGCAGATCTCGCATTGGTTCCGCCAGAGATGGCAACAGAAGACCTGCTGCCAATCCGCCGATCAGAACATAAGGTCCATGGCGCGCGGCCAGATGAAGCGGGTTCAAAACCGCCTTATCCGCCAGGGCTTTGTCGCAGGTTTTCAGGCAACCAGGTCGCGAGATCAGGGAACCAGATCAGGATAAAGACCATCAGAACCATGATCAGGAACATTGGAATGGCCGCCCGCGCGATATAGCTCATCTCGTGGTTGGTCATGCCCTGCATCACAAACAGGTTGAACCCGATCGGAGGCGTGATCTGCGCCATCTCGACGACGACCACAATGAAGATGCCGAACCAGATCAAGTCGATCCCGGCGTCGCGGATCATGGGCTCGACCACCGCCATTGTCAGTACGACCGAAGAGATACCGTCCAGAAAACAACCCAGAATGATGTAGAAAACCAGCAGCACCATGAGCAGTTCGAACCGGGTCAGTTCCCAGCCAGCAATCAGATCGGCCAGACCACGCGGCAAGCCTGTAAAGCCCATGGACAGCGAAAGGAACGCCGCGCCCGCCAGAATGAGCGCAATCATCGCGCTGGTGCGAGTGGCCCCCATCAGACTTTCGGTAAAGGTTTTCCAACTCAAAGATCCCTGACCCGCCGCCAACAGCAGCCCGCCGATGACCCCAAAAGCCGCGGCCTCGGTCGCGGTGGCATATCCCAGATACATCGACCCAATAACCACCATGATCAAAAGGATTACAGGCAGAAGGAAGCGAGAGTTCTTGATCTTTTCTGAGAAACTCAGCTTGGCTTCGGTATTGGGGCTCCAGTCTTTGCCGAGTTTGGAATAGATCGCCACGTATCCCATGAACATCGCCGCCAGAACCAGACCGGGAAGGATCCCGGCAAAGAACAGCTTGGTGATGGATTCATTGATTGTCACACCGTAGACGATCAGGGTCAGCGAGGGCGGGATCATCAGCCCGAGTGTCGCCGCGCCGGTCAATGTTCCGATGATCATGCGTTCGGGATAATTGCGCTTGCGCAGTTCGGGGATCGACATTTTGCCAACCGTTGTAAGCGTGGCCGCTGACGAGCCCGAGACAGCCGCAAAAACCGTGCAACCAACGATATTGGTGTGTACCAGCCCGCCTGGCAAAGGGGCCATCCACGGGGACAGGCCCTTGAACATGTCTTCCGATAATCGCGTTCGATACAGGATTTCACCCATCCAGATGAACATGGGCAGTGCGGTCAGGGTCCACGACGACGACGCCGACCAGATGGTGGTGATCATCACGTCCCCGACGGGGCGGGTGGTGAACAGTTCCATCCCGACCCAGGCTACGCCCATCAGGGCCAACCCGACCCAGACGCCGGTGCCCAGCAAAGTGAAGAGAACAAAGAGAAAGAGGATGATGACAGAGAGGTTTTCCATGATTTACTCTCCGTGGCTCTGATCGGCGAGATCGCGGACGATGCGGTGTTCGCCCTTGAAAAGCACGTGGATTAAATGATCAGTCAGTGCAATGGCCAGAATGATCGCGCCTAACAGCATCGCGGATTGTGGGATCCAAAGGGCAGTTCGGTCCTGGCCTTGGCTAATGTCGTTGAACTTCCAGCTCCAATAGACAAAGCGATATGCGTACCAGCAAAAATACCACATGACAGCGGTGCCTATGGCGAAGCACCAGACCTCCAGAATACGCCTTACCCCATCCGGAACGGCGTTCAGAAGGATGGAAACCCGGATATGACTGCCCCGGTTCAGTGCATTGGCAAAAGCCAGAAAAGATGCTGCGGCCATCGCGTAACCGGCATAGTCGGGTGCTCCGGGAAACACTTCACCGGTCCAGCGGGCAAGCATCTGCACGACGATCAGCAACAGAATGGCGATCAGGCTGAGTGCCGCTAAAACCCCTGCCGCCAGATAGATGAAGTCGAGTACGGACCGAAGCCCTCGCAAAACCGCCATACTGTCCCCGCTGTTTTTGATTGGATGCGAAAAGGGCGGCCGGATGAACCGCCGCCCAAATCGAAAGGTTACTGAGACGCGTTGAATGCGTCGACGATGGCTTTGCCTTCGTCACCGGCAGCTTCCAGCCATTCGTTGGTCATGGTCACGCCGATCTCTTTCAGCTCGTTGGTCATCTGTTCAGAGGCCGGACCAACAGTCATACCGCCATCCCGCAAACCCTGCAGGGTGAACCCGGTATATTCCTTGGCGCGCCAGTTGCCTGCGTACTCTGCCAGTTCAGCGCAGCCTTTGATGACGTTCTTGTTGGCATCAGACACACCAGACCAGACATCAGAATTGACCATCACGTAATTACGCGGCAACCACGCATCGACTTCGTAGAAATAGTTCAGACTTTCCCAGACTTTGCGGTCATAACCGGTCGATCCCGATGACACCATCGAATCTGCCACACCCGTTGCAAAGGCCTGACTGATTTCCGCCGCTTCAATCGTCACCGGTAGCATCCCGGTCAGCTCGGCCAACCGCGAGGTCGCATTGTTGTATGAGCGGAACTTAATGCCCTTCATGTCAGCGACCGAGTTTACCTCGTTCTTGAAATACAGACCCTGAGGCGGCCACGGTACAGCGTAAAGCAACGTCAGGTTCTGTTCGGCCAGTACTTTTTCAATAGATGGCTTGGCGGCCTCCCAAAGCTTGGCGCTGTCGTCGAAAGAGGTCGCGAGGAACGGAATCGAGTCAAAGCCAAACAGCGCGTTTTCGTTTTGGTGGCCGGATAGAAGACGTTCACCAATCGGGGCCTGCCCTGTCTGAATTGCGCGTTTGATATCGGCGCCCTTGAACAGTGAACCGGAAGGGTGTGTGACGATCTCGATCTCACCACCAGTGCCTGTGGTCACGCATTTAGCGAACTCCGCGCCTGTGGCCGAGTGGAAGTTTGACGCCGAATAAGCCATCGGCATGTCCCATTTTTCGGCCATGGCCGGTGCGGCTGCAGCTGCAGTCAGAGCTGTCGCTGCCAGAAGGTTTGTCAGTTTTTTCATCGTTTTCTCCCTAGTGGATTTTGAAACGCCGATGTTTCTCATCAGCTTGTTCTTATGTTGTGTAGCGTGACGGCGCGTAGACGCTGACATCCGCGTTTGGGGTTCTGCCCGCGATCATTTGGGCCAAAAGGCGTCCGGTTTTTGGCCCGCCTGTCAAGCCGATGTGATGGTGCCCAAAGCCCATATAGGCCCCCTTGATGCCGGGCACGTCGCCAATAATCGGGATCGAGTCAGCCGGGGCAGGCCTGTGCCCCATCCATTCCACTTCCTCCTTCCATGTTATGCCCGGGAAAGCTGCCCGGGCATTCTTGCGCATCAATTCAAACGGCGCGCGAGAGGGCGGTGCATCCAGCCCTCCGAACTCTACAATGCCTGCCAAGCGTATGCGCCCATCCATGGGTGTTGCAACAAACTTACCCGATGCAACCATGACCGGGCTGCGCGGCATGGCAGAAGGTTCCACCAATTCAAGATGATACCCGCGTTCGCTTTCCAGTGGGACCGAAACCCCCAGGCGCTTGGCCAAAGGTCCTGACCAGACGCCTGCCGTCACGATAGCTGTGTCGCACGCAATGGTTTCACCGCTCGTGCGAACGCCGGTGACGCTTCCGCCTTCGCGCCTGACGTCTTCGACATTGGCTCGGATGATCCGACCTCCTTGCGCTTCAACATGTGTAGCTAGGTCTTTGACATATCGCCCCGGATCAGTGATGTGGCCATGGTCTGACAGCTTGGCCGCAAACCCAATATCCTGACTGAACACGGGATCGTAATCGTGGAAAGCCTTGCCCTCCAATTCTTCCCACGCAAAGCCATGCTTACGCCGAATGCCCCAACCAAAGGCATCGCCTTCGAAATGGGCTCGGTTTTCATAAAGGAACAGATAATCGCTGGGGACGATCCATTTCTCAGCGCCAGTTCCGGCGGCCAGCGCTTTGTGGTCGTTCAGGCTGTCGCCCACGATGGGCGTCAGGGCTGCTGCGATCCGCTCCACGTCTGTGGCGTTTGCATGGCTTAAATACTGCCTTAGCCATGGCAATAACTTCGGTAAGTACCCCCATTTCAGGAACAGCGGCTGAGAGGGGCTTAACAGCATCTTCGGCGCTTTGCCGAGCAGTCCCGGAACCGTCACAGGCACGATAGAGCATGACGCAAGCACGCCGCCATTGCCATGCGAGGTTCCTTCGCCCGGTCCGGCCTTGTCGATCAAAATCACATCGTGACCGTCGCGCTGCAGCCAGATAGCCGCGGAGACTCCGACAATTCCAGCCCCGATGATGGCTATGGTCTTCTTCTCGCTCACGCCGCCACCGCCTTTGACACTGCGAAGTGGTTCAGTTTGTCCAAGTCTGGTTTGCTGCCAAGCCCAGGACCATCCGGCACGCACACCTGTCCGTTCCTGATCTGGAACGGTTCTTCCAATATGTCCTCTTTCAGGAAATACGACGCCTGATAGAACTCACAGCCCAGAGTGATTTCTGGTGTCGCGGCAATCATGTGCGTGCCGGCCAAATGGGCCAGGCCAGCCTCGAACATGTCGCCACCATAGGCTGTCAGGCCGTGAGCCGCCGCAATACGCGCAACGGTTTGACCGCGCGTCAGGCCGCCGGATTTCATGATCTTGACGGAAACACCGTCGCAAATCGCTTCGCGTGCCGCACGCTCTATGTCTTCGGGGCCAAAAACGCTCTCGTCTGCCAGCAAAGGCACATCTGTCATTTGGCGCAGCTTGGCCATCATGCCGAAGTGATGAGCGCGCACGGGCTGTTCGATGAAATCGGGATCGAACCGGGCGACGTCGCGGACCTGTGCCGGGGCATCCTCGATACTGAGTCCTTGGTTATAATCCACGCGCACCGAAAACTCGGGGCAGTTCTGGGCCAGGTATTCCAGCCGCATGATGTCAAAGGCGTGATCCTTGAACCCGGTCTTGAGTTTGACAATCCGGACACCATCGTCCTGCAACCGTGCCAACAGGTCGACGTCTTGCGAGAAATCAGGGTTGGCGATGGAACAACTCAGCGGTATTGCGTCCCGGCATTTCCCGCCCAACAAGGACCAAACAGGAACGTTGCTGATCTGGCCTGCAAGATCCAGCAGCGCGGTTTCCAGTGCGGCTTTGGCCTCGGTGCAATGCGCCACGGCATAAGCGGCGCGCGCCATGATCGCGGATCTGTCTCCGACCTTAGCGCCCAAAACAAGTGGGCGCAGATACCGATCGAGCGCAGCAAAGGTTGCCTCTGGCGTGCCGGTGAATACTGACCAGGGCGATGCTTCGCCAAACCCTTGCGAGCCGTCCTCGGATGTCAGCCGCAGGATAACAATTTCACAAAAGCCTTCGACAGATCCAATGCCGTGATCCCGCCGCGAGGTCACTGGCAGCTTGAGGTGCCATAGGTCATAGCCCGTGATTTTTTGTGACAGATCGCTCATTCGGCCCCCTATAGATGTGCGGAAGCCTGCCTTGACCGGCATATCATTTCAAATACTATATCTTCGACAGTTCATCAAAAAAAATGATACTATACCGATGTCATTGCGCTTTCGTCAGCTTCAAGCCTTTCACGCCATCATGGAAACCGGAACCGTGACCGGCGCAGCATCGGTTCTTGGCATCTCGCAACCCGGCATCAGCAACCTTTTGGCGCAACTGGAGCGCGAGGCGCGATTACCTCTGTTCGAACGCAACAAGGGGCGTCTGTTGCCTACGCCCGAAGCCGAGTTGTTGTACCGCGAAGTCGACACTGTTGTGCGTGGGTTGGACCATGTTGCGCAGGCAGTAACGGATTTGCAAAACAAGCATCCCGGTCAGTTACAGGTTGCTGCGCCACACCTGCTTTCATTTGGTTTCATGCCACGTGAGATCGCGCGGTTTGCCGAAAGTCGCCCGAACCTGTCCGTCAGCTTTCAGTCGCAATACTCGTCGAAGATTCAAGAATGGGTGACGTCTGGCCTGTTTGAGATCGGTATCGTCGAGATGCCCATTTTGCATGACACGCTGAACTATCAGGTGTTTCAGTTCGAAACGCTGGCCACTTTCCCGGAAGACAGTCCTTTGTCAGCGCATGACGTTCTGACGCCAGAAATTCTGGAAAATGAGCCTTTTATTGTCATGGGCCCGGAACACCAGACGCATCGTAAAACCCGTGACATCTTTCAACGTGCCGGGCGGACATGGCGAACGCAGGTTCACACACACTTGTCAGAAAACCTGCTGAGCTTCGTGAAGCAAGGCATGGGGGTCGCGATGATCGACCCCTTCACCGTAACATTCGATGAAGAGAGCGGATATCAAACCCGCCCTTTCAAACCCGCAGTCATGTTGGAACTTGCAATCATCACAGCCAAAGGTCGCCCCTTATCCAGGATCGCTCAGGAGTTTCTGGATCAGCTGATCCCGTCAATCGCCTCTTACGCTACCCATTCGGATACTGGCGCAGCCGCGTTGTGAAGCTGTTGCGAATGGATGTCGACCAGTGTGGGACCGTCATGTGTGATGGCCTGCTTCAGGATTTTTGGCAGGTCTTCGGGGTCTTTGACCGTCCATGATTTCACACCAAAGGCTGACGCCACTGCGGCATGATCTGTGCGGTTGAAGTCAACGTTGTAGAATCTTTGACCAAAGCCCGCATCCTGACCCGCTTTGATCCAGCCGAAGACCGCGTTTGAGAAGACAATCGATGTGATGGGCATTTTGTGCCGCACCATCGTTTCGAACTCACCACATGTGAAGCCGAACGAGCCATCGCCCATGACGGCCAGGGTCTTGACCGACGGACGCCCGACATGTGCCCCCATCGCTGCACCTAATGAATAGCCCAGAGCGCCATGCGCCCGGTTGGTGATGAACTGCCGTCCCGATGTCCGCCAACGAAAATGCGCGCTGAAATAGGGGCAGGGAGTGCCTGGATCCGCCACAACGATTGCGTCGTCATCCAGAATATCCATCAACGCAGCCATGACAGCTTCGGGCCGGATCGGCATTTCACGACTTGCGGCCAGTGGCGCGAAAGCGGCCAGCTTGGCATCCCACGCGGCACGGGCTTTATCCGCCCCGCCTTGTGCGTTCAGGTCTTGCCGATCTTCTAAAGCGCGGGTGAGAGCCTCGAGCGCCAGACAGGCATCTGCGCAGATTGCTACTTCGGTCTGGTAGTTTGCGCCAATCACCATGGGATCGCTGTCGATGTGAATGATCGTGGCATCGCGCCCTGGGCTTCTCCACCGTTCGGTTGTGACCGAGCCGGCGCGGCAGCCTATGAACAGAACAACATCCGCCTGATCCACGACGGCACGTGTTGCGGGCACACCTCCGTTAGACCCGACAACGCCCAAAGCCAGAGGGTCGGTTTCGGCGATGGAACCCTGGCCGGAAACGGTTGTGGCAACGGGCATGTCCAACAAATTTGCGACCTGCCGCAGTGCTTCAGTTGCACCTGACAGAACCGGCCCGCCGCCACAGACAGCAACAGCGGATTTGGCCCGTGCCAGAATATCCGCCGCGGCTTCGATTGCATCCATGTCTGGGGCAGCGCGTTCGGCAGGATAGCTGCGATGCCTATCATCCGCCCAGATTTCGGCCTCATCCACCTGCGCTTTTTGCGTGTCGAAGGGCAGGGCCAGATGGGTGGCCCCCGGCGTGCCCGTTGTCATCGCCCGAAAGGCGGCCCGCACCATGGCCGGAAGCCGCGCGGCGTCGTCCAGCGAGGTGTTCCACTTGGCCAACGGCTTGAACAGGGCGGGCTGATCCAGTTCGGTCAACGGGTACTTGCCCCGGCTGGTTGTCGCGACGTCCGAGGTAATCGCCAGAATCGGAACGGAACTTTCATTGGCTTCGACAACGCCGGGCAGAATGTAAGTTGCGCCACCGCCCGAGGGACCTTCGCAGACACCGGGTTTTCCTGTCACACGCGCGTAACCATCCGCCATATAGGCTGCGTGCCGTTCATCCCGTGTCAAGATGTGCTGAATACCGTGATCCATGCGCGCCAGAGCGTCATAGAACGGCAAGGTGGTATCGCCGCACAGACCGAACATGTGCTTCACGCCATGTGCCTCGAGCATACGCACCATAGCCTCTGCTCCGGTCAGATAATTCGTCCCTGTCATGATCTGCGAGCCTCTCGATTCCTATCTGTACGCAGAACTGTATACAGTTTTGTATATTGATTTCAAGCTCTGCCTGTGGCACCTGTGGCAAACAAGAGGAAGGGCAGGTTAATGGCGGGTCCAAGGGTCGACGACATATATGATCAGGTTAAGGCGATGGCGGTTTCGTTTCGTCTGCGCCCCGGGGATCGTCTGAACGAAGTCGCTCTGTCCAAGGATCTGGGCGTCAGCCGAACGCCACTGCGCGAGGCGTTGAACCGGCTGGTTGCCGAGCGGCTTTTTGACTTTCGCCCCGGGCAAGGTTTTTTCTGCCGCCCGTTGGATGCGCAAAGCGTGTTTGACCTTTTCGAGCTGCGCCAGATTATCGAAACTGCCGCCGCGCGTGCGGCGTGTTCCAAGGCCTCTGACAAAGACCTGCAGAATCTGCGGGATGAGCTTTACTCAACGGGCATCGATATCACCGGCCTGACCGTCGAAGAAGCCGTCAGCCGGGATGAGGCGTTTCACCTTGGGATAGCTAAACTGTCGGGCAATATGGAACTTTTGCAAACTCTGACGCGGATCAATGAGCGTATTCGCTATATCCGATGGATTTCCATGAGTATGGACCGGGTGCAACGTTCAAAAGACGAGCATAAGCGAGTTATGCAGGCGTTGATGGAACGGGATACGGAAGAAGCCGCACGTGTTCTGGGCGCTCATATCACCAAGCGCATGGATCAGGTGCAGGACGCTGTGCGTCACGGGATTAGCAGCATTTATATGGAAGGGTCCGAAGAAATCTCGGCCCGGATAATCGAGGAGGTCGAGGGATGATCGCGCAGGGGGGAAAATCCATCTACGGCGCATCCGTCGGTATTCTGATGCTGGATGCCCAGTTCCCGAGAATCCCGGGTGACATGGGCAACGCGCTGACTTGGCCGTTTCCGGTGCTCTATCGCATTGTCCGCGATGCCTCGCCGGATCGGGTGGTTCGGCACCGGGCCGAGGGGATGTTGGATCCGTTCATCGAGGCGGCTCAGGATCTGGTGCGGGATGGTGTGGATGGCATAACCACCAATTGCGGTTTCCTGTCCTTGTTCCAGAAAGAACTGGCCCAAGCCGTCCCGGTTCCGGTGGCAACATCGTCCTTGATGCAGGTAGAAATGGTGAACCGCATCCTGCCTGCGGGCAAGCGCGCCGGGGTATTGACCATTTCAGCCTCGACCCTGACGAAAGATCATCTGCGCGCGGCCAACGTGCCGTTGGATACCCCGATTGGCACAACCGAAGGCGGGCAGGAGTTCACCCGCGCGATCCTTGGAAATGAGCTAAGGCTGGATGTTCAGAAAGCGCGTGAAGATAATGTTCAGGCGGCGCGTACCTTGGTTGCGGACAACCCTGACTTGGGTGCAATCGTGCTGGAATGCACAAATATGTGCCCCTATGCACGCGATATCCAACAGGCCACCGGGTTGCCCGTGTTTTCTATCGTCTCGTTCATTCAGTGGTTTCAGGCCGGTCTGGTTCCGCGGACGTATTAATCGAAAAATTAGTGCGCAAAGCACTTTGCCCAGTCACGTCAAAATAGAAAACGCCCGATCCTGAAGACCGGGCGTTAAGGTGCAGGGTCTTTCTGAAAAGGGATCAGAGACCCCATTTCGCGCGGTTAGCTTCGAAGAAGCCCTGCGCTTTTTTCACTTCGATCCAGTTGTTCACGTAGTTGATCCAGACCTGATCGCCCTGCGGCAGGATCATCGCGATGGGCGACGGCGACCGGGGACCTGCATTCTTGACACGGACCACAGGGAACTTCTCTTCAAGTGTTGAGCCTTCGATGTTTGACGTGATGAACACATCTGCGCGTCCAGCGATCACTTCCTGAAAACCACGGGCCGGGGCTTCGACCACCTTGATCTCGGCGTTCGGGAACCATTCACGCACACGCTTTTCAAACGTCGTGCCCAGCGTGGTGGCAACCGTGACACCCGGCTGGTTGATGGAGTCGTAACCGTCGAATTTGTCCGCCTTGTCCTTGGTCGTGTACGGGAATAGCTCCACCGCGATGTAGCTATCCGAGAAACCGGCCACTTTCATGCGCGGCGGCGAGATTGAGGCCGAACCGGTCAGGTGGTACTTGCCTGCCACCACGCCATTGACCAGTGTTTTCCAATCGGTTGGCACATATTCAACCTCAACCCCTAGATCGGCGGCCAACTCGTTCATGATGTCGATGTCATAGCCTTTATAGCTGTTGGTGGCCGGGTCACGCAGCGACATAGGGTTCCAGTCGCCGGTAGTGCCGACCTTTAGCACGCCGGAATCCAACACCTCATTCAGTGCAGATTGCGCGTGTGCGGCGCTCGACAATACCAGTCCAAGCGCGGCAGCAGCCGCGGTTTTCCAAAAAGTGTTCATTGAATTCTCCTGTTGGTGGCGTTTCGGCCTTGCTGCCGTATTCATCATTGATTTAAGCCGAAAGACAAAGATAACCTCAAGAAAATAAAACAACGCGACTAAAACAGGGGCAGACCAGCTTATGCCAGACGCCGCAATTGAACTTGTCGGCGTGAACAAGTGGTTCGACACGTTTCACGTTCTCAAAGACATTAATCTAACGGTCAACAGCGGCGAAAAGGTGGTGATTTGCGGGCCTTCGGGCTCAGGTAAGTCGACCGTCGTTCGGTGTATCAACCGGTTGGAAAAACACCAGAAAGGCACCATCCGCGTGGATGGGGTCGAGTTGACGGACGACGCCAAATCTGCGGCGACTATCCGGTCTGAAGTTGGAATGGTGTTTCAGCAATTCAACCTGTTTCCGCATCTGACTGTGTTGGAGAACCTGACATTGGGTCCGATCAAGGCGCGGGGTCTCAGCCGTAAAGAGGCCGAGGAAAAGGCACGTCTTTATCTGGAGCGTGTGCATATTCCCGATCAGGCGGACAAGAAACCCATTCAGTTGTCCGGCGGCCAACAACAACGCGTCGCCATTGCGCGATCTCTGTGCATGGAGCCGCGTGTGCTCTTATTTGACGAGCCGACCTCGGCGCTGGATCCCGAAATGATTTCGGAAGTGCTGGATGTCATGGTCGAGTTGGCGAATGAGGGCATGACCATGGTTGTTGTAACCCATGAGATGGGGTTTGCGCGCAAGGTGGCCGACAAGATGATCTTCATGGACGCGGGCGAGATCGTCGAAGAAGGCAATCCCGAGCATTTCTTCACCAACCCGCAATCCGAGCGGTGTCGTAAATTCCTATCGCAGATATTGCAGCACTGAGAGGGGCTATGAAAAAACTACTTCTGATAGCGCCCTTGCTGTTGCTTGCGGGTTGTTCCTCGTCCCAGACTTGGGGATGGTATGTGATCGACCCCACCACGGCATCAGGCTGGACCAATGTAAAATTCCTGATTTCGGGCATGTGGGCGACGATCCAGATCTCTTTGATCGCCGCAGTTCTGTCAATTGTCGTGGGCCTGATGGTGGCGTTGCCGGGGTTGTCCGAGAAACGCGGCTGGCGGCTGGTCAACAGGGTTTATGTGGAATTCATTCGCGCCATTCCACTGCTGCCTATGCTGTTTTGGGTGTTCTACGGATTACCCATCGTGTTCCAGTCGATGGGAATGAACGTCCCAATCGATCCATTCTGGGGCGCGATTATTACCCTTGCGATTTCGGACAGTGCCTTTACCGCCGAGATCTATCGCGCGGGTATTCAATCCATCGCGCGCGGTCAGCGTGAAGCGGCGCAAACCATAGGTCTGAACTATGTACAGACCATGCGTTACGTGATCCTGCCTCAGGCGATCCGGCGTATTCTACCGCCGCTGGCCAACCAGTTCATCTACATCGTCAAGATGAGCGCCTTTGCCAGCGTCATCGGGATGCAGGAATTGACTCGCCGCGCGAATGAATTGGTGGTGACGGAATACCGCCCGCTGGAAATCTACACACTGCTGATCTTTGAATATTTGATCCTCGTACTGATCATCAGTGCTGGTGTGCGCTGGTTGGAACGCCGCATGGGCGCAGATGAGCGCGGATAAGGAGCTTACTTGTGGACTGGAAAGATTTCATGGCCGAGACCGAGGCCAACATCGGCACCTTCTCGAAAGAGGTTCCCGAAACGGTGCGTGGCTTTGGCATCATGGGCAAGGCCGCCAAGTCCGACGGTGTATTGAGCGAGAAGACCAAGGAATTCATCGCGTTGGGCATCGCTGTCGCGACCCGTTGTGACAGCTGCATCGGGTTTCATGTGAAGTCGCTTGTTCGTTTGGGGGCCACGCGCGAAGAGATGTGCGAGGCGTTGGCCATGGCGACCTATATGGGCGGCGGGCCGTCCTATGCTTACAGTGCAAAGGCTCTCAAAGCTTATGATGTTTTTTCTGCGTGAGCGTCAGACAGCCAGATGAGCGCTGAAAGGCCTGGCTGAACTCGCCTCACACTCAATCAGCGATCGCTTGGCCATTTTGTCCCGCGTGCAGAATATTCTCTTCCGCGGTTTTGCGCACAATCGCACCGATCTTGAGAAGGTTTTCGCTGAGCGGGTTTGTTTTGCGCCAGACCAATCCAATCGTTCGGGCAGGCGGTGTGTCCTGGAACCGGGCGATTGAAACGTCGGCGGAACGGGTTTCCAAGCCGACTGCCATTTCCGGTATCAGCGTCACGCCAATCCCGGCCCCAACCATCTGTACGAGCGTGGAAAGCGAACTTCCCTCCATGATCTGCTGCGGTTCGATGTTGCGGATCGAACAAAAAGACAGGGCCTGGTCACGGAAACAATGGCCTTCCTCCAGCAACAACAACCGCATTGTTCTGAGCTGCGACGAACTGGGCATCGGAAGGCTGGCGTCATGTGCTGGGCGGACCAATAAGAAGTCTTCGTTGAACAGCGAAAACTCCCGAAGGCTGGGCTCGGAAACAGGTAGGGCGACAACGCCGACATCCAGCCGCGAGTCGAGAATCTCCCGGATCACCGACTCTGTGATGGTCTCTTTGGGTTCGATTGTCAGTTGTGGGAATCGCTGCGACAAAGCCTTGATGATCGACGGCAGCAGGTAGGGTGCCACTGTCGGGATAACGCCAATCCGCAAACGGCCTGACAATGGGCCGGACGGTGATTGTACCAGATTGCCCAAATCTTCGACCCGCATCAGGATTTCACGGCCGTGGCTCAGAACGTCTTCTCCAAGTGCCGTCAGCCGGGTCTCACGCGCGGCGCGTTCCACCAGCGGACCGCCCATTATGGCCTCCAGCTCTTTGATTTGAATGGAGAGGGCAGGCTGCGAGATTGCACTGGCTGCCGCGGCTTTGCCGAAGTGACCATGAGTGGCAAGAGCCTCGAAGTAACGCAGGTGCTTGAGTGTCAGTGCTTTCATTTGAAAAACTAATCACAATGATAGAAATTACAAATTTCCATTTATCGCTAGGGTCGGGTACGAGTCAACCTATCTGAACCCCTAGGTAAATACTCAGGAGATTTACAATGGACGGTAACCCTCACAATCACCAATCCGGCGGCTGCCCTGTTATGCATGGCGGGAACACAGGCACGGGCAATTCTGTTACCAAATGGTGGCCGGATGCGCTGAACCTGGACATTCTGAGCCAGCACGACACGCGCACCAACCCGATGGATGCGGATTACAACCACCGTGAAGCGGTCAAAGGTCTGGATTTCAAAGCCGTTCGCGCCGATGTCGAGGCGCTGTTGACCGACAGTCAAGACTGGTGGCCGGCGGACTGGGGTCACTACGGCGGCCTGATGATCCGTCTGGCGTGGCACTCGGCTGGCTCTTATCGCTTGGGCGACGGCCGTGGCGGCGCGGGTTCGGGCAACATCCGGTTTGCTCCGCTGAACTCGTGGCCAGACAACGCCAGCCTGGATAAAGCGCGCCGTCTGCTGTGGCCGGTGAAAAAGAAATACGGCAACGCACTGTCCTGGGCTGACCTGATCGTCCTGTCGGGCACTGTTGCGTATGAATCCATGGGCCTGAAAACCTTTGGTTTCGGTTTTGGCCGCGAAGATATCTGGGGCCCGGAAAAAGACGTGTACTGGGGTTCAGAAAACCAATGGCTGGCCCCGTCCGAGAGCCGCTATGGCGATCTGGAAACACCCAGCACGCTGGAAAACCCGCTGGGCGCAGTACATATGGGTCTGATCTATGTGAACCCCGAAGGTGTGAACGGCAACCCGGACCCGGCACGTACCGCTTTGCATATCCGTGAAACCTTTGCTCGTATGGCTATGGATGACGAAGAGACTGCAGCGCTGACATGCGGTGGTCACACGGTCGGTAAGGCGCACGGCGCGATGGCGGGTGACAACATCGGTGCCGAGCCCGAAGCCTGCCCTGTGTCTGGCCAGGGCTTGGGTTGGGACAATCCTGATCAGAACGGCAAGGCGACCAACGCGTTCACATCAGGCATTGAAGGAGCCTGGACGAAAGAGCCGCTGAAGTTCGATATGGGCTATTTCGACTATCTGTTCGGTTACGAATGGGAACTGGGCAAATCGCCCGCTGGCGCGCATCAGTGGCAGCCCATCGACATGCCGGAAGATGAAAAGCCGGTCGATCCGACCGACTCGTCTGTCCGCCGGATGCCGATGATGACCGATGCGGATATGGCGATGAAAGTTGATCCGGCCTACAACGCGATCTGTCAGAAATTCATGGCCGATCCGGACTATTTCGCGGACACCTTCGCCCGTGCGTGGTTCAAGCTGACCCACCGCGATATGGGCCCACGCGTTAACTACTACGGTCCGGACGTGCCCGCAGAAGACCTGATCTGGCAGGATCCGATCCCTGCAGGTTCGACTGGATATGACGTTGATGCGGTCAAAGCAAAGATCGCGGACAGCGGCCTGACTGCAGTCGAGATGATCACCACCGCCTGGGACAGCGCCCGCACCTTCCGTGGGTCTGACAAACGCGGCGGCGCAAATGGTGCGCGCATCCGTCTGGCACCGCAGAAAGACTGGGCGGGCAACGAGCCTGAGCGTCTGGCAAAAGTGCTGGGCGTGCTGGAGCCGATCGCTGCTGAAACCGGAGCGTCGGTCGCTGACGTGATCGTTCTGGCAGGTAATGTCGGTCTGGAACAGTCGATCAAGGCTGCAGGCTTTAATGTCACGGTTCCCTTCTCGGCTGGTCGCGGCGACGCGACAGACGAACAGACCGACGCAGACAGCTTCTCGGTGCTCGAGCCGCTGGCTGACGGGTTCCGTAACTGGCAGCTGAAAGAATACGCCGTGTCGCCCGAGGCGATGATGCTGGACCGTGCGCAATTGCTGGGCCTGACGGCATCTGAGATGACCGTTCTGGTCGGCGGCCTGCGTGTTCTGGGTGCCAGTCATGGCGGATCGGCGCACGGTGTCTTCACCGACCGTGTCGGACAGCTGACCACTGACTTCTTCGTCAACCTGACGGATATGTCGCTCAGCTGGCAGCCGGTCGAGGGTGGTACATACGAGTTGCGAGATCGCGCATCCGGTGAGGTCAAGTTCACGGCCACCAGTGCTGATCTGGTCTTTGGCTCGAACTCGATCCTGCGTGGCTATGCCGAGGTTTATGCTCAGGATGACAACGCCGAGAAGTTCGCGCGCGACTTCGTTGCGGCCTGGACTAAGGTCATGAACAACGACCGGTTTGATCTGGTCGCCTAAAGTATGAAAAAACCAGGCGAGGATTCCCTCGCCTGGTTTTCAATTGAAGACCCGTCAACTGGTTCAAGGTGGTTGCAGCCAGCGAAACTAAGCTGGAGCGTTTGAAACTTGAAGCAGCGGCTTATGATCGCATCACCGCAGCACAGCGACCGTTATATTCCCGACGCGGAACCGACCGTCTGGTGCCAGAGGCATCCATTTTTCGGGTCCAACCCGGCGACCACCTGTCCAGGTGCCGTTGGAAGAGTTCATGTCCCGGATGTACAGAACACCCTTCTTTTCAACCCTTAACACACAATGTTGGCCCGAGGCTTTTTCGCTGCGGGACAGTGTCAGATCTGCCCAGTTTGGATCGCGGCCAATCTTGATTTGATGGGATTTCTGCAAGCCCGCCACCTTCCGAAACTCGATGACTTTGCCGCGATCCGGGCCATCCATTACGGCAAGCTGCCAATAGGCCAGGGGGCGCGGTGCCATGGGGCTGTACCATGTCACCTCAGCCGCTCGGTCATATCCCGAAACGGCATTGGGGTTCATTCCTGTAAGACCTAGAGACATGATCTTTTTGACGGCGCGGGTGGATCGCCGCACAGGTGAAATGGGTTTACCTTGCTTGTCCCGCATGTTCAGGCGCATGGCGTAGCGCCCAAGGCTCAGCCCACCTAGGAACCCTTCGCAGATCAGCCAATAGATCAGTACAAGAGCCACATAGAGCCCGATTGGCAAGGCCAGGCCGACGTGGCGCAACCCCAATTCCTGACGCAGGACAGGTTCTATGGTTGCCAGCACAAAGCCAAGAAACATGAAGTCGAGTATTGCGGCCGCGCTCAGCAAGCGTGCCGCGCTTTTGGAATCTAGTGGACCACCAAGCTTCATGTGCCTGCCCCCAACAGTGTCAGTGCCAAGAACAAGGCTGAACCAATCGAAAACAAAAGCAACGCATCGCATTGAACACGCAGTATGCGCTTGCTCCTTGAAGAGGCGCTTTGGAAATGGAATCCGGCGATCCAAAGGGCCAGTCCGGTTCCGGCCACGGTGAACAACAAGGTCTCGGACAAGACCTGATGGCGCGGTGCAACAGCAAGCCAGTCAGCCGCCCCGACCATCAAGCCCCCCCAGAGCAGAGCAACAATATATGCTATGAAACTCAGCGAGTCATTTCTGGAACGGCAGAGTTTTCCAACAACTGCCCCAATCCCCCATCCCAAAGCCGCTGCAATCAAAAGTAGAAGTGTAAGGCGCACCGGTAGCGAGAGTGAAGAAACCTGAACATTAAATATGACATTTGTGGTATTGTTCGCTAAATTAGAGGTAATTCCAAGAAATGCCAACAATGCGCCAATTCCGGCGCCAATGTTGCCAAGAAAAGAAAAAACATCATTTGCAAGAGAGATTTTGTCTCTGACTTCAAAGGGTAATTTCATATTGTAACCAAGCTTTGAGAGAAAGTGTCCATAATATAAGCCGCACCAAACGTCATCGATTTTTGTTAATCACGCGAACACGCGAATCGTTGATTGAAAATAAAAAGTATGTGAGTTCATAATCAACTACGAAGAATAATTTATATGTACGGAGTTACTTGATGCGTTCAGTCGCTATTTCCATTTTTGCCGCTTTTTCATTGCTACTGTCAGCCTGTACTGAAGAAACAATTCAATCTGCCACATCGTCGGCAGTTGCGGGCAAGACGCAGCAGGAAAAGCAACTTGAGAAACAGGTGCGCAGCCTTGATCAGGTTTCAAAGGATATCATCGTGAACAATACGGTGCAGGGCGCACTGGCCGGTGCCGCAGTGGGCTGTGGCGTGGCCTTGCTGCTTGGCGGCGGTGCCAGTGATTGTGCCGCTGGTGCAGCGGCAGGCGGCTTGATCGGTGGTGTCGGCGGCAACCAGGTTGGCAAGAAAGCTGCAGCCAAGAATGTTGAAATCGTCAACAGCAAGGCCGTTCTGGCCAACCTGTCCAACGTAAGCACTCAGCTGAATTCGGTTCAGGCGAACCTGCGTTCGGTTCTGGCGTCGCAAAACGCCGAGTTGAAGTCTCTGCGTCGGCAGCTGGACGGTGGGCAACTGTCACAGTCCGCCTACAACAAGCGCGTCAACGCGATCAAATCGAACCGTCAGGTTGTGTCGAACGAGCTGAAGCGCAGTGAACAGAATATGGACAAAACGATTTCCGAGTTGCGCACCGCATCCAGCAAGGGCCAACCCGGTCTGGGTGGCGCGACCAACGCGGCAGTCAGCAATAAGAATCGCCTTGCGCGCACACGTGCGTCCATCAACCTTCTTTAAGAATTTCTTTGACCCGCGCCTGGCGACAGGCGCGGGTTTTCTAATCATAAGTGTGTAAAATGAACTCTGATCTTTTTCGTTTCTCGAAACCGCTCGTACTGGTTTCCGTCATCACAGTAGCAGGATGTACAGGGTCGACTGACCCGACTACGGCAACACTTTTCGACAACATTGCAAACTTAAACTCGGGTGAATACGACCGCCAGATTGCGCAGAACAAAGCGCAGGCGGACGCTATCCTGGCCCAGAACAAAGCTGCTGAACAGCGTAACGCACAGTTGGCAGCACAGCGTGACGCCAACCAAAGCGAGATTAACGCGCTGCGGCAGCAGATTGCCGATGTAAAGGCGCAAGGGGCCAAGGCGCGTGCCGCTTCGGCATCGGATCCGGCCAAACTGCAACAAGTGCAGGCTCTGGACAGCCAGCTCAACGCTGTTGAACGGGATGTTGCCGCAGGGGCCAGCCCATCTGTGGTGCGTTCGGAGTTGAGCCGGATCAAGTCAGCCTACCGCGCGCTGTCAATCTGATACGAAACACGTCAGGTCGGCGCTTGTCGACGCATGCGACGACCGGGACGTCTTGCCTGAGGGGGGTCTTGGGATCGTGACCTACGGAATTTCACGCACATTTATTGCGGTTGCGGCTGCAATGTTTTTTGCAGGCGCGGCCACCGCGCAAGACGGTAAGACACGCGCGCCAGCGACGGGTCTTGCCATTCTCGATTGCGCTCCTGCAAAGCCCGCGCCAGAAGACAGTTGCCTGGTGCGCGTCCCTTCGGGCAACGAACGGGGTGGCATGAGCTTTCGGTCGTTGGGCGACAGCCAAGCCGATTTTGAGTTCGTGAAAGACGTTGATGAAATCCCCGGAAACCTGACTCTGTCCGCCACGATGGTTCTGATTGACCTGTCGGTCGGGGATCGCAGCGGTCGCGTACGTAGTTGGACCCGAGAGCGCGACCTCATTTCACGCGTGGTAGCCAACCTGCCACCGGATGAGAAAGTGGCGATCTACGGCTTTGGCAACGATATTGTCGAGCTTTCGCCGTTCTCCACCAGTCGGTCTCGGGCCGAAGACGTAATCGATGGGCTGGAAATCAAAGAACAGAACACGCGTTTGGTGGCGAATTCCACGCGGGCGATAGAACTGCTGAGCGAGCAGGACGATGTTCTTCTAAAGAACCTGATCCTGATCACTGATGGCGACGAAGAAGGGCTGGCCACGGTCGAAGAAATTTCGGAAGCGGCGGAAAAGGCTGGCGTGTCGGTCTCTGCTTTGGGGATGTTCTGGCGCGCGCAAGGCAATGCGCGCACCACCCGCGGCATAGATGTTTTGAAACGCCTGACCGACCCACAAAACGGGTTGATGGAAGAAGTTTTCCTGCAGAACCAGCAGACGGCAAACACTGTTGTTTCCAGTTTTATCCGCAGCTACGGAAACGCTGTCAAAGGCTCTGGGCTGATTGTGCCGGTTGGTGATCCGGCCCCGGCACGGATCACAATCGACATGATTGAACCGGTGGTTGGGCAGCCTGGTCAAACCCAGACCAAAAGCTACTCAGCTGAATTCCAGCCCGTAAACGTTGCAGCGGTAGAACCGGAGGAACCAGCCGAGCCCGCTGAGGAAGAACCGCTGATTTTTGGCCTGCCTGCGCTTTATGTCTATATTGGCGCTGGTGTTATTGCCCTGCTGGCCCTTTTGCTGGCGGTTTTGCTTATGCGCCGGGGTGGCACCGAAGAAGAGGATGATCTGGACGATCTTGGTCCAGATGATCTGCAGGATGTAACGGAAATGCCCGCGCAAGACAGCGCACCGACCGCAGCATATGCTCCACCTCCGGTAGCTTATCTGGTGCGTGTCGATAACGGGCATCGCTTCCCGGTTCCGGCAGGCCGTTCGACGCTGGGGCGCAGCAGCACTAACGCAGTGGTCATCCCTGACGGTGGCGTGTCGCGTGTCCATGCCGAGCTGAGCGGAACTCAGGACGGGCGGTTTACGCTCAGCGATCTGGACAGTCTGAACGGCACGCTTGTGAATGACCGCAAAATCAAAGGCGCGCAGAAGATTAATGTAGGTGACACTGTGGGCCTTGGGTCCGTACGCCTGAAACTGGTCCGGGCATAGGCCGCGGGATCAACTGAACAGGAAAGGTGAAAACAATGGGAAATGACAACAAAACCAGCTGGCTGTTCGACAAGGACGAAGAAGAGCTGAGCGACGTGGATTTCGGCTCGGATGAAGGGTTTACCGAGAGCATTTCTCCGTCTGACAACGAACCGACACACGCGATTGGCGGGTCGTCGTTCAGCGAAGCTCCAACCGAATACGTCGAATCCGAGAAAACTCAGATTTATCATGGCGGGATGTCCAAAGAGTTTTCGGGAAAGGCCGAGTTCGATCCTATGGTCGATCCCATCACCGGATGGCTGGTCGTAGTCAAAGGTCCGGGCCTTGGCCAATCGGTCAATCTGGGCTCTGGCATGAACACTTTGGGCCGGGATGGTGATGAGCGTGTGGCCCTGGATTTCGGCGACAAGATGATTTCCGGCAAGGACCATCTGCGGGTTATCTTCGATGACGCAAACCGAGTGTTCTTTGCGGCGCCGGGGACCGGGCGGAACATCAGCCGGATCAACGGCCAGATCGTGGCAACGACCATGCCGCTGGAGAATTACGCGCTGATCGAGTTGTCGAAACAGACGCATGTGCGCTTTGTGGCCTTCTGTAACGAGGATTTTGACTGGTCTGAACTGGCCGAAAGCTCTGACGACTGATCCAGATGACAATCATCAGCGGCAAACAGAGCCTGGGTCAGCGAGAGAACCAGGAAGACGCGTTCGACATCGTTTTTCAAAACGAGCGCGACCCAAAATCCGATATCCTCATGCTGGTCGCCGATGGAATGGGCGGCCATGCCGGGGGCGAGGTGGCGGCAAATCTGGCGCTGTCGGTCTTTAAATCTCATTTCATCGAAGGCTCGGTCGCACCGCGCCCGCGTGAACGTTTGCAGGATTCGTTGACCGCAGCGAATGAAGCACTGCGTCAGAAGATCGCCAGCCAGCCCGACCTAAAGGGTATGGGTTGCACACTGATTGCTGCACTCAAACTGGGGGATCGTCTGGTTTGGGTTTCCGTGGGCGACAGCAGTCTGTTTCTGCTACGCGACGGGAGGTTGAAAAAGCTGAACGCAGATCATTCGCTTTATGGCGAATTGCTGCAAATGGTGGCCGCAGGCCAGATCACGCAAGAAGAGGCGGACAATCATCCACGCCGCAACGCGCTGCGGTCTGCGCTCATGGGCGATCGGATCTCGTTGACGGACGTCAATGCAATAAGCCTCAAGCCCGGCGACGTGGTATTGGCGTGTTCGGACGGGCTGGACACATTGCCCCAAGCCGAAATCGCTAGCGTTCTGCAAAACGGCAAAAGCAGAGATATGCGTGGCGTTGCCTCGGACTTGCTGAACGCGGTCGAAGCGAAAGGTAAGCCAAAGCAGGATAATACAACGGTTGTTGTTTATGCCCATGTTCAAGATGGCATGAGCAGTATGCTTCGCGGCAGCCAATGGGCTTTCAACGGTGCAGAAAACAATAAGAAAACGTTGAAATATGCTGCAATTGGCCTTGGCGCTTTGGCGATTGGGGCCGCTGTTGGCGCGCTCACCTTCAAAGGCGAAGAAGTGGCCGAGACCGAGCCTGATCCCGCGCAAGAGACGGCGGCACCGTCTCAGGAAGAGCGTAGCATAGGCGATCGTTCGGTTACGACCGATCCGGAACCGTCAGATGACACATCGGATGGGGAACAGATCGCGCCGTCTGACGAGGCTGACACTCAGGTGCCTGAAGTTGAGCCGGATGCAACCGATGAAAGTGATACGGATGAAAGCAGTGCACCAGCTGAATCATCTGAAGCCGCCGAGGATCAAACCCCGGACGAAGTGACCAATCAGGACGAGCAACCGTCCTTAGGTGCAATAGATCAGGAGTAGCCCCGCCCGTGTCCGTTCACTTGCCAAAGGGAGAAACCTTTGCCGGCTACGTCCTGGGGGACGTGCTGGGGCAAGGGGGCTTTGGCATTACCTATCAGTCGCGCAATCGGGAAACCGGTGAAAGGTTCGCGATCAAGGAGTATTTTCCGGCAGATTATGCGAACCGAGGGCCCAACAATGCAGTTGCTCCGACGTCAGAGGGGCGGCAGCTGTTTCACATGGGGCTGGAGGCGTTTCTGCAGGAGGCCAATTTGCTGCGTGATCTGCCACAGCAGCAGGGCCTGATGCGCGTGCGCGCCGCTTTCCGCAAACACGGTACAGCCTATTGTGTGATGGAATACATCCATGGCGACCCGCTGGACCGGATGATGGCGCGTATGATCGATGCACGCGGATCGGTGCCGCAGGAACTGGTAAAGACTTTTCTGCGGTCTATGCTCGGGGCTTTGGATGCAGTGCACAAGGTGGGTGTTGTGCATCGGGATATGAAGCCAGCAAATGTCATGATCCGAAAAGATGGTCAGCCTATCCTGATCGACTTTGGGGCCGCGCGTTTAATGGGAAAATCCAGCGGGCTGGCGTCAATGTTCACGCGGAAATACGCAGCGATTGAACAGTTCCCCCCCGAAAAGACGGGTTTGGCTGGGGGCGTACATGAAGGACCGTGGAGCGATCTATTCGCATTGTCAGTGATCCTGTACGAAATGGTATCCCAAAGTTTGCCGCCCAATGCGGAAGAGCGTTGGCAAGACGTGCGCTCTTCCGGGCGTGACCCGTATGTTCCCGTGCGTCAAAATCTGGTCCGCAACAGGGTACAGGATACGTATGATGACGCCCTGCTGAACGCGATTGACTTGGGGTGCAAGCTTTTACCGCGTGATCGCATTCGAACCGCGCGTGACTATGCAAGGGTCGCAGAGATTGATCTGGACGTGCCCCAGATCAAATCGCAACAGCTGGAGCCTAACGTCACACGAAAACCGGAGATGCGCAAAACCCGGCAAAAGCGTGGCCGGTCGGGTGGGCACAAGGCGTCTTTGCTAGTGTTGTTTTTCATTCTGGTCGTTGCTCTGGCCGTGATTGCTTATGGAACCTTGATGTGAATGTAATGATTGTTCTTCGAGTTTTTGTGTATTCCGTTCTGTGTTCGGTATGCTTTGGAGCCTCGTCCGCTTGGTCCCAAATCCAATCAGAAGTGGTTGCTGTGGCCGATGCTGCTGTTGGTCGTGTGGTTGTCCAATATGACGGCGGATGGGGCACCGGCTCGGGGTTTGTTCTTGCGCCATTGCAAGGCGAAGACGGGTATTTCTTTTTAACCAACCACCATGTCATCGACGGCGGCACGGGGGCCTTTGTTGGGTTCAAAGAAGGAAACCGGATCTACAAATACGACGTTCAGGTAGCCTATGCATCGTTCGAAAAGGACATGGCGATCTTGAAAATCACGCCGCAGGAAAGCTTTGGGCACACGCCAAACATTCTGGCAGTGCGTGTCGGCACCATCAACAAAGGCGAACAGGTCGCTGCCGTTGGGTTTCCGGGCACGTCGGACGTGTCGAATGACAGCGGCAACGAATTGGCGTTTTTCGAAACCACGCTGACGCAAGGAGCTGTCAGTAAAGTGTCGCCAGGCAAAACGCAGCGCAATCGTGGCACGCAAGAGATTGTGCAGCATACCGCGGCGATCAACCCCGGCAACTCGGGCGGGCCGATGATCGATTTCTGTGGCTCGGTTCTGGGGATCAACACGGCTGGAGTGGTGTTGAATTCCGATGGTGAGACACCAGCCAACGGTACCTTCTTTGCGCCGTCTGCCAACTCCATCGTTGGGTTTTTGCAAGACAGTAACGTACCTTTCACGCGCCATAAGGCTGGCTGTGATCCTGACAATCCGACTATTGTGTCGGGCGGCGGGGGATCGGACAGCACTCTTTTAATCATTCTCTCGGTGCTGTGCGGCGGCGGCGCTTTGGTGATCGGCGGAATGTATTTGGTAGCTTCGAGAAAGCGGGACGATGCCGAAGACACGCCCAACCGTGGTGCCGCTGTCGTCAAGCCAAGCGGGCGTTCCATTCTGGCAGTCACAATGGCCGGACAATCCGCGCAGTTCAGTGCGGGACAACTGCAATCCAGTGTGACCATAGGTCGGGCGAGTGAAAACACGCTGACAGTCACCGACCGCAACCTAAGCCGTCGTCATGCAAGTCTTTCGTTGCAGGGGCGCAAGATGATGCTGACGGATCTGGGATCGTCCAACGGCACCAAGGTCGATGGGCGTCGGCTGAAACCAAATGAGCCGGTGCAAATTAACACGAAGTCCAAGGTCGAATTGGGAGGGATCGCTCTTGTCCTCAAACGACCCTGACACCGTTTTGTCGATCCGAAACCTTGGCATCGAACGGGCGCCGGGGTTCTTTGTTGTGATCGAAGAGCTGGATTTGAAAGCGGGCGAGACCATCGTCTTGGATGCAGTCAGTGGTGCCGGCAAAAGCACGGCCTTGGGTTTGATCGCCGGGGCGTTACCGTTGGTGGATTTGCCGGACATGCGGCATGAAATCGCCGGTGTGCAGGTCGCGCCTGACACGCCGCGTGCTGCATTTGCCGGACCGGACCGGCTTGGCTTTGTTTTGCAAACCAATACCTTGGTTCCATATCTGAACTTGCTGGAAAACATCGAACTTCCCGTACGGGTGGCCGGGCAGGCACCGGATGCCGAGTGGCAGGATCACCTGATCCGGGCACTGGGGCTGGGCGATTACAAAGCACGCAAACCCGGTCAGTTATCGGTTGGTCAGCGACAGCGCGTGTCGGTTGCGCGGGCTTTGCTGGGTCGACCCGCGCTATTGTTGTTGGATGAACCGGTCTCAGCGCTGGACCCAGCTAATGTGGCCGAGGTCGAGGGGCTGATCGTACATCTGGCGGCCGAGGCTGGATCAGCCGTTGTTTTGGCCAGCCATCAGGCCCAGACCGGGGACTTCGCAAACGCACCCCGCGCGGACCACCGGCTGATTGACCATCAGGGCCAATCCTATTCCATCTTTTCTACGGCAGGCCGCGTCGCGGCGCGGGTGGCGTGATGCTGAAGATTCCTGCGAAACTGGCTCTACGGGAACTGCGGCATGATTGGCAGTCGGCCCTGTGCTTCGTGGCCGCCTTGGCAGGTGTGCTTGGCCCGTTGTTGATCATTCTGGCCCTTAAGAACGGTGTCATTGGCACCATGGTCGGGCGCTTGATCGAGGATCCTTCAAATCGTGAAATCCTGGCGATCGGGGCAGGGCAGCATGATGCAGCTTTCTTTGCCGCCTTGGGGGCGCGTCAAGACGTTGGGTTTATTGTGCCTGCGACCCGCTCGATCAACACGTCTGCCAATGCTGTGCGAAATGAAGCGCAGCGAAAATTGGAACGGGCAGTTCCTCTGATCCCGACAGCTGCCGGGGATCCTTTGATTGACGGTGAAGCTGTTTCGCCGGGCACTGTCTGGGTTTCCGACAAGCTGGCCCAGGACCTGTCGGTGACGGCAGGGGACACTTTGGACATGATCATTGGTCGCGAAGTTGACGGGCAACGCGAGAATGCGCGGCGGGATCTGACGGTCATCGGTGTAGTTCCGGCAGAAATCTGGCCTCGTTCAGCGATTTTTCTGTCTGTGCCCGATCTGTTGGCCGTTGAAAGGTTCCGGGACGACCTATCGGTGACACCGGGGAACTGGACGGATCCGGTGTCAGATCCTGACAGCTATGCGAGTTATCGCCTTTATGCCCGAACGTTAGAGGACATCGGGACTTTGTCAGCGCATCTTACCGATCTTGGCTTACAAACGCGTCCGCGGGCCGAAAACGCGGCACTTTTGTTGTCGTTCCGCCGGAATTTGAACCTCCTCTTCACGGCAATTGCCGCCTTGGCGATGTTTGGGTTCTGGGCCGCAATGTCGGCCAACCTTCGTGGTATGGTCGAACGTCAACGGGTGATTTTCAGTCTGTTCTCAATGCTGACCATGCCAGACCGTCAACGCTGTGTTGTTCCGGTTGTCCAAAGTTTGACACTGGTTCTGGGGGGTGTTGTCGCGACCCTGGTCCTTATCCTTCCGTTTCTTTTGGCCATCAACGCCACGTTCGAAACCGCGCCCGGAGAATCCGTTGCGCGCCTGTATCCCGGCGACATTCTGGCAACGCTGGTTTTGGGTGCTGTGACCGCTGTGACTGCAGCGATCTGGGCCGTGTTTGCCGTTCGCAATGTCGAACCACAGGAGGTTCTGACCCATGCTTAAACCGTGTTTTTCCAAAGTGGCTGCGTTGACTTGCCTGCTGGGTTTTTCAGCCGCAGCACAGGCGCAGGACATCACCTGGAAGGAAAAGTACTTTAACCCGCAGCCTGCCGAAGGGGACCTGACCCTGCCTATGCCCTGCGGGGGCGCTATGACGTTTCGCAAGGTAGCGACACCAAACACGGATGGGGTGATTGGTGACGTGTCAGTTGTGCTTGGGCAGGAGGGAAGCGATCAGCCCTATTTGAACGGTCTGCGCCGCGCTTTTGTTTCGGGTGCGTTTGCGGATGACGATGGGGTGGCCAAAGGCTATTTCTACATTGCCAAGTACGAGCTTGCGCAAGCGCAGTGGGACGTTGTCATGGTCGGTTGCCCCGACAAAGAACCCCGCCGTCGTGCCTTTGTGCCTGCCGTTGGTCAAACCAAGTTGGACTATCAGCGGTTTGCCGAAATCTACACGCTTTGGCTGATGCAGAATGCGCCGGACAGTTTGCCCCGCGTTGGTGAGACGCGCGCCTATCTGCGGCTTCCGACCGAAGAAGAATGGGAGTATTCGGCGCGCGGCGGTTTGGCCGTGGATCAGGCGCTGTTTCGCGCGCCGCTGCCGCCCGTCCCCGATGGTACGCCGCAGGATGAGTTCATTGCGCACGGAGGTACCGCCTCGGCTGGCGGTAAATTGCAGGTGATGGGATCGCTGCGCCCAAATCCGTTGGGTTTGCACGACATGTTGGGCAATGCCGCCGAGATTGTCGGTGATCCGTTTGCTCTGGTGCGGCATGGGCGTTTGCACGGTCAGGCAGGCGGGTTTGTGAAGCGAGGAGGGGATGCCCGGACACCGTTGGCGGACATTACCTCGTCGACCCGGTTCGAGGTGCCCCCGTTTGATATCTTGTCCAACACGGCCTCTGCCGACAGGTTCACAGGCACGCGTCTGGTGTTGCAAGGCTTGGCGATTACCTCTGCCGATCAGGATCAGGCGCTCAAGGACGGTCTGGACCAGTTGGCGCGCCCTGATGAAGGTTTGGCAGTGGCCGCAAGTGAGCAGGAGGCAATGGACCTGCTGGACGAAATTTCGAGTGAGACACTCTCGGATCGGACCAAAACCCAGTTAGCCGTGATCAAGGACACTCTGAACCGCGGGCGCGTGGAACGCAACGCGCAACGAGATCAGTCGATCCGCCTGATCCTGACCTCGGGCGTGTTGGTGTGTGGGCAAGGTATCCGGCGGTATCTGAATGCGTTGATCTCATCGCTGACCATTCAGCCCGAATTGGACGCGCTTGAAAACGAAGCCCGTCAAAGCGGCGACCAGGCGTTTCTGGAAGAAGTGTTGATCGCGAAAGAAGAAGCCGCTGCAAAACTGGCCGAGCTGGAAGCCAAGGCAAAAGCCGATATTGTTGAGTACGCCAACCTGATTGAAGGTCTGGTCGATCAATATTCGCCTGTTTTGCTGCGTAAGCAGATTGATTTTATCTACCCGACCGAAGCCGAACGGGGCCGCGAGCGTGCGACCTGTCTGGCGATGGTGCAGGACCATATCGGTGCGCGCTCGGTCGCTGGGTATTCGGACTTGGATCAGATTGCAGACGACTTTCAGGCGGTGGCCCTGTCGTTTGTCGAAGAATGAATTGGAAAGGTTGAACGATGCGGGATGTATTAAGCAAATCGCTTGAAGTGTTGGTCTGGATTACAGCCGGACTGTCCATTGTGTTTTTCTGTTTTACGGCCATAGCGATGCTGCGCCTGTCACCGTTTGGTCCAGATACGGCGACTATTATTGCAGCATTTTTGACTGTTGTTTTTGGGATCACCTCGTCTTTGGTGTTTGCTGGCATCTGTTTTCAGATCATGGACATTCGCACCTTCACCAAACACAGCGCCATTAGCCTGAAGAATCGGAGGTAAGGGGGGTCATGGAACACTCGGTACTGGGTCTGAAACCCGGCAGCGTCCTGCAAGACACCTATGAGATCAGATCGCTTTTGGGCGAAGGCGGCATGGGCGCCACTTTCCGAGGGCTGAACCGGGCCAGCGGGCATGAGGTGGCGATCAAGGTGATGACACCCAGCTTCGCCAAGAACCAAAAGGCGGTGGACCTGTTCCGGCGCGAGGCGAACCTGTTGCGGACCGTTCGCAGCGATGCGGTGGTTCGGTTTGAAACCTCGATGCTGGACAAAGATGGCCGCCTGTTTCTGGTGATGGAATTTGTTCCGGGGCACCCGCTGGCACATTACCTCAAGAAAGGCGCCCGGTTGTCATCTGACGATGTTTTGAAACTGGGTTTGCGATTGGCCGAAGGTTTGGAAGCGATTCACAAACTGGGTATCGTGCACCGTGACGTAGCCCCCGATAACGTCATGATTTCGCATGAGGATATCAATCAGGCAAAATTCATCGACTTCGGCCTTGCCTCGGACAGTGTTGGTACGGACAAGTCGATTATTGGTGACAGTTTTGCAGGAAAGCTGCGCTATTGCGCGCCTGAACAATTGGGGTTGTTTGGAAACAAGGTCTCGGCGGCCACAGATGCTTATGCCCTGGGTTTGGTCCTGATGCGAACAGCCGGGTTGGAATTGCCGGGCGAAGGCAAAGGGTTCGCAGCGGTTGAAGACCGCAAAGTGGATGTGAAAATCACTGACCCAAAAGTTGCTCCTGCCCTAAAATCGGTTCTGGAGCATCTGCTGAAAGCCGATCCCAAGGATCGCCCAACTGACCTGCCGGGATTGTTCCATGCCGCGCTCAGTGGAAATACCCCGGCACCTGCACCTGCTGCTGCCGCGCGCAAACCAGCGGCGGCGGAAGAAGCATCTGGTGGTAACAAGCTTCCTTTGATCGCAGCCGGGGTCGTCGGATTGATCGCGATTGCAGGCGGGGCATGGTATTTTCTGTCGGGTGCGGGTGCATCATCTGCAAAGGTCAATGAGTCTGTCGAGATCGCGCAAGAGGCGGTTGCAGCGGACAATCCTTTGACCGCGGCGCGTGATCTACTGGCCGCTGGCGGCGCTCAGAATCTGGATGCGGCTCTTGGGGCGTTAATTGCAATCAGCAACGATCAGGAGATTTCGCAACAGGATCGCGCCTCGGCCAATATTCTTATTGCGGAAATGTATGATCCAAAGACGCACAGCACAGTGACGTCGCCTTTCCCGCGTCCCGATACGTCTGCTGCGCGACGCTATTATCAGCGGGCCGCTGACCTGGGTTCAGACCCGGCACGGGACGCTTTGGATCGATTGGGTGAGTGAGGAGACGGTTAAGATGTTGAGACGGATACTACCCTTGACGGCCCTGCTGGCTGCGTTGGCTGTGCCAGCATTGGCACAGTCTAAATCTCCGCTACCGATCGAAGGCAAAACAAGCCTGTTCCAAAGGGTGCTGATCCGCGAGCGGATCGAAGCTAAACCTGCGCCTGACAGTGACGGCACCGCTGCTGCGTTGTCTCCGCTACAGGTATTTTTTGTATACGACCGCGACGGTGACTGGATGCAGATCGGGGCCAGCGATCAGGGCGACGACCTGATGTGGATCCCGGCAGCGGTATCCATCCCCTGGAACCAGAATATTGTCGCCACGCTGGAGGGCAGCGACAATGTCGGGAGGGTTTTGTTCTTCAATGACATCGACCCGATTTACGACATCATCGAAAGTGAAAATCCGGCTGGTTTGGCCAAGGATGCAAGGGATGAAGCCTTAGCTGCGGAACAAGGCGGGGAACCGTCGGAAACCGTTATCGCGCTTGGTCCGCGAGAAACGATTGATCAGCGGCAGAACCTTTACGTCATGCCGATCCTTTCCACCGAAGAGGCTGTGTTTGACATCGGCCCTTTTGTCAATCTGTTGCAAGTCGCTGTAGCCAGCGCCAACGCGCCGAACACGCCCTTGCCTTCAGATGATGCGGGTGCGGGTGACTTGAAAACGGCAGTGGTTTTTGTTGTGGACACCACGATTTCGATGGAGCCCTACATCCGGGCAACCCGCGATGCCCTGCAAGAGGTTTATCGTGAAGCTGCCGGATCCGCAGCGGCAGACGCCGTCAGCTTTGGGCTGGTGGGTTATCGCGATAGCCTCGAGGCCGCGCCGGGTCTTGGCTATGACGTTCGGACTTTTGTCGACCTTCAGGAAGGGCTGAACGTTGACAATTTCCTGAATGGTATCGACCAGATGCAAGAAGCGGATTCCAGCAGTAAGAACTTTCGCGAAGACAGCTATCGCGGGATCGAGCATGCTCTGGAAGACATGGATTGGAGCGGCTTCGGAGCGCGTTTCATCGTGTTGGTGACGGATGCTGGCCCCCGTGAGTTCGATGATCAATACTCGTCTACAGGTCTCAGCGCGGAAAGTCTGAACAGGATTATCCGTGAACGGATCGGCGGCGCGATGGCGGTTATGCATCTGCGTACTGACCGTGGGGCGAAAGACCATCCATCGGCGGAAGCGGCTTACAAACAGCTGACGGCGTTTCCGAATTCGGCACCGTTATACTTCCCCATCCAAAACGGTGATCCTGAGGTTTACCGGGAAACTGCCCGTACGTTGGGTGCAATCGTTGCTCAGCAAACCTCGTCCTATCGACAGAGCGGCGGTGATGAGATTTTAGACGAAGATGCCATCAGCGATGAGGGCGACGGTCGATTTTCGGGTCTCAGCACGGCAGGTCGCACTATGCAGCTGGCGTATCTGGGCAAAACAGAAGGCGCGCGTGCACCGGATTTGTTCGAAGCTTATGTGGCGGATCGCGACTTTGACCGCACCGGCTTAAAACCGTTGTCGATCCGGTTGCTGATTTCCAAAGCCGATCTGAGCAACCTGGAAGAAGCGCTTCGGATCATCGTAGATCAGGCGGAACGCAACGTGGTCAATCCCGATCAGTTTTTTGCGCAGGTTCTGGGCGTGGCTGCGGATATGAGCCGCAGACCTGATCAGGTGTCGCGGCAGTCGGACCCTAGCCTTGCGGAAGCTGTGGCTTTGGATGAATACCTTGCGGACTTGCCTTATAAATCTCAGATTATGGCCATCACCGAAGACGATTGGGTTCGCCTTCCGATTTCTGAACAACAGACCATCGTCAACGGGCTTTATGACAAGATTGAGCGGTACCGCCGATACAATGAAGCCACCGATCAATGGGTTGATTATCTTGGCGCAGGCCCGCAGGCAGGCAATCTGCTTTACCCGATGCTGTTGGATGATCTGCCATAGCCCCGGGCACTTAGTCCCGGGACATGAGTTTAGAATAAACGGTTGAAGTCGCGGTTATTCCGCGACTTCTGGAGCGGGAGTATGTTTTTTGAACTGTTGATCAAACAGTGTTCGGAAACTACCGCTTTTCTTCATCAACTGATCCAGATTGCCCTGCTCTACGATTGCACCATCCTGAATCACGATGATTTTGTCTGCCTCAAGCACTGTCGACAGACGGTGTGCGATGACAATGACAGTGACGTTCTGCGTCAAGGCATCCAAAGCCTTCTTGACGAGCGATTCCGACTCTGCATCCAACGCACTGGTGGCTTCGTCCAGCAGAAGGATCTCGGCGTTGCGCAATATGGCACGCGCAATGGCGATCCTCTGTTTTTGGCCCCCTGACAGGAAGGTTCCATTTTCACCGACCTGAGTGTCGTATCCGTCAGGCAAATCCATAATGAAATCATGCGCATGGGCTGCTTTGGCGGCTTCAAACACTTCTTCATCGGACGCTTCGGGAGCCGAACAACGCAGATTGTCCATGATTGATGCCGAAAACAGGAATGTGTCCTGGCCTACGTATGAGATCTTTCGGCGCAAGGAGGCAAAGCTAACTTCCCTCAGATCTTGTCCGTCGATCTCAACAACGCCCTTATCAGGATCGTAAAACCGCATGATCAATCCGAACAAGGTGGATTTGCCGCCGCCGGACTGGCCAACAAGGGCCGTTGTCTTACCTGCTTCGAACGAAACGTTCATATCTTCGATCACAGGCACCGCACCTTGATAGCCAAAGGTCACATTGCGCAGGGCAATGTGGCCCGGTCCGGCGTTCAAGTCGTGGGCTTTGGGGCTTTCCACCATCGTGTCTTGCGAATCCAGCAAGCTGAACAACAACCCAACACCCATCATGTTGGTTTCGATCTGGACGCGCATACGTGACAGGCGCTTTGCTGGCTCGTAAGCCATCAGCAAAGCTGTGATAAAGGACATAAGCTGACCGGCGGACGGTTGCTCAGACCCTGCTATGCCCATCGTGCTGACAATCAGCACACCCGCAACGGCAAGACCCGCCAAGAACTCCATCAGCGGACTGGCGATTGCCTGAAGCCTGGCAATGTCGTTCGAACGTTGCTCGACTTTGCGGATGGCGGTTTCCATCCGGTCAATCATTCTGTCTTCAAGCGAAAAGACCTTGATGACTTTGATACCCGCCGAGGTTTCTTGCAGAACGCGGATAATTTCGGCCAGCGATTTGAATTCGGCCTGCATAATCGAGCGAACGCTTTTCAGCAAATAGCGAACCCCCAGCAAGGCAATGGGGCCGACAATAAAGAACATCACTGACAGAACGGGCTGCTGATAGACCATAACAGCCACCAATCCGACCAGAGTCAGGGCGTCGCGGACAAAGCCGGTCACCAATACATCGATCAAACTTCGCGCCGCTTGCGCACCGTTGGTGGTGCGCATCAGCAGATCTGACGACTCATTTGCGCTAAAAAAGGATACGCCATGCCGAAGCAGTTTGCGGTACACCTTTTCCTGTTGCTGAGCTACGATCCGGTTGCCCGCCCGAGCGAGAAAGGTGGCCTGAATATACGAGGCAATCGCCTTTGTGAGGAACAGCAGCACCACCGCCAACGCAATCACCTGCGCCCACCCTCGCAGATCCGGGCTTGTCATGGCATCGACGATGTATTCCATCATGTAGGCCGACCCGGCCGTGGTTACGGCGACCACGATCATCGCTAAAATCGCAATGCCATATAATGGGCCTTGTGCATAAAAGCTTTCGCCTACAAGGCGGCCCATATGACCTGATCGCCATTTTTTCCAGGCGCGCGTTATCATTGCGTTCTCCAAATCGTGAAACGGTGCGCACGTTCAGATACCCTAAATTTTGTCGGGCCAAAAGGGCAGATACCGGGCTGCGTCAGTGCGGCCCATGTTAACTGCCTTTCGTGCGCAGCCGTAGATGGGGATTGCAATGGTATCAAACAAGTGCAATGCGCCAATTTACGCCGATTTCCCTATTTTAGAGCAGAACGAGTTGGACTCGTTGCGAAAAACGAAATGGAAACTGAACCGTTGTCGCGCGACGGTGCCACGTGGTTGTCACGAAACCGGCACCTAGAAGGACTCAGCCCTCTTGCTGCAAGTACGCCATCAGGTTCAATATATCGTCTTCTTTTTTCAAACCGGGAAACTGCATCCGATTGCCGGGCAGAAATGCCTTGGGATCGGCAAGAAACGCAGTCAAACTCTCCGGCGTCCACACAATGTCGGCGTTCTGCAGCGCTTTGGAATACCTGAATCCTTCCACCTGACCTGCGGACTTTCCGAAAACGGCGTGCAGGGACGGACCGACGCCATTACGGCCTTCGTCTAGCTTGTGACAAGCGCTGCATTTGCGAAAAACCTTTTTTCCGGCTTTGGCGTCCCCTGACACTGATGTTGCGCTAACCGCTGTTGGTGTCGTGGTCTGTGCTGCGGCCTGTTTGCCGTCTGAATGAAACACCAGCCGCGCCGTGATGGGTACCGTTCGGGTGATGCCAGGAAGGTTGGCCAGGTCCATCAGTTTGTCGACGCCCGCATTGACACCGGCGTCCTCAGTGTTGAGGAAAACCATGTCATTGGTCGAGACCAATACAGATGTTTCAGACAACCGGGCGACAAACATCTCGGTGTCAAAGGCGACCTCTGTTCCGGCCAGCGTTAGGACTGATGCGGTATCCACCGTTGTTGTTTCTCCGACGGCCAGCCCAGACACCTCGGCCATGTCAAAATCTGCCTTCAGGATTGCGGTGCCTGCTTTGCGAAAGACAAATTCAATCATCCGTTCATTTCGAATGTCGATATTTGTCTCGACCGTTGACAGGTCGATTTCGATTTCTGCACGGCCGTTTTGGGTCACATGCCCGCTGAGTTTGGTGAAGCTGTTAACCTCGCCAACAGAGTTTTTCTTGATGGTTCCGTAAGCCAGATAAGAGTTGTCGCTGTCCAGCGTCCAATTGTCTGCCAGAACAGGCGTTGCAACAATCGTCGACGCAATCGTGACTGCTTTCAACAGAAGTTTCATTTCAATCCTCCAAGGTTTGTGACACTTTTGCCCCGGCGGGCGTGGTCCGTGAGAGACAAACACACACAGGTCGCGATTTATTCGATGAGTGCCGAAATGACTTCTGAACAGGCCGTCCGCGACGCGGTGCAGACGCATTCGAAACGCGTCTGGCGGTTTGCGCTGGCTTTGTCAGGGGCATCGGACGTGGCGGACGATCTTCTGCAGGCCACGTGCCTGCGCGCGCTGGAACGCCATCATCAGGTCACCTCGCACAACCGTCTGGACAGCTGGTTGATGACGATTTGCCGCTCAATCTGGTTGAACGAGGTTCGGTCGCGCTCGGTTCGGCGGGCACAGGCCTTGTCGGTGACGCCAGAAGCTGACCTTGTGGCCAGCGGACCGGATTCAGAAACGAATATTTTCGCGACTGAAGTGTTTACACAAGTGATGCAGCTGCCAGAAGCGCAGCGGGAAACGGTTATGCTTGTATTCGTTGAAGGGTACAGCTACCGCGAAGCCGCTGCCATGCTGGAGGTTCCCATCGGTACGATTATGAGCCGGCTATCGAACGCCCGGCAGAAACTGAAAACCGTAATGCAGCTTGATGCGGCTGACGCCGCGCGACGGAGTGGCAAATGAAGTTTTCCGACGAGACGCTGTTGGCGTATCTGGAAGGCACACTGGACGAGACTCAGAGCCGCGCCATCGAGGCCGCGGTTGAAGAAGATTCTGAATTTGAACGCCGCCTAATGGCGCTGGACCCGTTCGCGCCAGTGATTCAGAAAGTTTTCGAAACACTGCCTGCCGAAGCGCCGAAGATAGAATTACCCGAACCCGTGGAGCAAGCCCCAGGCGGTGGGGTATTGCGCCTTTTTGCTGTGGCTGCGAGCGTCGGAGCTGCGGCCGTTGCCCTGACGTTTTGGGCCACACGTCCGGCAGATTTGGGCTGGGCGCAGCAAGCGGCGATCTATCAGTCGCTTTATGTGCCCGAGACGATTGCCTCTCTGGACAGTTCCGAAGCGTCACTGAACAAGCAATTTGAAATGGCCGAGGCCGAGCTTGGACGGTCTTTGAACCGTGAAACGCTGGAATCCTTGCCAGGTCTGGAGCTTAAGCGGGCGCAGGTTCTGTCTTTCAAAGGCAAGCCTTTGATCCAGGTTGTCTTTGCAGATGAACAGGGTCAGCCATTTGCGTTCTGCATAATTCGTCAGGGACCTGACGCGCCGCCTGCTGAGATCAAGCAAGCGGTGCTGAGCGGTTTGGCGACGGCCACCTGGGCTCAGGACGGCTATGGGTACATGTTGTTGGGAAGTTCTCCGCAGACAGACTTACAAAGTGAGCTGGACGTTCTGACCCGTACTTTTGCAGGTTGATCAGAAACTCTTGCAAAGCCTCTTGTGAACAGTGGCAAATGCCCGAAGAATACCGGCATGAAATCGAAGAAACCCTTACCCCTTCCTGAGGAAGAGGTCGATGATCTCGGCCCGGCCAGTATTTTTGATGGCGATCCGTCTGAGGAAGAAGATCTTTGGTTTCTGCCCCCCGATGAGGTCGAAGAAAAGGATTACTTCCTTCCCGGTCCGCGATCGGATCAACGTTTGCTGTTTGACCCACGCGATTGGCGGGCGGCGCAGTCTGAGTTGTCGTCGGAGCTTGCAGATCTTGCCTTGACCTTCGGTGCGCTGGACGAACGGTTGCGCGCAGGCCCCAAGGGGTGGACGCATCGTTTGGCCCTGATGGAGACGTCTGACTTGGGCTGGTGGACTGGCGATCGCGTCAGTGTTGACCGATTGGCTTTGTGGACCGGTCTGCGCATCGGAGCAACCCATGATGACGTGCAGGCATTGTTCCGCGCCGGATGGGCCGTGCGCCGACTGAGCTCGGGGGCTGCTCCTGCAGAAGGGGGATGGGAAACCGGACTGACTGCATTTCTGGACCGTCTGGCGCAAGGGTCCGATGCAGCCCCGGATGCAATTGTGGATCTGGCAGAAGTTATGCGAGGCGTAGAAGGTTTGCATCCGGTCACGCAATCCGCCATCGCGTTTCATGCTTGGCGCGCGATTGCGCAGGGTGTTGGTCAGGATACAGAAGCTGCAGTGATTGCCGCGCGGCATGCAGCGACCATGGGGCGTGGTGGTGCCGTATTTATGCCGCTTGCATTGTCTGGTCCGGGCGCGTTGCGCGGTGCAGGTGAGCCGACCGAAAAACTCGGGGCCTGGATACGAGGGGCCGGGCAGGCGGCCCTTGCGGGTTTGTTGCATCTCGACCGGGTCAGCGCCTGGGAGGCCAAAGCCCGGGACGTCACGCAAGATCTGAGCGGGCGCACGCCACCGCGCCTGATTGAGGCGCTGACTTCGTGGCCCATGGTGTCAGCCCCTTTGGCCGAAGATTTGACCGAAGCGTCCCGCGCGGCAGTTCAGCGCAATTTCGACTTGTTCAGCCGTCGAGGTTTGGTGCGAGAGGTCACAGGGCAAGGGCGTTATCGCGTCTGGACTGCTGCGCTGTAGTCCAGCAGCCAGTCACGAAACATGCGGGCGGGTGTGCGCATGGTCGTCAGCGATGGGTAGATCAGGTGGTATGCTTCTTGTCCGGCAACTTTAGCCTCCGGCAGACATGGGACGAGACCCGACATTCCCATGATCCGATCCGAAGCAGGCGCGCGGGCAAGGGCGATACCCAACCCGCTTGCTGACAATTCTGCAGCCATGATTGAGTTGTCCGCGAAGAAGTACTGAGCCTGTCCTGCAGGCAAGCGCAGGGTTTCGAACCAATGCGGCCAACTTGCGCGATGTGTTGAGACCTCGATCAGAGTGTAACTAAGCAAGTCTTGCGGGGTTTTGATCTGTGCAGCGATAGCGGGCGGTGCAACAGGATAAAGAACTTCTCGAATTAACTCATCACCTTCGGTGCCAAACAGGGCAGGGTTACCAAAAACAATCTGCAAGTCGGTAAATCGATTGGCAAAATCCGAAACGATGTTTCCGGTGGACAGTGACAGGTTGATATCAGGGTGCCGGGCTTGAAATGCTGAAAGGCCCTTGGCCAGGATTCCATGGGCGAAAAGCAATACAGACTGCACGTAGAGACGCTGCTCTCGCGTTTCGCCAAACAGGCCTGTGGTGGCAGTTTCCAGCATCAACAGGGATTGTTGCACCGATGGCAAATACGCCCGCCCTGCCTCGGTCAGAGTAACGGCATGGGCATGGCGGTGGAACAGAGGGGTGCCCAGCCGGGTTTCCAGCGCTTTAACCTGTTGGCTGACGGCCGCGGCGGACATGTTCAGCTGCACCGCCGCACGGGCAAAGCTTTCGGTTCGCGCGGCCGCTTCGAACACACGTAACCAGTTGAGAGAGGGGATGCGGGATGACATTTTAACAGGCTAAGCAAAACTTATCCTGACCTGCAAGACAAACCATGCTGAGCCTTGCTCAAGACGCGTTAGCGTATTGGCAGCGAACAAAATGAATGAGCCCAGCCATGACCGATCCAGCTCTGCCTCCGCGACCCAAACGCAAAATCTGGAACTTTACACCGCAATTGCCAATTCAGACGTCTCCGTACTGGGATTGGCCGATGAAACCGTTGGCTGCGCTGCGTTACCTTCTGCAAAGCTGGAACCCGTTGGCGCTGCGCGCGCTGCTGCTGGTTTTTGCCATCATCACCTGGAATTACCTGACCCCGTCACTCGTCCGGATCCAGACGTTCAGCTGGGATTGGGTGGCCGAGATCTGGTTTCGGAATTTCTGTATTCTGATGGTGGTTGCAGGTGGCTTGCATCTGGCACTGTGGAAATTCCGCACACAACAGGATGAATACCGCTATGACATGCGCCCGATGATGAAGGGCGCAAAGGTTTTCACCTTCAAGAACCAGGTCTGGGACAACATGTTCTGGACCTTAGGCCCGGCGCTGACCTTCTGGACTTTTTGGGAATGCCTGATCCTGTATTCCTATGCCAATGGTTGGATCACCATGATCACCTTCGACAGCAATCCAATCTGGTTCATCTCGGTTGTGGTTTTTGTTCCGATCTGGGCGGGTTTTCACTTCTACTGGCTACACCGTCTGCTGCATGTCGGCCCGTTCTATACCAAAGTGCACGCTTGGCATCATCGCAACATCAACACCGGTCCATGGTCTGGCCTAGCCATGCACCCTGTCGAAAGCTTCTTTTTGATGTTCGACACGATGATTTTCTTTCTTCTGCCGTCCCATCCAATCCACGCGCTCTTTCTGTTGTTTCATCACGGAATTGGTGCGCCGACCTCTCATGCCGGTTTCGAACACGTTAAATTCGGCAACAAGGCCAAGTTTCAGGTCGGGGACTTTTTCCATCAACTGCACCACAGGTTCTTTGATTGCAACTACGGCACGTGGGAAACGCCTTGGGATGAGTGGTTCAACACGTTCCACGACGGCACAGACGAGGGCAACGAAATGGTCAAAGAACGCAGGCGCAAAATCTGGGCGGGCGAGTAAAGCCGCACTATTCCTTTGTCGAGCCTGAAACGACCCTGCAAAGGACTGGGATTTACATCCAGACCTAGCTTCTCACTCTGCTACGAAGCTTCAGGGTAAGGTGGCAAAGCTGGAATGTTGCGGGCAACGCCTGACAACCAGACCGGAAAAGCTCAGCGCCCCACTCCGACATAGGTATCAAAGCCAGCCTTCAGGGTCTTGCTCTCTGAATAGACATTGCGGAGATCGACCATTCTGGGTGTGCTCATGGCCTGGGCCAAGTCGCCAAGGTTCAGCGCTCGGAACTCGTTCCATTCCGTCAGCAGCACCAGAACGTCAGCCCCTTGCGCGGCAACATAAGGATCATCGCACCATTCGACGCCCGGCAGTAAAGTTTCGCCTTCGGATTTTCCTTGTGGATCCACAACGCGCACTTTCGCGCCTCCGCCGATCAGGGCCGGGACAATGGACAAAGAAGGCGCATCGCGCATGTCATCTGTATTGGGTTTGAAAGTAACCCCCAGAACCGCAACGGTTTTGCCGTTGAAGTGATCGTCACAGGCCTCGCGGATCTTTTCGATCATACGCTTTTTGACTTCGTCATTCACGCGAATTACTGTTTCGGTGATCTGCATCGGATGCGCGTGATCCTGGCCAATCCGCGCCAGTGCCGCAGTGTCCTTGGGGAAACACGAACCGCCATAGCCGGGCCCTGCGTGCAGGAATTTGTTGCCGATCCGTCCGTCCAGCCCCATGCCGCGAGACACCTCTTTTACATCTGCGCCGACCTTCTCGCACAGGCCAGCGATTTCGTTGATGAACGTGATCTTGGTCGCCAGAAACGCGTTGGCGGCATATTTGATCATCTCGGCACTTTCCAGATCGGTGGTCAGGATCGGAAAATCGCGCAGGTAGAGTGGGCGGTAAATCTCGGCCATCACTTCAGCAGCGCGGTCGTTTTCCACCCCAACCACAACGCGGTCAGGGCGCATGAAATCATCAATCGCAGCCCCTTCGCGCAGAAATTCAGGATTCGAAGCGACATCGAATTCTGCGTTGGGGTTGGCGGCCGCGACCACTGCCTGCACTTGCCTGTTGGTGCCTACAGGCACAGTCGATTTTGTGACGATCACGGTATACCCGGTGACGGCCTGTGCGATTTCTTCTGCAGCCGCCATCACATAGGTCAGGTCTGCATGGCCATCACCGCGTCGGGTCGGGGTTCCCACTGCAATAAAGACCGCGTCTGCTCCGTCCACGGCCGCGTCCAAATCGGTGGTAAAGCTCAGGCGACCGGCAGCCACGTTTTTGGCCATCAACACGTCGAGGCCGGGTTCGTAAATTGGAACCTTTCCGGCTTTGAGCATGTCGATCTTCTGGTCCGCCTTGTCGACGCAAATCACATCATGACCGAAATCCGAAAAGCACACGCCAGACACAAGGCCGACGTAACCGGTGCCGATCATCGCAATACGCATCTCAAAAGTCCTTCTTACCAATACCTGCCGACAACGCGCGAACAATCAAAGAAACCAGCGGTAAATTCAATGGTTCACTGCGCCCGTAAACTGTACCCCATAGGTTCTACCTGTTTTTGAAGCAATAAGGGTGCGTAAACTTTTGCAACGTCTCTCAGCGTGCAACACAGGTTTGTCCAATTTACACCCAGTTTGAACGGAGTTTACGTCACCAATTTTTTCTGGATATGGACCAGAATGTCCATTGGAACAAACATGTTGCTCCGTTTTACCCTTTCCAGCGCATCAACGAAGCGCACTGTTTGACGTTCAGAGTTTGCCGCCACATTGCAAACCGACTAAAGCCAAGCGACAGCCAGTTACTTTGCCAAGATGGGTGTTCAGGACTTGTTTTCTGAGGTGAGAATTTCCGAACCAATCAGCCCAAATATAGCGCTTTGTTGAAAGGACGAGGGCGTGTTATATGAGGTTGTTTTCACAATCTCTCAGCGGACTCGCCGGAACGGTTCCCTAAAGCTTGGGGCACAAATAGCCGCCCGGTGCAAAAGCCGGACGGCCTATTGGCTTAGAACCAGCGCCCGATTGCGGTTACGGACGGTGATAACGCGGAGGAATCCGACAGCGCCGACAGCACTTTGCCGTCAACCCGCGTTGTGCCGGGCGTGTCCAAGCCAACAAACCGGCCGACAGCGCCTCCGCTGCCAGTGACGCTTGGCGTCGCGGCAAAAGGCGTGGGAAAGTCCCAAGTGAATGTGGAGCTCGAAAAAAAAGCACCCTCAGCGCCAGAACAATCAACTGCGGGCAAGGTAGCGGTGCAAATCTGCGTCCCGTCGGCAAACCGCACAAACTCTCCGTTTGAGTTTTGGCCACGTTCTATGACGGCACCGGTTGGAGTGCCCGCGCTTTCTGAAACGGATCCCAATAGATTGCCTGGCCCATAGCCATAATCCGCCCGCATGAGTCGACCAGTGCTGGTGTCGGACGCATCGCTTTGCACAGCTGCTCCTGTTGCTGCGCCGGTGGTCGGGTCAAAGCTCAGCGCTTGGGTCCAGTTTGCGCCATCGGGGGACACTTTGATTGAAAAACCTGAGCTGCCAGACAATCCCATCTCGGCATGGCCCGTCCAGTTCGACTGGAACAAGAGCGACGCGGTATCACCTGCGCTGGCTTTGTTGATTTTAAGCTGATGCCCGCCGCCGTCGTGGGTCAGCAGCGTCGCTGGGCTTCGAACAGTCAGGCGGTTGGTTGCGTCGGCGGTTGCCGCAATACCGACGCTATCCAGGTTTTGCGTGTCGATGGGCAGTGGAACCCATGCTGTGCCGTCCCAGATTCTGAGATCCCCAGCGGTTTCATCCCAAGCGCGCCAACCAGGAGAGGGCACCACGAAATGCCAGGCGTTGTCCAGCCAAGCGGCGAGGTCCCCGGAATGCCCGGCCCAATCCCCTGTGGGAGAGGATCCAACCGCGTGAACTTCTCCCTGTTCAGGGACCACGGGTGGCGTGTCGGTGTGGGTTGAGCGGACCGTCAGTTGCACGATCAGATCAAGTTGCCGCAGTGCTTCGTTATGTGTGACGTGCTTTTGCGCCTGTGAGGGTTGCAAAAACGGAAGGTTCAATCGGGGTGAGGTTTGTGACACGAGGGTCCTCCTGTGGCTGTCGGCCCGAAACATCGGTTGCGCGCCACAGTGCAGCATAGCGCGTCAATCCTCTGTGACCGGGCCGACCGCCCAGGAAATCTTCTGCTAACCATTGAACCGCAAAACGGGCTCAGCTTTCGGGGTTAGGTAAAAGGCTTTCGGAAATTATTCGCGGGCATAGATGTCTTCGTAGCGAATAATGTCATCCTCGCCCAAGTAAGCTCCGGTTTGAACTTCGATCAGAACCATCGGAACCTTGCCCGGGTTTTCCATCCGGTGCGTGGCACCCAGCGGAATGTAGACCGATTGGTTCTCACTCACCAGTTGCTCTTTGTCGTCGATTGTGACTTTGGCAGTGCCTTTAACGACGATCCAATGCTCGGATCGATGGTGATGAGATTGCAAGCTCAGTGCCGCGCCCGGGTGAACATGAATCCGTTTGACCTGAAACCTGTCACCGATCACCAGACTTTCGAACCAACCCCACGGACGGTGATCAACCGGCAGGGCCTCTGCTTGCTTAGCCCCTTTTTCCTTCAGCGCAGTGACGGCCTGTTTCACATCCTGGGCCTTGTCCATGCTGGCCACCAGAACCGCATCGGGCATCGCAACTGCGATCACATTCTCCAGCCCCATTGCCACCACTTCCTGAGTCGGCGATTCTGATCGTATCAGAACATTACGGCATTCGATTGCAGTGACGTCGCCATCTGTCGCAACGCCGTCTTCGTTCATGTCTGACAGTTCTTGTACGGCTGTCCAGCTTCCGACGTCGGACCAACCTGCGGAATACGGAACCACGCTTAGGTTCGATGCCTTTTCCATGACCGCATAGTCTATTGAAATGTCAGCAGCGTCTGCCCAAGCGGCAGGATCCAGTCGTAGGAAGCCCAAGTCAGTTTTTGCCTCATTAACTGCCTTTTGGACGGGTGCGATCAAATTTCCCGCATATTGTTCGAATGCAGCTATGACGTCGCGCACCGCGAAAAGGAAGATGCCCGAATTCCACAGATAGCTACCATCAGCCAACATGGATTGCGCCGTTTCTTCATCCGGTTTTTCGACAAAGCGATCCAGCGGGACGGCACGTTCCGTTGAGTCCGGCGCGTGGCTGAGTTTGAGGTACCCATACCCGGTTTCTGGTCGTGTAGGCGTGATACCAAAGGTCACCAGATCACCACGTTCTCTTATCGCGCGCGCGCCTTCGGCTACGGCTGAATGGAAGGCGGACTTGTTTGGAATCACGTGATCTGAAGGGGCCACAAGCATGATGGCGTCAGGGTTTCGGGATGCCAGGTAAAGTGCTGCTGCCAGAACAGCAGGAGCGGTGTTGCGCCCTTCTGGTTCAATCAGGATGGGGCCGGGGTCGATGCCGACCTCGGCCAATTGTTCGGGCACGATAAAACGAAACGCTTCATTTGTCAGAACCAGCGGCTTTGCGTAAGGCATATCTGACGGTCCAAGCATTCGGTCAGCGCAATCCTGCAAGAGGGTGGCGTCACCCACCAAAGGAACAAATTGCTTGGGGTAACTTTTGCGAGACAGAGGCCATAAACGTGTCCCTGATCCTCCGCAAAGAATGACGGGATGAACTGTATTCGTCATGCGTATGCCCTTGAACTGGTAATCACAGAAGGTATTTCTTTAATCGTACTCAATGAAATGGCTTATAACTACTGGGCGGCTTTCCCGGTTGCTACAATATCGTTGAGGTATTGGCTCAGATCCTCGCGCAGGTCGTCACGGGCAAGCGCAAAAGCGACTGTGGCTTGCAGGAACCCCGATTTTGACCCGCAATCAAAACGCTGGCCGTCAAATTTATAACCAAATACGGGAACACCATCAGCGATGTCTTCGGCGATGGCATCGGTCAGCTGGATTTCACCACCGCTTCCGGCTTTCATAGCGTTCAGGTTATTCAGCACAGACGGGCGTAGAACATAGCGGCCAATAACTGCTAGATTTGATGGGGCTTCGGTCGGCTCGGGCTTTTCGACCATGCCGCGAGCCGGCACGACCGGACCAATGCTGTCCCCAACATCCAATACCCCGTAAGAGCTTGTTTTTTCTAAGGAGACTTCCATGGCCGCGACCATGTTGCCTCCGGTCTCTTCATAGGCTTCGATCATTTGTTGAAGGCAGGGTTTGTCTGCTGCGATGACGTCGTCCGGCAGCATGACGGCGAAGGGTTCGTCCCCAATCAGGCGGCGGGCGCACCAAACGGCGTGTCCAAGACCCAGAGCTTTGTGCTGACGAATATAGGCAATCGCGCCGCTTTCCATGTTCGTTTCATTCAGGATTTCAAGCAGTTTGTCTTTCTTTTTCGCCTTCAATTCCTGTTCAAGTACAAGGTTGTGGTCGAAATAGTCCTCGAGCGCGGATTTCCCGCGTGAGGTGACAAAAATAAATTCCTTGATACCCGCCGCGCGGGCTTCGTCGATAGCATACTGCACCAAAGGCCGGTCAACCAAGGTCATGATTTCTTTTGGAACCGATTTGGTGGCCGGCAAAAACCGTGTTCCCATCCCTGCAACAGGAAATATTGCTTTGGTGACCTTGCGTGTCATGACGCCTCTCAATTTCAATATTCAGCCGGAAAAGCGGGGTTTGTCCGACACGTTCTCATAGGCTGCTGAACCTGATCAATCAATGATGCCCGATGTTGCGGGCGGCAACTGGTCAAATCGTGCCACCTTGTCGGGCCGGTGTCAAAAGAGAGCTCTTTTTAGGTAATACCAAGAGGAACCGAAAAAGCGACGTCTTGCGCAGCCCTATGAGATTGTTCGCTGCTTTTATTCCGCGAACCGATTGCGCGCGAATGCCACACAATTTGAAACCGATTTATCGTCCTCTCACAGCATTTGGGTTTTCGCTGAAGGGGCGGAAGAAATATCAGCTTATCAGCACGTATCCTGTTCAAAATACGGCGCTTTTTGAGCAGGCGTTTTCGGCTTCAGTGACCTTGCATTGTGGTAATTTTAGCGTTGTACAGGGGCTTGGATTTCACCTTTATCCGAGGAGCTACAACTGAGAAAACGCTCTGCTGATAGAAGCTCGCCTGTCGATAACCACAACGTGAATACTGGGTTTCTGAACCCGCTGCTCTGTTCCGAAATTGGCGACAATTGCGTAAAATTCCCCAAAATGGACGCGAATACGGCGGAGCTTAGCGTGTTTCGCCGCCGTATGGTCAATCGGGCGAGCGTGTTTTGGGCCTCCATCCAGATTATGGACTCGGTCCTTCGACCTCCTTCAGGGTACGAGTTGGGCTTTCATGGTGGGTTCCGGAAAGCAAGTTGACGCAAAGCCCACGGTCTGTTGCCAACGTCCAATCGAGCGGCGCGTTTTGAACCCAGGCAACCCGTCCGCTCCGCCAACGTCATGGCCCATCTGTTCAAGAGCACGCTGCATCGCTGCAATATCGGACCGGTACAGCCCATCGACCTTTCCCCACCGTTCTAAAAAATCCCCGACGCCAAATTGAATGCGATCTCCGACGTGACCAACAAACAAAGCATAAAGATCACTTTTGTTGTATTCCTTGAGCACGTAGAAGTTCGGCGTGACAATAAAGGCTGGCCCATGCCGTCCGGCTGGCATCATCAGATATCCTTCACCATCCCGCTCATGGGCTGGGAAGGGCCTGCCCGAGACACGAGCTATCCCCATCTCTTCCCATTTGTGAATGGGGCGACCCTGATCGGGCCCTTCCAGAGAACACGGCACGGTTTCAGGAACAGACACCTCAAAACCCCAGTCCCGATTGTTAACCCAGCCATGCTGGTCGAGGTAGTGGCCGATCGATGCGATAGTATCGGCGGGCGAGCCCCAGATGTCAGCATGCCCATCCCCATCGCCGTCTTTTGCATAGGTTAAATAGTTAGACGGCATGAATTGCGGCTGGCCTAATGCGCCCGCCCAACTGCTTTTCATTTTTCGCGCGGACAAATGTCCGTTTTCCGCGATTTGCAGAGCAGCGATCAACTCGCCCGTGAAATACTCAGTTCTGGTACTCATGAAGGCTTTGGTGGACAGAACCTGGAATGCGTCATGGCGGATCGGCACCTGCCCGTAACCGCTTTCTCGGCCCCAGATTGCGAGGATAATCCGTGCGGGAACGCCTGTTTCATTTTCGACCACGGCGAGCGTCTTCGCGTGACGCTGTGCCATTTTGCGCCCGACGGACGTGGCGCCCTGAACTGATCCAGCGTTGAAATAGCGTCCGGGCGAACCGAACTCGGCCTGTTTTTGTGTTTGCGGTATTTTGTTTTTTTGCCCGGGAGGAACCAGATCAGGCAGTTTCCAGTTCAAAGTAACACCAGACAACGCCTGATCCATGGTTTGCTTTGAAACCCCTTTGGCTCGTGCCTTTGGCCAAACCTCGTCCTGTAGCCAAGCGTGGAACTGACGTTCAACTTCAGCATGATCCTGCGCCACAGCGGCGTGTGAGAGTAGGATCAGACCAGTGGCGACAAGTATTTTGCGCATCAAAGAAAACATGCGTCTCTGCTCCGTTGGGGTCTCAACGCGTAACGCCCGTTGTGACCCAAGGTTGAAAGAAGTTGTACCCCGGCAATCTGGGGTTTGGAAAGGTCTTGAGAAATCTTTTGCATTTGCCGATAGTTGAGCGGAATTTGGATCATGAGAGGGCTGTGCGTTATGGCCAAAGGCAGATTGTCCAACCCGTCCTCGCTTGTGATGGCTGCTTTGATCCTTTTGACGGTGACACCACCGATGGCCTTTGCCAGCGACAGCTTCATGGACCCGCAAGGTCCGATTGCAGCAATTCAGAAAACCCATCTTTTGCGAGCCACTGCGCTGATAATGGTGGCCGTTATTCCCGTTTTGGTTTTGGTGCCGTTGATTGCGTTTCGGTATCGACGCCGAAAGGGTGGTGCGGCAGCTTATCGTCCCGACTGGGATTTTTCAGCAAAGCTGGAATTTGTGATGTGGGGCGTGCCTGTTTTAATCGTGGCACTCCTGTCATTCTATCTTTGGAAGGCAACACACAGGCTTGATCCATATTCGGCTGCTTTTGGTGAGGAGCCTGCTGTGCGGGTTCAGGTGGTGGGATTGGATTGGAAATGGCTGTTTCTTTATCCCGATCTGGGCATTGCCAGCGTGGGCGAGTTTGGAATCCCAACCAAACGACAGGTGGCCGTGACGTTGACCACCGACACGGTGATGCAGTCTTTCATGATCCCCGCTCTTGCCGGTCAGATTTACGCGATGCCCGGTATGACAACGCAATTGCATCTGGTCGCGGATACCCCAGAGGTCATGCAGGGCGAAAACACGCAGTATAACGGACGCGGTTTTACCAAACAGAAGTTCCGCACAGTTTCGATGGAGCAAGACGCCTTTGATACGTGGGTCGACAAAGTGCGCACCGGCGGCATCCCGCTGAACGCGGCCACCTATCAGACGCTTGCGATGCGGACCGACAGGGACGAGGTCCAGGCGGCTTTGGGGACGGCACAGATGCCTGATGATGCGCTGTATTTCACGCTGGAAGAGGATGTGTTCCACAGCATTCTGCACCGGTATCACAGCGGCGAGGCTTTGCCTGCCGATCAACAACCGGGCACGGCATCCTTCGGGCAGGAGGAGCAAGAATGACATCTCCAGAGACAGGATTTTTTGGCCGACTCAGCTGGGATGCGCTGCCAATTGCTGGGTTGCTTCAAGATCCCAACGCCAATGAGATCGTGGCAAATGCGGCTGCGGGCGTCGTGATTGTTGGTGTCATTGCTGTGGTCGGGTTGCTCAGCTGGTTTCGACTGTGGACGCCGCTGTGGCGCGATTGGTTGACCAGCGTTGATCACAAAAAGATTGGCATCATGTATGTCGTATTTGCCATCGTGATGTTGGCGCGCGGCGTATTGGAAGGCGTCGTCATGCGCGCGCAGCAGGCGGCTGGGCCAGGTGACGGTTTTCTGGAGGCTGAACACTTTGCCGAGCTGTTTAGCACCCATGGCACAATCATGATTTTCTTTGTGGCTGTTCCCTTTGTCTTTGGCATCGCAAATTATGTCATTCCGCTGATGATTGGCGCGCGCGACGTTGCCTTTCCGCGGCTGAACCAGATTAGTCTGGGCCTGACGGTGTCGTCAGGCATGATGTTGATGGTGTCGCTGGTGGTCGGGCGGTTCTCAACCGGTGGTTGGACGGCCTATCCACCATATACCGGTGCCGCGTTTAATCCGGGCGTCGGTCCAGACTACTGGATTTGGGCCATCGTCGTGTCGGGTATTGGGACCACGCTCACAGGCATCAACTTTGCAGTAACGATCTACAAGATGCGTGCGCCGGGTATGACCTTTATGCGTCTGCCTATGTATTGCTGGACGATTATCTGCAGTTCGATCCTCATCGTCTTTGCGATGCCGCCCCTGGGTGTTGCGGCGCTGATGCTGGCAGCTGACCGTTATCTGGACTTCCACTTCTTCACCAACGATCTCGGCGGCAATATGATGAACTACGCCAACCTGTTCTGGCTGTTCGGTCATCCCGAGGTTTACCTGCTGGTGCTGCCTGCGTATGGCATCTATTCCGAAGTTTTCGCGACCTTCTCGGCCAAGCGGCTTTATGGCTACAACTCGCTTGTTATTGCGACAATGTCGATTGCGGTGCTGTCCTTCACGGTCTGGTTGCATCACTTTTTCACCATGGGTCAAAGCGCGTTGATCAACGCCGTGTTTGGTATTGCAACTATGCTGATCGCGATTCCGACCGGTGTGAAAGTCTATGACTGGATGGCAACCTTGTGGCGAGGACGTATCCGGTTTTCGGTGCCGATGTTGTATGGGCTGGCATTTCTGATGTTATTTGTGATTGGTGGCCTCAGCGGGGTGATCCTGGCCAATCCAACGGTAGACTATCAGGTGCACAACACGCTGTTTCTGGTGGCGCATTTCCACAACGTTCTGTTGCCGGGCGTGCTGTTCGGCCTTTTGGCGGCTTATAACTATTGGTTCCCCAAGGCGTTCGGTTTCCGCCTGAACGAGTTCTGGGGCCGGATAACAGTCGCTCTCTGGACCATAGGGTTTCTGCTGACCTTCATGCCGCTCTATTTTGTTGGGTTAATGGGAATGCCGCGACGCTCGTTCAGTTACGACGATCCGTCATTCCACCCTTTCATGATCGTCGCCATCGTTGGGGCGCTGGTGATCACGTGCGCTTTGTTCTCGGTCCTTATCCAATTGTGGGTCAGCATCCGCGACCGCGAAAAAACACGCGTTCCGGTAGGGGATCCATGGGATGGCCGCACGTTGGAATGGTCAATCCCGTCGCCCCCGCCGCCCTACAACTTCGCGATCATTCCACAAGTGACTGACCGGGATGACTTTGCGGCGGCCAAAGAAAGGGGTGCCGCGTACCCAACGCCGGACGCTTATGAGGATATCGAGCTGCCTCGCAACACCGGGATTGGCTTTATCCTGTGTGTGTTTAGTGGCATTTGGATGTTTGCGCTGGTGTGGTGGATCTGGTGGCTGGCGGTCCTTATGACCGTGTTGATAATCCTGGCGGTGATCATTTGGACGTTCGACGACAGCACCGAATTTACCATCCCCGCAGAAGAAGTGCGCAGAGATCACGAAGCGTGGCTTTCGTTGGTTTACAACGAAAAGGCGGTAGATCGTGACTATGAGACCTCGCCGGAAAACCGCGGCCTTGCCCGCCCTGATCTGGAGGCGGTCACGTGAAGCGCGCACCAACACATAGTTACCCCGGCATCAACCTTGGAGAGCGCCACGCAAGCGCCCACAAAGCAGCCGAAGTTGTTACTTTTGGGTTCTGGGTCTTCCTGATGAGCGATCTGGTCTATTTTGGGCTGATGTTCGCGATCTACATAACCATGATCGATGCACAGGCGGGCGGCCCCGGTCCCCACGAGTTGTTCGACCTGAAAAGCGTCTTTGCTCAGACCCTGATCCTATTGACCAGCAGCCTAACGGTTGGTCTTGCCATGCTGGCGCTGAAATACAATTTACCGCGCGGGCGCATCATTTTGTGGTTTGGTGTCACACTGTTGTTGGGAATCAGCTTTTTGGTGCTCGAACTGCGCGATTTCATGGCTATGGCGGAAAAGGGCGGTGTCCCGCAACGCAGTGGGTTCCTTTCGGCATTCTTTGGTTTGGTTCCGTTGCACGGTTTGCACGTTGCAGCAGGGTGTTTGTGGCTGATCGTTCTGGGTATCCAACTGAGGGTCAAAGGAATGACGGATGTAATCATCTCTCGGGTCGTTCGCTTGGCGTTGTTCTGGCACTTTCTCGACCTGATCTGGATCGGCATTATCACCATCGTGTATTTTGGAGGGCTGACCTATGGATAACAGGTCCGAAATGCACCGGCGCGAAAGACGGCGCTATGTCATCGGTTATGGCGGCTCGCTGATCCTTACACTCGCCATGTTCGGAGTGGCGTATGTGTTCGGCATCGAAACGGTCGGCGTCTATCTGACGATCGGCTTGCTGGGTCTGGCCCAACTTGTTTTGCAACTTGTGTATTTCCTGCATATCGACCGCCGACGCAGCAGCCGGGAAGACCTTCATCTGGTCCTGTTTTCCACCATGGTTCTGCTGATCATGATCCTTGGTACTGTTTGGGTCCTGGGCAATCTGGCGATACGCATGCATATGCACGCAATGTAAGTGGCTCAGACTGCGAACCAGGGGAAGTGACGATGAAACCTCTCAAAACCACAGCAATCGCCGTAATGTTGGTAGCCATTGGGGTTGGATTGTTACTGTTCTGGCGGCATGAAGAAAGGTATCCATCCACCAAGGATGCATATATCGGAGCCAATATTATCTATGTGGCGGCTCAGGTAACTGGCCAGGTCGCCGAGGTTCATATTTCGGACAATCAACCGGTCAAGACTGGCGACCTTCTGTTTTCAATTGACGAAACCCAGTTCAAAGCGTCGGTCGATGCGGCAAAGGCCGATTTGGACAGTGCAGTGCAACAGGCCAAGTCTTACTCCACTCAGATAACCGCAGCCGAAGCAGCTGTTGAAAGTGCCCAATCCGCTTATGACACGGCGAACAAAAGCCTCGAAAGAGCGAAGGCGCTGTTTGCCTCGGGGGATGTGGCACAAGCTTCACTGGATCAGACCACATCGGAATTCGCACAAGCCTCAGCGCGACTGACGACCAGCCAATCCAGCCTGTTGGCACTGCAAAGCGGGTTGGAGGCAAAGCAGGACGACATCCTGTCATCGCAAGCACAGCTTGAGATCGCCGAAACAAATCTTGCCTGGACCAAGGTTTTTGCTGCGGCGGACGGCTGGGTCGCAAATCTGACTTTGCGGCCGGGGTCATCGGTCTCGGCCAACGCTCCGCAGTTTTCGATTGTCGAGTCATCGGACTGGTGGGTGGATGCGAACTTCAAAGAAACGTCATTGCCACGCATCCGACCCGGCCAATCGGTCACGGTTCAGGTCGACATGCTGCCCGGTGTGAAACTGAGCGGAAAAGTGGCTTCCATTGGGCGCGGATCAGGAGACACGTTTTCATTGCTGCCTTCCGAGAATGCCAGCGGTAACTGGGTTAAGGTCACGCGTCGTTTTCCGGTTAGGATCGAATTGGATCCGACCGATGCCCCTTTGCGTGTCGGTGGCAGCAGTAAAGTTGTTGTAGACACAACAGGTCCGGCGGACGGTAAATGACTTCGGCGACGTCCGGTCATGTAAACCGGGTGATCGTGGTCGCTGTTGTCCTCAGCGCCATACTGGAAGTGTTGGACAGCACGATCGTCAACGTCGCGTTGCCCCACATTCAGGCGGCGTTTGGGGCGACCACTGATCAAGCGACTTGGATCTTGACCAGCTATATCGTGTCAGCCGTGGTCATTATGCCGCTGACTGGTTTCGTAGCGCGCCGTGTGGGTCGGCGGCGGCTGATCCTGACGGCGGTCAGCGGATTTGCCCTGATGTCGGTGATGTGTGGCCTGTCTTGGAGCTTAGAGGTCATTGTTGCCTTTCGATTGGCCCAAGGTATGTTTGGGGCGTTTTTGATCCCACTGTCACAATCGATCCTGTTCGATGCCTTCCCCAGGGAAGACCGTGGGAAGGCGATGGCGATCTTCGGGTTGGGTGTCGTAGTAGCGCCGGTCCTTGGGCCAACGGTTGGCGCGATCCTGACCGAGTATTTCTCGTGGCGTATGGTGTTCTTTGTTAATTTGCCTGTGGCGGCTCTTGCCCTTCTTTTGCTAGCCGGAGAATTGCCCGAAGATAAAACCGAAGATGTGAAGATCGATTGGAAAGGTTTGGCCTTGTTGGCGCTTGGTATCGGGTGCCTGCAGTTTGTTCTGGACCAGGGCGAAACCATGGATTGGATGTCGTCCCGCATAATCCAGGTGGCTGTTGTAGCGTCAATTCTGGGAGCGATTGGATTTGTTGTTCACGCGCTGGTTTCCAGAGATGCAGTCGTAGACCTGCGTCTTTTTGCGGACCGGAATTTTGCCCTGTGCAACCTGATCATCGCAGGTTTCGCGGTTTCACTGTTTGGCGGTATCGCAATATTGCCAACGCTTGTCCAAAATCTGCTCGATTTCCCGGTGATCGCTTCGGGCCACCTGTTTATCCCGCGCGGCATAACTGCCGGGTTATCGATGGTTTTAACAGGTGCGGTGCTGGTTCATCATTTCGATCCACGTGTGTTGACAGGTGCCGGACTGTTGCTGACTGCGATTGGCAATTTCATGATGGGGGCGCTCAACCTCAACGCCGGATTTTGGGAACTGGCGTGGCCCGGAGCCATCAGTGGGTTAGGGATGGGATTGGTCTTCGTTCCAATGTCTATCCTTGCGTTTGAAAGCATCAGTAAAAACCGGCAAGATGAAGCATCTGGCTTGTTCAACGTGACCCGGCAACTGGGGTCATCGGTTGGAATCTCGCTGGTCGGCACATGGATCGTACGCGGGCTTCAGACCAATACTGCAGTGCTCAGCCAGAATGTTACACCGTACAACCCGGCAGCACAGGCTTATCTGAGCCCGCTTGGTCTGACACCTGACAGTGCTGAGGGTGCTGTGATTCTGGGGCAGGAAATTGCGCGACAAGCGGAAATGATCTCATACCTGACCGTTTTCAACAATCTCGGCTTGCTGGCCTTGGCGACAATTCCGCTGTTGTTCTTTTGCCGCGCCCCTAAGCCGGGAACCCAATCGACAGCCCATGTGCACTAACCTAGGCACGTGTGCTTAGACGCAGGCGATGAGAGCTGTGCCGACCACCTGAGTAAACGGATTTTCGCAATAAACAGCGAATACGCCGGTCCAGTTCGCCGTAGTCTAAGCTTCAAGGCCTAGCTAGGGGTAGACCTTGGGTTGTTTGCCACATGTGTGTTGATCCTGCGAATACTCCACTCAACGGCATCTCGCATGGCACGACCCAAGGCAAGATCAAATGCTTTGACCAAATCCGGCGTTTGATCGCTGGCAGCTACAACGTTTTCCTGAAACGAACTGGACGCGATAATCTTGTCTTCGTATTCGTCAATGACCTTTATGTTCATACGCACTTCAATACGGACCGATTTACCGGTTTCTGTTTCTTGGACCACGATGCCCTGAAACTCGCGCAGGTCCGGTGCGATTACATAATCAGCTCTCAGGCCAACTGTGGAACGTCCAACCGCGGCAACTTTCCCCGAGTTTTCGTAGCTTTCCACCAACAGGGTCTGAACGATCAATGGCGCGCGATCTACCCAACGAGCCCGTGGCAGGTACTGCACCTGATAGGGTGTTGGCTGAATGGCGATTTGATCGGTATTCACCGCTGCAGTGGCCGTGGGTTCCTGTACAACGATCTGCTTCTGTATTCTGGGCAACGCGGACGAGAATGTGCTTTTGGGCGTCAAAAGGTACAGATCATTGGGTCTGGCCGCTTGTTGCAACGTTCCCAGACCGGCACAGCCGCCGATCAGGGCAACCACCAGCATAGCGAGAGCAGGCTTGATCATTGACGGAACTCCGATGCTTGGGTGCCTAAAAGGAAACGCGCAGGGTCTCGTTCAACCTTGTCCACAAGGCGGTCTACACTGATGACAAGGCGTTGGGCTTCTTCGACGAAACGGACAAATTGCGGAAGACCAACGCGCAGGAAGTCCGACACTTGGCGGCGGTTGGACTGAACGATGCCGTCGATTGTGCCCAGTAATTCGGACGCCGAGTTGGACGCGCTGAGTACATCGTCCGAGATTTGGTCGATCTTCTCAGTGATGTTTGATACTGTTTCGGTCACTTGGTTGGCGGCCTTGCGGATGTCGGCCGCAACTGGCGCGACTTCTTCTTCCATAACGCGGTTGGCGGAATTGAACGCTGTCTCTGCCGAGGACAATGCCCCTTTTGCTGTGTCCATCGCTGAAGTGATCGAGCCCAGCGTTGTATTTGCGTTCAGGACGGTTTCGTTGACAATTCCAAGCGTGACGCTGCCTTCGTCCGACAACAGGGTTAACCGTTCAGCCAGTCGCGAGCCGCGTTCAATGAAGGGTTGAATATCCTGCTGTAGGATGCGGTCTGCCGTCTGGATCGTGGTTTTTGCCTCGTCCAGCGCGGCTTTTGCGGATTCGGACGCGGATTTGACTGAATTCAGTGTATCTGTACCGGCATTAAGTGTTGTTTCCGCTGTTTCGACCAAAGGATCCAGGCGTTTGGAAAACTCGCCAATATCCTTGGCCGCACTGCCGATGTCGCTAGCGACAGACTCAAAGCTGGTCAGTGTTTTGTCCAGCCGCCCTGTGGCTGACGCAAGGTTGTCCAGTATGTTGCTCACGGCCTCGCGGTTCTTGTCGTCAACGACTTTGTTCAGACTTTCCAAAAGCGTGACAGCCTCGTCCAGAACCTTAGGCGCGCCTTCGAACAAGGACTGAATCGTGCTCCGCTTGCTTTTGATCACGCTGTCCTGTGCCAATCGCTGTGAATCTGGCGACCCACCCGTCAGCTCTACATAACCGACACCGGTCACACCCAGTGATTGCAACTGCGCCACGGTTTCGTCAGTGATTGGAATGTCTGCATCTACTTCGATGCGCACCCTGACTTTCGAGGGGTCGTCGTCATCCAGATTCAACGAAATGACCTGCCCCACGGGAAGGCCGTTAAAGCTTACACCTCCCGCGGCGGAAAGACCTGAGACATTGTCGAATAAGACGTCATAGTAAGCGTATTGGCGCGAGACCTCAAATTTCGCAAGCCACAGGAAAAAACCGAACGCGCCTAAAAGCCCTGCAAGGGTAAACGCGCCAATCAGGATATAATTCGCTCGGGTTTCCATTGCCTCTACCTGTTTTGGCCCTTCTGTTGTGCTGCGCGGGCGCGGGGGCCTGTAAAGTATTCCTGCACCCAAGGATGATCGACCTTGGTCATGTCTTCTATCGGACCTTCAACCAGTACGCGCTGTTCTGCAAGTACGGCAATCCGGTCGCAGATGGCATAAAGGCTGTCCAGATCATGGGTAACCATGAACACCGTCAACCCAAGGGCCCGCTGCAATTCGCCAATCAACTCATCATAAGCCGCCGCACCGATCGGGTCCAATCCGGCGGTTGGCTCATCCAGAAAAACGATCTCAGGGTCCAGCGCCAATGCCCGTGCCAGCGCCGCACGCTTGCGCATACCGCCAGACAGCTCGGATGGAAACTTGCCGCAGCTCAGTTGCGGCAAACCCACCAAGCTGATTTTCAGCGCGCCGAGGGACTCCATCAATTTCTCGCTGAGGTCAGTGTGCTCGCGCAGCGGGGCCATTACATTCTGCAACACGGTCAAAGAGGAAAACAGCGCGCCATCCTGAAATGCCACACCCCAATGGCGTTCGATGCGGCGCCGATCTTCCTCGGGGCCGTTCAGAACATCTACGCCCAGAACCTCGATACTTCCTGCAGCGGGTTTGTTCAGTCCAACAATTGTTCTGAGCAAAACGGACTTGCCTGTCCCGGACCCGCCGACAATTCCCAGAACCTCACCACGCCAGACATCGAGGTCGAGGTTGTCATGCACAACCTGCGTTCCGAACTGGTTTCTGAGGCCGCGCACACGGATCACGGCCTCTCGCTGCGTTTCTGTCAAAGTCGGTGCCTGTTGTGTTTCGCTGATCATGTCAAATTCCGACCTCTGAGAAGAAAATCGAGAACAGGGCGTCAATCACAATGACCATGAAGATGGACTGCACAACCGAGGCGGTTGTCCGCTGACCCACACTTTGCGCTGACCCTCTGACCTGCATGGCCTGCCAACAAGAGATCACGCCAATGACCAAAGCGAAAAAGGGTGCTTTGATCAAACCCACCGCCAATTGCCAGACATCCGTGTTTTCCTTCAACCGTGTCAGAAACATCCCCGGGCTCACGCCAAGGTCAATCCAGCTCATCAAGGCGCCACCGAACAAACCGGCCATGTCTGCCACAAAACCCAGAATGGGCAGCATGATCAAAAGAGCGAGGACACGGGGAATGACCAGTACCTCTATCGGATCCAACCCCAGGGTCCGCATGGCGTCGATCTCTTCCTGCACTTTCATCGAACCAATGGAAGCCGTAAACGCAGAACCCGAGCGGCCTGCAACAATGATAGCGGTCAGCAAAATCCCCAATTCGCGCAGAACCGAGATTGAGATCAATTCGACAACAAATATCTCTGCGCCAAACTGCTTGAGCTGCGTAGCGCCCTGAAAGGCCAGAACAACGCCGATCAGAAAGCCCATCAAGGCCACAATCGGCAGGGCTTTGACGCCGGTCTCCTCCATATGCGTGACCAACGCTGCTTTGCGCAGCCGCCAGGGCATCACAGCGGTTCTAAACAGCCGGTGCAACGTAAGCCCCAGAAACTCCAGCATAGACAGCGTATCTTTCCAGGCCCCGAACGTGCTGCGGCCAACATCGGCAACCCAGTCCGTAAAGCTGCGGGGGTCTTCGAGTTTGCCTGGGTTGTCCGGTATACTATGCGTTACAGTATCGATCAGCTTGGCGTGCGCAGGCTTTGCCCCTTGGATTTCTATCGTCGCGCCGTTCGAGGTGCACCGCCGACCAAGGTCAGCGATCAGCCACGCACCGCCAGTGTCCAGCGCTTCAATGCGGGACAAATCAAAAACGACCCTGTCAGGTGCAGGTTGGATAGCCGCAAAGTCCTGTTCTACCGAATGCAGCAATTGGGTCAGCAATTCACCCGATATACGGACATGAGTACCGTCGGTGTCGCGCTCGGCTGATATCGCTGGCTTCGTCATATCGTCATGTGAAGTAAAACCCCTTTGGCCCGCAAGTCTTTGTTTCGAAAGGCAGGGTTTTTGTGGAGCAGGATGGCGCGCGCGTCACGCCTGACCTTATTTGGTAGAGTCACGTTTTGTAATCTCTGACGGCTTTAGCAAGCGGCGATGTCTTCATTTTATCAGTTGCTTGAGCACAAGAAGCCAGACACATTTCGCGTGGGAATCAAGTTCGGAGCCGGAGAGTTCGTATGCCTGGGGCCAAAAACGTATTGTTCATCATCATCGATCAGCTTCGGGCTGATTGCCTGAACGGTGCATTGGCGGATTACGTGGATCTCCCTCACCTCAGGGCGTTCATGGATGACGCCGTGACTTTCACACGGCACTTCTCGGTTACTAACCCTTGCGGCCCTTCGCGTGCTTCGTTGCTGACCGGTCAATATGCGATGAACCATCGGTCTGTCAGGAATGGAACCCCGTTGCGTCACGACACCCCGAACATAGCGACAGAAATGCGCAAAGCGGGATATACGCCGATGCTGTTTGGTTACACAGATACCTCTGCTGACCCACGGGTTCATGACGCAAACGACCCGGTGCTTAAGTCTTACGAGGAATCCATGAACGGATTTCTGGAAGTCGTCGAAATGCGCCTTGAAGAATCGTATCCCTGGCAAGCCCATCTGATGAAGAAAGGGTATGAGTTCGATCAGTATTGGGATGTCTACAAACCCGTCTCAATGAACGGTCAGCCCCCTAAATTGAACGATCCGGCACTGTATCGGGCGGAAGACAGCGATACGGCATTCCTCACCGATGCATTCCTTGACGGCATCGCGCCCCATCGAGGAAAGGGCTGGTTTGCCCATCTGACCTATATCCGGCCACATCCGCCTCTGGTCGCACCTGCGCCGTACAATGACATGTACAACCCGGCAGATATTCCCCTGCCGCAACGGTTGCACAGCGCGGAAGCCGAGAAAGAGCTGCACCCGTTCTTTGGCCCGAAACTGGATGTCTATACAGCAAAAGAATTTGTTCACGGCTTCGACGAAGTTGAACCAACAGACGCCAACATTCGTACATTGCGCGCAGTTTATTTGGGACTGGCGACAGAAGTAGACCACCATATCGGTCGCGTCATGCAATACCTGAAGGACAGCGGGCAATATGACGATACGATGGTGGTTATAACCGCAGACCATGGCGAAATGCTGGGGGATCGCCACAGCTGGGGCAAAATGACGGTATATGATGCAGCCTATCATACACCGTTGATGATCCGTTTGCCGGGGAATGAGGCCCACGCAGGTAGTCAAATTACGGTGCCGACAGAGTCAGTAGATGTAACGCCGACAATCCTTGACTGGATCGGGCAAACGGCTCCGAACGCGATGGATGGTCTGTCCTTGATGCCGTTGTTGCATGGCGAGGTTCCCAAAGACTGGCGCAATTATTCGTTCAGTGAACTGGACTTCTCGGAACCTGAGAATCCGACCCTTTGGCAACAGCGACTGGGAACGAGCAACAGCGACTCTTGTCTGGGGATTTTGCGAGATGATCGATTTACCCTGATCGAATTCGCAGCCGATCTGCCGCCAATTCTGTTTGACCACCAAGGCAAAGGCGAGTTCGAGAATGTGGCAAACAAGCCCGAGTTTGCGCCTGAACTAGCCCGGATGGGCCGCCAGATGTTGCGGCATCGCATGCGAAACATGGACCATACGTTGTCATTGCATTCCATTACAACGGAAGGTGCAAAATCCCGCTCTCGCTACTAGACATCTCTTTGGTGATTGGGGTCTGTTGGTGAAAATTTATAGACAAATTCATATCTTACGGTATCGTCCTTGAAAAATACGCTTCTAATTTCGCTCTGACGGCCTGCAGTGTCGGTGCTTTTGTTCCTTGTTACTGATTGAATTGTTCGGATCGGCCTGTCAGCGATTTCAATGTTCCAAAAACACCTTTGCGCTTGCAGGGTGCTCTGAGGAGGATGGTGATGGGCGATTGGTTTGTAAATGTGCTGCGCAGCTATCCCGAACTGGCGGTTTTTCTGTCGATAGGGGTGGGGTTTTGGATCGGCCCCAAAAAGCTTTTTGGGTTCAGTCTGGGAACGGTCACGGCGACACTGCTTGCGGCTGTGATCATTGGGCAAACACATATCCAAATCGACTCGGCGGTCAAATCGACCTTTTTCATCATGTTCATCTTTGCGGTTGGGTATGGGGTCGGTCCACAGTTCATTCGCGGCCTCAAAGCAGACGGTGCGCGTGAAGTCTTCTTTGCGCTCAGTGTTCTGGCCTTGTGCCTGATTGTGCCGGTCATATCCGCAATGGTCGCGGGCCTAGAGCTTGGGTTTGCGGCGGGCCTGTACGCGGGGTCGCAGACCATTTCGGCCGCAATTGGCGTCGCAACAGATCAGATTAATCAATTGGGCCTGTCGACAGAGCAGGCGCAGACCTACGCCAATCAAATCCCGATCGCCTACGCTGTGACCTATATTTACGGCACAATCGGCTCTGCCATCATTCTGGCCAAGATAGGCCCGCGTCTGATTGGTGTGGATTTGGTTGCTGCCTGTAAGGAATACGAAGCCCAACTGGGTGGCGGCGCGGCGGTTGAGGCCGGTGACGGTATCGTATCAGCCTATCGCATGATCGAAGCACGGGCGTTTGAAATACCACACGACAGTGACTTGATAGGCCAACCGGTCAAGGACTTGATGCCCGGAGTGCGGATCTACGCGGAACGGATCAAGCGTGGCGATGAAATTATCGAGGTTGAGGACAGCACGGAACTACAGGCGGGCGACATCGTTATGTTTTCCGGGCGGCGCGCGGACTTGGTCGGCCTTCTTGAAGGGCGTATGAAAGAGGCTGACGCTCCAGAATTGCTAAACACGCCAACTGAGAAGCTGGATGTTCTTATCACCAGCAAAGAGGTTCACGGAAAAACGCTGGAGGACCTAAGCAAGCTCTCGCTGGCCCGTGGCGTCTATGTCTCAAAGCTGATGCGAAACATGGTCGAACTGCCGCTGTTGCCGGGAACTGTCGTGCATCGCGGTGACATCCTGACGGTTCTTGGGTCAAAGCGCCATGTCGAAGCCGCAATCGCCCAGATTGGGTATGCAGATCGTCCGGTGGACACGACGGATCTTGCGTTTGTCGGATGGGGGATCTTTCTTGGCGGTTTGGTCGGGACCCTTGCGATTACCATGGGGGGTTTCCCAATCAGCCTTTCGACAACAGGTGGGGCCCTATTGTCGGGCTTGTTGCTTGGCTGGTTGCGAACGGTTCATCCAACTTTCGGACGTATACCCGGCCCGTCGTTGTGGTTGATGAATACCCTTGGCCTGAACGTATTTATTGCTGTGATTGGGATCAGTGCGGGCCCTGGTTTCGTTGCAGGGCTTCAGCAGGCCGGTGTTGCATTGCTGCTTTGGGGCATTGTCGCCACCTCATTGCCCATGATCTTTTCTGTCTATGTTGGCCACTACGTTTTCAAGTTTCATCCGGCCATATTGTTCGGGGCCTGCGCGGGTGCGCGAACCACAACAGCTGCGCTGGGGATGATCCAGGAAGCCGCTCAAAGCCGAATACCAGCGTTGGGGTATGGGATGCCCTATGCGATCGGGAATACGTTACTGACCATCTTTGGCATGGTCGTTGTTTTGATCCTCAGTTGATTTGGAAAGGTATGTGGTATGGACCGTCTGAAACTGCACGATTACGAAGCGCTTAGCCCTTTTCAGATCAAGGATGAGCTGATCAAACTGGCCTCAGATGAGGCACGAAAGTCCAACAGTGCGTTTCTGAACGCAGGGCGCGGCAACCCCAACTGGATCGCGACACGCCCGCGTGAAGCGTTCTTTGCGCTCGGTCAGTTTGCCATAACCGAAGCCAAACGCGTTATGGACCATCCGGCGGGTTTGGGTGGGATGCCAGCCATCAAAGGGTGCCATGATCGCTTTTTGCGTTGGGCTGAGGCCAATGCCGATATGCCGGGTACCGACACCTTGTTGACTGTGGTCAAACACGCCATTTTTGCTTTCGACTTTGATGCTGATGCGTTTGTCCATGAGCTGACGGATTCGATTATTGGAGACAACTACCCGGTGCCGGACCGCATCCTGCACCACAATGAAATTATCGCGCATGAATATCTGATGTGGGCCATGTGTGCGGGCCGACGGCCCGAGACACGATTCGACCTGTTTGCAGTCGAAGGCGGCACGGCGGCGATGTGTTACATCTTCAAGTCACTCAAGGCCAACCGTTTGCTGAACGCAGGGGACACGATTGCGCTGAGTACCCCGATCTTCACTCCGTATCTCGAAATGCCCGACTTGGAGGATTACAGCCTCGAATCCGTTCATGTGGAAACGGATGAAGAAGACGGTTTCCAACTGACCGATGCAGCGGTCGAGACGTTGAAAGACCCCAAAGTAAAAGCCTTCTTTTTGGTCAATCCGGGCAATCCTTCGTCAGTTGCGCTGAACAAGGCATCTTTGGAGAAGCTGGCAGATGTGGTCGAGAACCATCGTCCCGACCTCATCGTTCTGACAGATGATGTCTATGGAACCTTCGTGCATGATTTCACATCGGTCATGGGGTACATGCCACGCAACACAATTGGCGTTTATTCCTATTCCAAATATTTTGGCTGCACGGGCTGGCGTTTGGGTGTCATTGCCGTTGCACAAGACAATATCTTTGACCTCAAACTGGCAGAACACAGCGAAGAGATAAAGCAGACGCTGGACAAACGGTATGGCACACTAAGCCTTACGCCTCGGGATATCCGCTTCGTTGATCGCCTGGTTGCAGACAGCCGGGACGTTGCCTTGAACCACACCGCTGGTCTGTCCTTACCTCAACAAGTCATGATGACCCTGTTTTCACTTGTTGAGCTGGTTGACACCAAGAAAGACTATCAAACCGCCTGTATGGAACTTGTACATCGGCGGTTCAAACTATTGACCGAAGCGATGGGGATCGAGGTCAATGCAGGCGAAAACTACGACGCCTATTATGGGATCATCGACTTCGAATATTGGTTGCGCAAATATGTTGGCGACGACGTTGTGGCTTGGATCAAGAAGAACGTGCATCCACTCGATATTGCCTTCAAACTTGCCGAGGATCACGGGATTGTTCTGTTGAATGGCAGCGGGTTCGATGCGCCGGGTTGGTCTGCGCGCGTGTCCTTTGCCAACCTGCCGGACGAAGCCTATGCCCAGATAGGTCGCGCTGTAAGGTCTGTCGCCAGAGGATATGTCGAGGCATACCGCGCTGCAAATGCTATGCCCTTACACGGCGGGTCCTGACCCAACGCGCGAGGCATCAAACATGATTCCACTATCCGCGCCTGGTAACTGGTGCTAGGCAGAGGCTGTGGAGACGGCAAGCTTGAACATAACAGAAAAGCGCATCAAAGCTATGACCACCGCAGGGCTGAACCTGATTGGTCAGGCTCTTTCCATCTATGACAGCAAGTTGCAGTTGGTGCTCAGCAATCGCCGTTTTCAGGAAATGTTCGGGTTACCGGACGAATTGGTCCAGCGTGGGGCCTTGTTTCGAGACACCATCCACTTTCTGGCTAGTCGAGGAGAATATGGCCACGACGAGAGTGTGGAGGACATGGTCAACTTGCGCGTCGAGCAGGCTTTGGCATTTGAGCCGCATTACATGGAACGGGTGCGTCCGAACGGGCAAGTTGTTTCAATCGAAGGTGCGCCCTTGCCGCAAGGGGGGTGGGTTGCAGTCTATACTGACATCACGGGTACGCGGCGGGCCGAGAACCTGCTACGGGCGCGGTCCGAGGAACTGTCGGAACAGTTGCTGGGTCATGCTGAAGAACTGTCGGCCACCAACCGCAAGCTTGCGGCCACGATCGCCGCGTTAGAAGAAGCCAAACGGGAACTGACCGAAATTGAGGCCCGGACACGCCTGGTGACCGAGATGATGCCGGCCCATATCGCGCATTTGGACAGCGACGGGCTCTACGACTACTCCAACCGACGTCTGAGCGCGGTCATGCCTGGCCGTCCTTCTGATATTCTGGGGCTCCATATCTCCGAGGCCCTTGGTGCTGTGGCTTTTGCACGTGTCGAAAGCCATCTGCAAAAGGCTTACGACGGTGAGCAATCGGTTTTTGAGTTCACCGAAGATCAGGATTCGCGCCGCATCCGTGTTTCATTCACACCGGATGGGGCAGGGGGGGTCTATGTCATGTCTGTGGACATTACCGAGGAAACACAAGCGCGGGTTGCCTTGCAGCAGACACGTCGCAGAGCGATGGCGGCGCAAATGACAAGTGGCCTTGCGCATGACTTTTCCAACTTGCTCACGATTATCCTTGGTATGCAGTCCCGGCTGGACAAGATGCACTTGCCGGATGAAGCGCAAGAACTTGTCGTTGCCACTCAACAAACGGCGCGCAGGGGTGGGCAATTGCTGAACCGGATTGCGGATATGACCGGGAACAGAACGCCTCAGCCCCAGGCCACGGATATGCGCGGTTTGCTGGAAGATCTGCGGATACTGGCCACCCCGTCCCTGCCGCGTGGTATGGGGCTTTCCGTTGTCAACACACTGCCGGATCAGGCTTTGATGCTTGATCCGGGAATGGTGCAGGACGCGCTGCTGAACTTGATTTTGAATGCACGGGATGCATGTGGAAGCTCGGGACAGATTACCATAAGTGCACACGCCATCGGTAACATTTGGGTCGAGATTACCGTGTCTGACACCGGCCCTGGATTTTCAGCGGAGGCGTTGGAGAAAGCGCTAAATCCTTTCTTTACAACCAAGGGCAGTGATGGGTCCGGGCTGGGCCTGCCTATGGTTTATGACACCGTAAAACTGACAGGGGGCGATCTGAACCTAAAGAATACCCCGTCCGGAGCATCCGTCGTCCTGCGGTTACCCTACCGACCGGCTCCACCGGCCCGAGGCGGCCTTGTACTGTTGGTGGAAGATAGTGATGAATTGCGCGGTCAGTTTCGCGACATGTTGGTGGAATTGGGTTTGTCCGTAATTGAAGCCAACTCTGTCGATGAAGCGGTGGCGCTGCTTTCCAGCGTCGAAGACATCTCGATGGTCTTGTCCGATATCCGCCTCGAAGGAGGGGCAACGGGGCTGGAGCTAATGGAAAAGATTAAGCCAGGGTTTCCGTGCATCCTAATGACGTCCCTACCCAATTCAGATCTATTGCACCAACAGGCACTCGCTTTAGCACCGGTGTTGCAAAAACCGTTTTCACAGGCGCAATTGTCTGCGCTTATCCAAACCGAGGCAGCCTGATGACGCAACCGCTGGTGACTATTCTCGATGATGAGCCCGAGATACGCCGCATCCTGACGGATGCTTTGGAAGACGCAGGGTTCCGAACGCAAAGTTTCTCTCGCGCGCGGGAATTTGAGGCGGCGCTGAACCGCGTGACGCCAGATGTTTGTCTGGTCGATCTTTCCTTGCCGGACACAGATGGGTTGGCTCTGGTTCACCGCCTTGCATTGGAACAGGGCGCGGCGGTGATTATCATATCCGGTCGTGCACAAGTGCAAGATCGTGTGACGGGGTTAGAGCTTGGTGCTGATGACTACATAACGAAACCGTTTGATCCGGCAGAAGTTGTGGCTCGGATAAGGGCCAGGTTGCGTACCCCGCGCGGCCCAATGTCAAACTCGGATACGGCTGTGTTCAATGGGTGGACAGCGCATTTTGACCGCTATGTACTTGAGGACGGGGCGGGTACAGAAACCCCGTTCAGCCATGCTGAAGGCGAAGTTCTGAGGTTGTTTCTGGAGAGCCCCAAGCGCCTGATCAGTCGGGGGCAAATGCAGGAATCGCTGGGCGGTGCAGCAGGTGACAGCTTTGACCGGGCCATGGATGTTCGGATTTCCAGGCTGCGAACCAAACTTGGTGAAGACCCCAAGAACCCGCGCCTTATCAAAACGATTTATGGTGCTGGATACATCTTTCTGGGCGATGTTGATTGGAAGTAACAGCAGTATTGATCAACTGAGGTTGAGGCTCTCAGCCCCTACGCCGGTCATACTTTCATGCCAAAATCAGGCATATAGCCGCCTTGCTTGATCGGTTTACTCTCTTAGCGCCTGATCCTTGATCTTCACGACAGGCTGCAGAATGTAGTCCAGAACAGATTTGCGACCGGACAGAATGTCCACTTCTGCGATCATGCCTGGAATAATCTCGACCGCAATGCCATTCCCGTCCAACATGGTGTTATTCGTTCGGATTTCTACGACGAATACTTCTTCTTCATTGCGTTCCGATCGCGTGATTGTATCGGCACCAAAGCGTATGATTTCACCATCTAAGGCGCCATATCGGGCAAAGTCATAGGCTGTGATCTTGACTTTCACAGGCTGCCCGGCGCGCATAAATGCGATGTCCTCGGGTTTCACGTATGCCTCAACAAGCAACGTGTCGTCCAGAGGCACGATTTCGACAAGCTCTTCGCCACTTCTTGTATGCCCTCCGATGGTTGTCTGGTGAATGCGGTTAACGATGCCCCGCACCGGAGAGCGGACTTGCGCTCGCATAGCCCTGTCGCGCAAAGCAGGCAGTGCCGGCTGCAAGGCCGCCAATTCAGCCGTGGCAATCGCAAGGTCGGTCAGCGCGGCACTTCGAAACCGGCTACGGGCCGCCTGGATGCGATGATCGATTTCTTCCAGGCCCGTCTTTAGCCTGTTGGTCACTGCTTCGGCTCGCACCTTGCGCCCCTGCCACTCTGCCTCGCTTCGGCGCAAGGCCAGTAAGGTTGTCGCCGGCTCCATCTGGCTTTCGACCAAGGGGGCTATAATCGCACGTTCTTCCTCAAGAACCGTTAGCGTCTCAACGGCTGTGACTTGATCAACCAAGCCTTCTTCGTACTCACGGTGTTTCTGTTGCCGCTGACGTTCCAAAATTGCAATTTCTGCCGCCAACTCGGCTTGCCGGCCCTGATACAGCGCTGTTTCCGAGCGTACGACGCTTGGTGCTCCAGAAATCAGTTTCGCGTCGAAATTCAGCTGTGTTCCGTCTATCTCCGCCTGAAGCCGCCTCGCGCGTGCCATCAACCCGAATGCGCGTTGTTGTTCCTGACTGAGCTTGCTATCGATTTGCGTGGCATCAAGCTCCATAAGCATTGTGTTTTTGTCCACCAGTTGACCTTCGCGCACATGGAGCGCGCGCAGAATTCCGGGTTCGCTTGCATCGATTACTTGGATATCACCGGACGGGACAATTCGACCGTCTACGCGCGTTACATCGTCAAGCTCGGTCAGATGTGCCCAAACCGCGGCAGAGATTAGGCAAGACAGGATCACACAGTGACACCTTGGAAACGCTTGGAATTTCGACGCCAAACGCTGTTGAATCGATAGAGGCTTATGGAAAATCCTGGGTGGTAGTCGCAGGTGCAGGTAGCAACTCTGTTAGCGTGTTGCAATTGGACCAGGACGGGGGCCTGACTGCCACGAACCATGTGCTGGATACGCTCGATACTCGTTTTGCAGCGGTTCAGGACCTGGCGGTGGTGGAAGTCAACGGACGCGTATTTGTTGTTGCTGGAGGGGGTGATGACGGGGTGAGCCTCTTTACGCTGACAACTCACGGCCAGTTGGTTCACCTCGACAGTTTTGAGGACACATTGGCAAGCGGTCTGTAGAACGTCGAATCACTCAGCGCTGCGCATTTTGGGAATGAGCTGCAAATTCTGGTCTCATCGCAACAAGAAGCCGGCGTCACGGTTCATACAGTTCCAAAAGACGATCTGGGCTCAGTGAAGACAGATTTTGCTACCGTGTCCGGGACGGCATCAGGCGGCATGCTCAGCGATAGTATTCTGGATACAACTCTGATTGGAGGGCAAGGGGACGACATTTTGATCGCTGGGGCAGGTGCAACAACAATGTCAGGAGGTGCAGGTTCCGACATTTTTGTGATACAGTCGGGAAGTGGGCTGACCACGATCTCAGATTTCAACCAGGTGTGGATCGGTTGGACATGTTCGACTATCTGCTTTTACGGTCACCTCAACAATTGACTGTAACTAGCACCGCGCAAGGTGCTCGGATCGAATACCGTGATGAAGTGGTTGACGTCCACTCGGCCACTGGTGGGCCGCTGTCGGCTAGCGATGTTTTTGGCACTGGGTTTGAAGGGCCCGATCACATTCCAGTCGATTTCGGGAATTTCGGTGGTTTGACACCTGATAGCTCCGATGGTTTAGCTGGGCCCGTTTCTGTAAACAGCGAAACAGCTAATTCAGGTCTTTCAGATGCAGAGATCAGGTTTACGCCTGACGGTGGTGGTACAGTCTCTCCCACGGCTGATGAGCAAGGTATGTTCCATGTGGACCTCCCAGACGGAACATACCCTGGTAGGTTGGACGTCATCAATATTACTCCACGGCCAGCAACGAAACCGATGCTCTGGACGCATAGAAGGTCCTGCGCATTTCCGTGGGTCTGGACCCAACATGGGGTTCAGCAACGACTGAAAACCTGATTGCCGCCGACGTTAACCAGGACGGGTCCGTCAACGCATTAGATGCGCTTGCGATCCTTCAGGTTGTAGTCGGAGAACCCTCGGCACCCGATCTGCAATGGGTTTTCCTGGATGAAAATTCAGACTTGTCGGGGGTCAGTACAGACAATGTCGACTATGAGGCGGGTGCTCACGTGGTTGCTGTAAATGGGGTAATTGATGCGGATATGACATCTATTTTGCTGGGCTATTTGGAAGCCGCATGAACTGTGCAACGGTCGTTGATAACGTCTTGATCCTGGCATCTCCTGGCTTTGTCCCATGCTCAAGCCTGCTGCGCTGGTGTCAGACAAGCAGGCTTTGGCAACAGCAACCGGTTTCAGGTGCGCAAGTTACCGCGTCATGAAACACCCCCAGAAGATAAGTTCTAATACTCTTGATGGGAGGCTGGTATTGCAAGTACGTCGTCGGACGATCACTGTTGCAACAAAGCAAAAGGGTAGAATTGTCTGGCGTTATTGTCCGCACTTTGCCGGTTGTAATTCCGCGCCTTGATCAAGAAAAGCCGAGTTGGTATCTGTGATTCGTATCGACTGGCTATGTTTTGAACAATTCGGCAAAGTCGAAACCAACTACGAGCAGGAGGTGTAGCGTTCGAAAGAACGTCAAGCGTGGTTCAGCGCTGGAAATATTCATAGTACCCTCAGAAAAACAAGCTCGGGCCCCAGGGCCATCAAATCAAGGTAGTCCCTAAAATGTTCCACGATCTCCGCGAAAAATACTTGACCACGGTCGCTCGTACTCTGGACGGTACGATCTACGAGGACCCGCCAATTTTGATTGGTGATACCAAACCGGACTACAACCCGGTGAACCGTGAACATGGATGGGATTGGCCATCTGTGGCGTTCACAATGGTTGGCAGCAAGCGTCTGGCTAACGTACGCACTTTGGTCGAGTCGGTTATTGGAAACAAAGTTCCGGGAGATTTTGTGGAAACCGGGGTTTGGCGCGGCGGTGCGAGCATTTTTGCCAAAGCTGTACTCTTCGCATACGGCATAAATGATCGTCGCGTAGTTTTGTGCGACTCCTTCCAGGGTCTTCCTGAGCCGAATGAAGATTTGTATCCCCACGACAAGGGGTCGGATTTTCACAAATACGATGCTTTGGCAGTTTCTGCAGATGCGGTCCGTTCCAATTTTGGAAAATTTGATCTTCTGGACGATCAAGTTGTTTTCATCGAAGGCTTTTTCAAAGACACGATGCCTTTGGTCCCAAGCAAGCAAATCGCGGTTCTTAGACTTGATGGTGACATGTATGAATCGACGATAGATCCCTTAAAGCACCTTTTTGGAAAAATCTCGAAAGGTGGTTGGATCATTGTGGATGATTATCACGTCGTTCCCGCCGCCAAGGCGGCCGTGCATGACTATTTCGACGAAATCGGATACACACCCCCAGCAATTCATGAAATCGACGGCGTTGGCGTGTTTTTCCAAAAAACTCGATAGTACAAAAACAAAATGTGATGGGTTCTTTGGTAAAACGCAAAGAACCCAACGAACTTACTGTTTCTTGGGTAACGCATCGTAGGTTGCCTGAAGATAGGCAAACCCATACCGTTGATCCGGTTCAAGATGTGTTCCTTCTGCCCATTCATTCCATGCGTTGATGAAGACGATTTTTTCGTCAGCGCTGTATTTTTCCTGCGTTAGGACCTGATTGCCCAAATGAGCTGTCCAGCGTTTGTAAGCTTCAATCGAAAACCTGCCCATAATGCGCGGCGCATCCTGATTGCGGGCTGTATTGTCCCAGGAAAGCGTTGATGACCGGAACAGCTTATAATCCGGTTCACTCTTGCCAAGTTCTGCGTCAACCACGGCGTCATAGTCCAAAATAGCCCCGGTGAACTCGGGGTTGTAAACGCCCATCTCATCGGTGATGTCGGTGCGCTTCACCTGATGGGGCGGAAACTCCATCGCGGCATCAAAGCCAAGTTCCTGAGGGTCCCCGATGTCAAAGGTCTGGGCTGCTACGAGATAAAGATCAGTCTCGCCCCAGCGTTGCGCCTCTTGACGCCAAGCCTTTGTTGTCTCCTGAATGTCAGGAATAATATTCGCTCGATAAACGATGAACACAGGTCTACCGTCTATCCGGATGTATCGCGGGTCGTCAAAATACTTACGGATGTGACGCAGAAGGTTTAATGAATCTTCTATTGAGTGGTTCTGCGAAATCAGTACATCGTGCTCGCGCCCGTCCCAGCGGCGTGTCCAGTTTTCGTTTGCCCAAGTCAGGCAGAAGGGTATGTCAACATCAGGGGTGTTCAGCATTTTCTCTAACGGATCCTCCATCAGAGTTTTTCCAGCAAACCAGTAATAGTAATAGGAAAAGCCGCCGATCCCGTATGCTTTTGCTATCCGGGCTTGTTCGACCATGATTTCAGGCACTCGCAAGTCGTAATAGCCCAAGTGGATAGGGCAATGCGGTTGGTAGTGGCCCGGAAAGTTCGGGATCGCCTTGCCAACATTGGTCCATTCCGTGAAACCCTTGCCCCACCATTCATCATTTTCCTTGAACGGGTGAAACTGCGGCAAGTAATGTGCAATTGCCCGCACCGCTGGTTCAGCTTTTGGTTGCGGATCGAATGGGACAAACTCATCACCTCGAACGGCACTCTCAAAGCCTTGCCGACCCAGATGCTGATTGTGTGTGGTTGCTCGTCTGGGGTCTCTTTTTTTGGCAGAGTTTCGAAACCTCCGAGCGGTACGTGATGAAAGAGGGGGGCTGAGTTTCGAAGCTGCCGAAAGCACATAGAAAAGCAGGGTATCTTTGATAGGCATAGATATTCTCATACTCAAGCGCTTCGGTGCTTCCGGTCAACAGATGTCTTTCTAAGCTTTGGACTAAACCAACTTAAGCTCACTTAGATGCATCAACACTTAACATGCAAACGACCCACTCTCTGTATTTATTTTGTGTGAGACTTTGCCAGCCATTCTTTAAGCAGCCGACCGCTGACCGTATCACGTAAAAGTCGAAATGCTCGTTTGGGCAGCGACTTGTTCGCACCATACGGTACTGGTTTTGCAGCACCTTTGGTGCTGTCACTCCGCTGCGATTCTTTTGGAACACCAACATGTGTCCAACCCGTCAGCTTGGACCCCAGAAGAGCGGATTGAGTCGCGTCCAAGAACGCGTGCCCAAACTCTCGATCAGGCTCCAGATGGCATCCTTCTGCCCACTCGTTCCAGGCGTTTACGAAGACCAATCTCTCTTGACCCGGAAAGTCCTGAGCTGTTTGCCGCAATGCGCTCGACAACCAGTATTCGTAATTTTCAGGGGTTCCGTTCAACACAACCATCGCGTTTTCCTTGCGCCGGGCTGTATTATCCCATGACGGAAAAACCGAGCGGTAAACGTTGTTTTCCGGCCCATACTTGTGGCCAAGATACTGTTCCGCGATCGTTGAGAAGTCGACGCACAACCCTTCGAATTCTCCGTGCAGGTCCACCTCTGCTGATAAATTCGGCACGTTGATCCCATGCGGTGGGAACTCAACACCGGAATCAAACCCGAACGAGGCGTAATCCCAGTTTCGATGTGTCAGCGCACAGGTGAGGTGAATTTTTGGAATCCCGACAGACGCGCAATAGTCACGCCAAACTTGCACGGACTTGAGAGCATTTTTCAGATGCTGAGGGCGGTACACGATCAGAATGGGCGCACCGTCTATGGTGATGTAGCGTGGGTCGCGAAAGAACGGTTCGATCGATTTGATGAACTCCAGATCATCCTCGGGCGCATACTTTTGTGCGATCAATATCTCATGTTCAGCAGCATCCCAGCGGCGCGTCCAGTTTTCGTTTGCCCAGCACAGGCAAAAGGGCATGTCGCTGTCTGGGTCCGCAAGCATTTCATCGACTGGGCGTTCAAGCAGGCGTTTGCCTGAAAACCAATAGTAATGGTAGCAGAACCCATCAATACCGCTTGCCTTGGCCATTTCGATTTGTTCAAGCCGGGTTTCTCGAACCCGCAGATCATAATAGCCAAGATCGCTCGGGAAGTGCGGCTGGTAATGTCCGGTAAAAAGCGGCTTTGCCTTGGTTACATTTGTCCACTCGGTAAAGCCTTTACCCCACCATTCGTCGTTCTCCGGAATTGGATGAAACTGAGGTAGGTAGTAAGCAATCGTACGGATATTTTCGAATTCACGATTGGCATTTTTAGAGGCCATTACTTCTTCAACCCCAAACGCCGTGCAAGTGACTTCTTTTTCTTTTTGGCCAAAGGGCCGGGTTTGATGATCTCGTTAGAGTTTGCTGCACCGATTGTAGACTGAAGGTCTGAGTCTTCAGACACAGGCAGACCCGCCATCATGTTCGTCCACAAGTCTACTGTCTCTTGATCGGGTCGCTCAACGGGGAGATTCATCAAGTAGAGGTCGTTCTCGGCGCGCTCTTTCGGAACGGATCGGCTGATCACCTGAAAAACGTGGGAAAAGCGGTTCCGCTGCAAGGCGCTTTGCACGTCATTTGGCAGACGGCTCCAACGGTGGCAAAACTCCGTCATTTCCGGGCTTCGCACAACAAACTCGGCCTGTTCGATGCTCATTCCTTGCGAAGCAAGCAGTTGCTGTACGTTTTTTATGCCGAAGAACCGAATATGCGTTCGGTCCAGCAGGCCCCAATCGCGGTACTCAAAGTCTTCGTCAACTAAACATCCAGCGACAGCGGCGTGGCCAACATGCGGCAAAGAAAGGATTACAGATCCGCTGTCGTTCAACAGAGATTTCATGCCTGACAGGACAGACCAGGGATCGTAAACGTGCTCCAAGACATCTGCCGCTATAACATAATCAAACAACCCGTCTTTTTCACGCACCACGTCGCTCCATGCGGCATCGTTTAAGTCCATCGGGTACACTGAACGCGCAAAAGGCTTCAGTTTTTCGATTGCAGTGGGATCGATTTCAAGCGCTACAACGTCACAGTCCAATGTTCCGGAAAGATGCCGTGTGATCGAGCCCGGTCCAGCGCCAATCTCGAGAACCTTTGATCCTGGTTTCACCATTCGTAGCACACGAGCCGGCGCCACATCACTGTTCATGTCAATGTCGTATTCGTAGGTGTGTTTTTCGCTCACAATATTACTTCCGTGACGCTGATATCGATTTACAATATGGCTGCTATATCGTTTGGGTTTATTCGGCAATCCCAGACTCTACAAGTAAGTGTCAGTCTCGATGTGGCACCTCCAGATTGTCTTTGTAGAACCTCCGACACCTTCGCACAGATATTCAGGAACGACAATGTCTGCGCTACAGCATTCCAATGCCACGGGGGTGATCTGCGCGCATTTTTGCCAACAATTACCTCAAGATGGTATGACACACGCAACCTTTCCGCAACGGTAGCAGCAGTCGTAGTGCTCAACATTGCTCAAACCGGGTTCGGCGCACATTTTTGATGCCATTTACCGCTTCACACTGGCGCTCGCGTTTAGCTTATGGATGCGTCCTTTTTCGCCACTAAAACCAAATTGGAACGACGCTTTAGTACAATTTGTATAAGGCGTTATTGTATCAACACGGTTATTTTGTGTTCAGAATAGCGCGTACAAAAAAGTGAAGTTTCAGAAATGGGGTTGACCCGACTGGTGTTTAAGATCACGTACCGCACAGTTTTGATAATAGTTAGCAGGCGCATTTGTCACAGATCACCATCATAAGTGTTTGCTTTAACAGCAGCAGTGTTTTGCATGACATGCTGGGTTCCATCCCGGACGGCGTGAGCACGATATTGGTAGACAACGCCTCAGACGATGTCGAAGCAGTACAGGAGCTGGCCGATGCGCACGGGGCTACATTGCTTAGAAACAAAGAAAACAAGGGGTTTGGTATTGCCTGCAACCTAGGTGCTGAACGTGCGCAATCTGATCTGATTCTGTTTTTGAACCCTGATTCCATACTCTTGGCAGGGGCATTGGACGCCATGCAGGCAGGTGCGGATCGTTACCCCACCGCATCTGCGTTTAATCCGAGGATCCTAAACAAATCCGGAAAACCGAGTTTTCGTCGTTCCAGTGTTATTACGCCACGCAGTGAAGCGCTGCGCACTAAAAAGGTTGACGGTGATCTGGAACTCCCGGTTCTTCTCGGTGCGGCTCTGTTGGTTCGTCGTTCCGCTTTTGAAACTGTTGGGGGGTTTGATCCGGAAATCTTTTTGTACCACGAAGACGATGACATAAGCCTTAGGCTCAAGGCCGTTTGTGGTCCGTTGTACTATCTTCATGATGCGCAAGTTACGCATGTTCAAGGCACTTCTTCGCCCAGCAACGCCGCAGTTGCCGGATTGAAGGGGTTCTTTATGGGGCAATCGCGAGTGTACGTGGCTCGGAAACACAACGTTCCATTTGCTTTCCCCCGAGCGCTTGCAACCGCACTTTTGCAGATGCTGTCGCCGGTCGTGTTGTTTTCAGCCCGAAAGCGTTCAAAACAACGTTCATTTTTGCGCGGAGTCTGGCAGAGCCGAAGCGTTCGCCCGGTTCCTTTCAAGTCCCACTCAGCGTGAAACCGGGCACCAATAACGCATTCGTCTGTTGAAGATAATTCAAGAAGCCCAAAAGAATGCTGTGGACCGCAAACGCAGTCCGACTGGCGAATGCCGAGGCTTTCTGCGTTAACACTCCGATGTCACGTCGGGGATTTCGCTTCTAGTCCATCAATTGTTTCAGATAGACACCATAAGTGGACTTGGCAAACAGTCGCGCGCGTTCTTCAAGCGCTTCATTGTCAATCCAGCCGTTTGCCCATGCGATCTCGTCCAGGCTTCCGGTCTGCATACCTTGACGCGCTTCGATGGTCCGTACGAAATTGCCCGCGTCCAACAATGAGCCATGCGTGCCGGTATCCAGCCACGCAAATCCACGCCCCATGGTCTGTACGTCCAGCAAACCTTCTTGCAAATACATCTCTAGAAGCGATGTAATTTCCAATTCTCCGCGCTCTGAAGGTTGCACTTCATGTGCTCGCGCCGGAGCGTCTCCGTCCAAGAAATAAAGACCAGTTACTGCATAGTTCGATGGCGGAACTTCGGGTTTCTCGATGATCGCACGTGCTTTCGAACCTTCGAAATCCACGACCCCATAACGTTCGGGATCGGCCACGCGATAGGCAAAGACAGTCCCCCCGCGTTTCAATTGGTCCGCTTCCAGAAGAAGGTCGGACAGTCCGTGCCCAAAGAAAATATTGTCGCCCAAAATCAGAGCGGATGGAGCGCCAGCCAGAAAGTCTTCGGTCAGAGTGTAAGCTTGTGCAAGGCCGTCAGGGGACGGCTGAACAATCCAGGTGATCGAAAGCCCGTACTGACTGCCGTCGCCCAACATGCGTTGGAACTGATCCTGATCCTGAGGTGTAGTGATGATCGCAATCTCGCGGATTTGCGCGAGCATCAGAACACTCAGAGGGTAGAAAATCATTGGCTTGTCATAGATCGGCAGCAGTTGCTTGGAAACCGCCATGGTGATCGGATAAAGCCGGGTGCCGGACCCTCCGGCAAGAATAATGCCTTTACGTTGCATGCTCTTTCCTTTCAGGGATCAGCCAGTCGCTGAATTCAGCTCGCGCAAAACGTCGCTCAGACCGGTTTTCCACTCCGGTCTACCAATTCCAAACACAGCGTTCAGGCGATCACAGTTCAAACGCGAATTCAGTGGTCTTGGGGCCGGGGTAGGGTAGTCCGTCGAGGGGATGTCTTCGATCTGAGTTGTCAAGCCCGACTGCACAGTGATTTCGCGTGCGAAGTCCGCCCAGCTGGCATCAGGAGCGCCGGAAAAATGAAATAGCCCGCCTTCAGTACCCGCGTTGCTTTTCGCCATAACAAGAAGAGCATCGGCAATATCAGCTGCGGGTGTTGGTCCGCCGATCTGGTCGGCAACAATTGTCAATCTGTCGCGGGTCTCAGCAAGTCTGAGAATGGTTTTGACAAAATTATTCCCATGGGCCGAAAAAACCCAACTGGTTCGCAGAATGGCGTGCCATCCTCCCGCTTGAGCGATCTGGCGTTCTCCGTCCAACTTAGTTTTGCCGTAAGCGCCTAAAGGTGCTGTTGGGTGATCAGTTGTCCAAGGGGATGTGCCAGATCCTTCGAATACGTAATCCGTTGAGATATGCAGAAAGGGCAGGCCCCGTTCCGTGGCTGCGCGCGCCATTGCTCCGGGCGAGTCTGCGTTAACAAGTTGCGCAAGATCGAGGTCTTCTTCGGCCTTGTCCACTGCTGTGTATGCCGCAGCATTGATAATGACGTCGGCATCAGTGCCTTGGATAGCTTCCGCACATTGCGGAGGGTTCGACAAGTCCGCCTTGGTGCGATCCAGCGCCTCAACCTCTATACCATGGCTGTCTGCGCGGCGGCGTAGTTCGGTCGCCACTTGGCCACTATGGCCGAATATCAGCGCTTTCATTTGCCAGTCCCCAAGCGTTTTCCTACACCGCTGCGTGCTTGCAAAGCGTTCAGCCAGTCTGTGTTGTCCAGATACCATTGCACGGTTTGCTCAAGCCCGGTTTCAGGGGTGTATGACGGGCGCCAGTTCAGTTCCTCGCGGATACGGGCCGGGTCGATGGCATAACGACGATCATGACCCGGGCGATCCGTAACAAACGTGATCAGATCGCTGTAGGGCGCAGAGCCCGGTTTCAGCCGATCCAGGATTTTGCACAGCATCCTGACAAGGTCGAGATTGGTCATCTCGTTTTCGCCGCCGATATTATAGCTGCGACCAAGTTCGCCTTTTTCCAGCACCAGCAACAACGCTTCGGCATGATCCTCGACATGCAGCCAGTCACGAATGTTGTCACCTTTCCCGTAAATCGGGATCGGCTGCCCGGACAAAGCGTTCAGGATGACCACGGGTATCAGCTTTTCCGGGAACTGGAATGGCCCATAATTGTTTGAGCAATTGGTCAGAACCACCGGCAGCCCATAAGTTTCCAGCCAAGCGCGGACCAGATGATCTGACCCTGCTTTCGAAGCAGAATAAGGCGAATTTGGCTGGTATGGGCTGTCCTCAGTGAAAAAACCGGTCGCCCCCAATGACCCGAACACTTCATCCGTTGAAATGTGGTGGAACCTGAAACTTTCTGGTCGCCCTGCGCTCTGCCAATAGGCGCGCGCGGCCTCCAGCAAAACATATGTGCCGGTAAGATTTGTGTCGATAAAAGCCGCAGGACCATCAATCGAACGGTCCACATGGCTTTCTGCAGCCAAATGCATGATCGCATCGGGACGGTGCTTGTCCATAATGGCAGACATCGCCTCGGCGTCCCGAATGTCAGCGTGCTCAAATGCATAGGCCGGAGAATCGGCAACTGAGGCAACATTATCCAGGCATGCAGCATATGTCAGAGCATCGACATTAATGACGGAATGACCATCTGAAACAGCGCGTCGAATAACGGCAGAGCCAATAAAACCGGCGCCACCTGTAACAAGTATTTTCATTGCCCGGCCTCAAACACAAAAGGGGAGTCCAAATCACGAAGGCAAGGGGCAACCTTGTCTTTTTCGGAGAGTTGGGGAGCTGAGCTACTGCTCGGCCAATCTATTCCGACATCGGGATCATTCCACAGAAGAGCACCTTCCGTTTCCGGCGCGTAGGTGTCGGAACACTTGTAAACGATCTCGGTATCCGGCTCCAGGGTCACGAAACCATGTGCAAAACCCGCAGGCACCAACAGCATGCGTCCGTTCTCAAAGCTCAACTCCTCGCCAACCCATTTGCCATAGGTTGGAGACCCTTTTCGTATGTCCACGGCAACGTCGAACAGCCTGCCGCGTCCGCAGCGTACCAGCTTGGCCTGCGCCCGGGGTGGGGCCTGGAAATGCAGCCCTCGTACAGTGTTTACTGCGCTGGAGAGCGAGTGATTGTCCTGAACATACGGTGTGACTATGCCAGCAGCGGCAAAACTGTCTGCATTGTAAGTTTCTTCAAAGAACCCGCGATGATCGCCAAAACGCCTCGGGGTAATCAACTTCACGTCCGGAATGGAAAGCGCGACTATTTCCATCGTTGCTAATTTCTTCTCTTTAAGCGGTTTTTAGTTCCAAGAAGCTATGTCACATATGGTTTGGATTCACCACATCCCATGTTCCAGAATAGGCAATATTTGGCTGTAGAGTCATGTTCCAGAAGACTTATGTTTATGTCTGCCTTGTTGGCGCGGTTGTTTGCTTAGGCCAATGCGGGGTCAAAAACGCGATTGCGCGAGTGTTGGTGGTGGCATGCGATGCCGCCATTTCAAGTTAGAGACGTCAATCTGATCCGGCGCATTTTGCCATAGCAAAGAGATGCGCATTCGGGTGTGAGGATCGCCAAGACGTTTTGACCCAGCGATTCCCACATCTGATGCTATCGCGCATTAAGGGATATCCACACTTCGCGCTATTACCGTGTGTTTGTTCAGTCACTTCCGGGGCCGTGAGGCCCCTAGAGAAGGAAACCATCTTCCTCGAACAAAGTTGCAATCAACGGTTCGACGTCTCTATCTCCTGCGTTCTCTGGAATACTGAACCATTTAAAGTCGACTTGACCGTCGACGCCGGGCAGCATCGAGCCCCCAGCACTGAGCGCTTCCACCAGTGTATAAATATCCTCAGCGTCTGCATCAGCAGTCATTTCGGGTGCAAACTTCAAAAGTTCGGTGGTCTCGTCCCAATCCGTCAGGTCCAAAGCCTGAGCTACAGACGCCAGTTTCGGCTCGACGGACGCTGTCGTTGCCAGCTTAGGCAGCGCCTTTCCGATTGTACCGCTGCCATCGATATCGGCGCCATAGAAGGTTTCGACACTTGAGACGTCGGGGATAATAACGCTTGTCTGAAATTTGCCAGAAGCATCGACGGTCCATTCACCATAGACACCACCGGCACTTTGCCAGAGAACTCTGTAGCCTCCGCCCGATGCTGCTTCGGCCTGAATGGCTTGCCAGCCGGCGATGCTGTTGGGTCCGACCAAAGCGTCGTCAGCATCGGTCAAATCGATGCTTCCACCGATCACATAGACACCACGTGTGGAATACCCAAGTGTGGTGGAGCCATTGGATTCGATATTTGTCGTGAAATGGCCGATTTGACCATCGGAGTTCAGGTCGACACCATAATTTGCTTCAACGTCCCTGACATCATCGATGACACTGCTGCTTTGCAGTCGACCAGAAGCATCGACGGTCCATTCACCATAGACACCACCGGCGCTTTGCCAGAGAACTCTGTAGCCTCCGCCCGATGCTGCTTCGGCCTGAATGGCTTGCCACCCGGCAATGCTGCTGGGTCCGACCAAAGCGTCGTCAGCATCGGTCAAATCGATGCTTCCACCGATCACATAGACACCACGTGTGGAATACCCAAGTGTGGTGGAGCCATTGGATTCAATGTTGGTCGTGAAATGGCCGATTTGACCGTCGGAGTTCAGGTCGACACCATAATTTGCTTCTACGTCCCTGACATCATCGATGACACTGCTGCTTTGCAGTCGACCAGAAGCATCGACGATCCATTCACCATAGACACCACCGGTGCTTTGCCAGAGAACTGTGTAACCTCCGCCTGATGCGGCTTCGGCCTGAATGGCTTGCCACCCGGCAATGCTGTTGGGTCCAACTGTGGTGCCATCACCCAGAGCAAGCTCGATGGTGCCATTTATGAGATACACGTTTTGCGTTGTGGACCCGAGGGTGGTAGATCCATTGGATTCGATATTGGTCGATGTGTGCCCGATCGTACCGTCATTATTCAGATCAGCGTTGTAGAACGTTTCCAAGCTTACAACATTGCCGACAGAGTTGCTGCCTTTGAATTGACCGCTGCTGTCGACGACCCATTCAAGATATGTTCCGTCACTATTCTTCCACAACACACGGTAATCTCCGCCGGATGCTTCGGCCTGAATAGCTTGCCAGCCAGCGAACGAAGCCGCGCCTACTGCTTGGCCATTATAAATCAGCCCCAGATTGGAACCACCCGAATCCACAACGTAAAGGCCCTGTGCTGCGTGCTTTAGCGTGGTGCCCTGGTTGTCGATATCTGTGAGCTGCATTGCGGTTTGGATGCCCGCCCGGGTGTATTGCTGTACCCCATCCAAAAACTGGACTAACTCTACGTCGTTGGCGATTGTGAACGAAACTCGCGATACGACATCGAGAAATTCATAAGTGCTTCCGTTGTCGATAAACAGATATGTGCTGATGGCGCTGACGAACCTGACGGTATCCGTTCCGGTCCCTCCGGTGAATGTGCCGCCGTTACGAGTCACGACGGCCGTGTCGTTACCTTCGTTTCCAAAGACCTGATCGGCCCCGGACCCCATGGCAAGATAAATCGTGTCGTTGCCTAAGCCACCGTAGATCGTGTTGTTGTTGGTTCCATCTGACACCGAGTATATTCTGTCGTGTCCAGCATTCCCCCACAGAGTATTCTGAGCGGTATTCCCTACGATAACATCTGCGCCTGATCCGCCCGACGCATTCTCGATGACAACGCCGTGCGCAATTGTAAAACCACCCCTTACTCCCGTCGCGTGAGAGACGACTCCGCCGCCGGTGTCGCTGTAGTCCAGCGTGGCGGGCCTTAAGTCGATCCAAGAATCCGAGCTGCCAACATGCTGAATGGTGTCATTCCCACCGGTGTCCCAAATTGCCTGGTACCCGGTGCCCGCAAAGTTGGCGTAAGGCAGGACAAAGGTATTGTCCCCGCTGTTGTACGTTGTGTTCGCTCCATACATCGCCTGTAACGCTGCAATATCAAACGCTCCAAGTCCGGTAGAACCTCCATAAGTGGCCGTTAAACGCAGGCCACCGTTCTGAGAGGTCCAGCCGTCATTATATGACATTACGGTGTAGACACCCTGATTGAGGTTTCCGACCCCAAAAGAGTTAAACGCTGAGGTCACGCCGCTCATTATCGTTGTACCCAGGCCGGTATCATGTGGGTGGCCTAACCCCAGTGCGTGGCCCAATTCATGAATAAGGGTAGTAAAGAAGAAGCCACCTGGATCACCGTTACCGCCAAGGCCAGAATTGGCTTGCCAAAATGCGGTGTTGTAAGCGCCCAGCGATGGGCCAAAAAATGGCGTATAATGAAATCCAAGGGTTCGGGAGTCGCCGAAATAAGAACTCGGCGCGATGATTTCCACTATGTCAGCACTTGATACGTTAGTTGTTTCTATAAACGAAATATTCGTTACCGCTTCTATCGCAGCAAGAGCTTCGCGAAACTCGGCTTTATATGCTGACGTCCAGGCTTGCGAACCGAAATCGGCCCCAAACGCATAAGTTATCTGCGTCGCAGTGGACGGATTCCCGTCACCATAGGCAATACTACCCTGTATTGCACTAAGTGGGGAGCTTGAAGGAGGGGGAGTTACAAATGTAGTACCAAGCATTTCACAGCCTTGAATTTCGCTGGGTTTGTTCGCGTTCTAGTTGCTCGACTAAGTTGTCCTAAATGTGGCAAGCCCCGTAAAACACGAAATAAAAGTCAGGAATTCGCCTCAAAGTTTGGCAACGGTTTCCTTGAATTAGGCCACCTTTTTAGCAGGACGCCCGGTGTTACTGAACAGTATTTGTTCACATGCCGCAGTTTTTTTCAGCTTCTGCGGTTTCGTGATGTTACGGCGCGACGAAGCGTAACCGTTTGGAAGGCGTCGTAACACCTTTCGGTCAGCAAATCAGCCATCAACCTTCCCACCGGTTCCGGGGATGGCTGTTGCTCCGGCCAATCTCTACGGCGTCACCAAGTGCTATGGGGAAGCCTTGTGTTCGCTTTATGCGACTCGGCACGGCATATCCTGCGTCTCCTTGAGAATAGTGGCGTTCGAACCTGCGGACGGCCCGCGACTTGAAACACTGCGTGACCTCAGCGCGTGGCTCAGTCATCGTGACGCGACGCATCTAATTGACCAGACGCTTCAAGCCGAAATCAAAGGAAGCTTTATTGCGCACGGCATCTCTAACAATCGATTTAAGCGGCTTGATCTAACCGAAACTTGCAAAGTGCTTGGATACGCACCGCAGGACGACGCGTTTTCGACCTTTCCGATGCCATCCGCTTAAAGCCGACATTCGTGCAATGTGCAGCATCGGTTAAAATGGGCTCGAAGCGGACTTGCGGCGCTGCAGCAGGTCGCGTTCGTACCCAGCCCCGAAAGCAGATATTGAAAAAGTCGAGACAATCTCTCTGTTTCAATGGCATGGTCCAATGCGACGACATTCGATTTTCGGAAGCTGTCGTTTTGCAAAAATCAAGTTGATCGACTGCTCAGAGCCCGAAGTGGCCATTGCTGAGCTTCGGGCCAACGTCCGCTTGTCGGCGGAGGCAGACGCTATTGCATGACCTCTGCTTCAACTGTTCACTGTTGAAAAACTCCGCTACGGCATCTATCGAAACCTTTACTGCCTTGGACTTGTAGTCGGACTCCACATGGGAGATCTCATCAAACGCCCGAACCTCGTGCTCATTCGTTAGTTTTTCGACACACTGAGTTAAGCAGTGGGCTGTGTAGACAATCGTAAAGCAGATACGCCGATCTGATGGCCCGCAAAGGCGCATAGTTGCCAGGGCATCAAGGCCAGCATTGCCTGCACAGTGCCATCCCGCAGATACATCAATCTGTGCAGCTTTGTTGGTGCTACTTCTACATGAACCGTCGCCAGAGGCACTCCCGCCCTGAACCATGCCGAATTAGACAACAAACGCCCAAGTGTGCGAACCCGACTACCTCGACCCGCTTCAATATTTAGTGGTTTAGTCAAGCGCCCTAAGGCGTTTGAGAAGCGAAGAAGTATCCCATCGACCGCCCCCAAGTTTTTGGACATCTTTGTAGAATTGATCAACCAGTGCGGTTACTGGCAGACTTGCGCCGGTTTCGTTGGCTGTATCAAGGCAGATACCCAGATCCTTGCGCATCCAGTCAACTGCAAACCCGTAGTCGAAATGATCTTCGAGCATTGTTTCGTGTCTGTTGTCCATCTGCCAACTACCGGCCGCGCCTTGGCTGATAACTTCTACAACAGAACGTCCATCAAGGCCCGCTTTCTCGGCGAAGTGCAGCGCTTCGCTCAATCCCTGAACCAATCCTGCGATTGCGATTTGGTTGCTCATTTTTGTTAATTGCCCAGCACCGCTCTCGCCGATACGTCGACAGATTTTTGAGTAAACTTGCATGATAGGTTCGGCAGCCTCGTATACGGGCTGATCGCCTCCACACATAATCGAAAGAACGCCGTTTTCTGCCCCGGCCTGACCGCCGGAGATTGGCGCATCCAAAAAACCCAGGCTTTGTTCTTTCGCCGCAGCGTAAAGTTCGCGCGTGACCTTGGCAGAGACAGTTGTGTGGTCGACTAACGTTGCGCTCTGTGACATGCCACCGAATGCGCCGTCTGGCCCAATGCAAACGTTCCGAAGATCATCGTCATTCCCGACGCATGTCATTACGAACTCTGCACCTTCGGCAGCTTCGCGGGGTGTAGCGCGCGTAGAGCCACCATGTTCCGCCACCCACGCATCGGCTTTGGCGATTGTTCGATTGTAAACCGTAACGTCGTGCCCCGCTGCCTTTAGGTGTCCGGCCATTGGGTAACCCATTACGCCTAATCCGAGGAAAGCTAGTTTTGCCATTAAAGTGTCCTCTTCTACAAAAGGTCTCGGGGTGTTTTGCCAGCAAAGAATGCGTCCAAATTATCCAAGGCGCGAAAGCCCATTGCGTCGCGGGTTTTCGTCGTTGCGCTTCCGATATGCGGCAACATGAAGATGTTCTCGTACCCGGCGAACTTTGGGTTACCCCCCGGTTCCGTCTTGAAACAATCTAAGCCCGCAGCGGAAAGCTTTCCGTTTTCGATCGCGTCCAACAGCGCGTCTTCATCTACAAGGGCACCGCGGGCGGAATTCACGAGAATTGCTCCGGTCGGTAGCTCGGACAAACGTTTGGCGTTCATCAGGTCAAGAGTTTCGGGGGTGGCAGGGCAATGAAGTGACAGGAAGTCGGCGGCTGGAAGCAAAGTGTCGATACTTTCGTGGTAAATTGCTCCGTTTTCCTGATCGGCCGACAGGCGGGTGCGATTGAAATAGTGAATTTCCATTTCAAACCCGCGGGCTTTTTTTGCAAATGCCCGACCCACGCGCCCCATCCCGATGATGCCGAGGCGCGCACCTGTGACTTGCTTGCCAACCATGAAAGACGGGCTCCAACTGTCCCAGGTGCCCGACCGCATCAGGCGATCGCCTCGAACCGCGTGTCGCGCCGCTCCGAGCAAGAGCAGCATTGCCAATTCTGCCGTTGCATCAGAAAGAACATCGGGAGTGTTTGTCACCGCAATTCCCTTTGCCGCCAAAGCCGAAAGATCGCAGTGATCAACGCCAACGGAATGGTTAGCAACAATCTTCAAGCGCGGGTCTAGTTGCGACACAACCTCGCTCGAGAAGTGTTCCGAATGGCAGGGCATCATCGCGTCGACCTTTGAACTCATTGCGATGATTTCTTCCGCGGTGCCCGGTGTATCGGCTTCGTTGAGGATTACGTCATAGTCCCGGCGCGCGCGATTGACGGTAGCATCGGATAATCGACGTGGTAGCCAGAGGACTGGTTTATCGCTCATTGGATCAGTCCTTTTTGATTGCGTCTTCCCACAAATTATATAGCGCAAGCGCTATTACGAAGACTGCAATACAAAGGAATGGCAGACCGCCCCAGAACCCGGCAAATCCTGTCGAGATACTGTGCGCGAGACCAAGGACGAAAATCATCATCAGTCCTGTGCCGATTATGCCCATGAGAATGTTTGTCAGACGTGACATACGTTTACTCTCCGTTTTGTTCCTGTGCTCTTAAGCTGCGTTGAACCCAGGATGCCGTGCGTAAAAGTCGGTCATCCTCTTCGATAGCCCCAATTAGCTGGACGCCGATGGGCAGGTCGTTATGTCCGACCAGCAATGGCAGCGTGAGACATGGCAAACCCGCAAGTGTCCAGGTCAGACAGAAAACGGAATCGCCGGTGTTCCCCGCAGTCAGTGGAACAGCTTCGCCTGTTGCAGCCGGGGCCAAGATTGCGTCGAATTCATTGAAATACTCTGCAAAAAAGCCTTGAGCAGATGCCATGACGGACAAGGCATCTTCGTATTGGGCCTCGTTGATATCTGCGCCGCGGTTGATAGCGGATTGCATCTCGGCGCTGATTTCCGACCAATGTGTATTCGATATTTCCATCATATTCTGGCGAATTTCGTAATCATAGATCGTTTTGTGCACGTTGATCAGATCAGCCAGTTGAGGGGATACCGAAAAACGCTCGACCCGGCCGCCTAGGCTGTCAATCACTGCATTCAGGCCATCTCGGGCATCTGCATCGAGGCGGTCGTTGAACGGAAAATCCAGCCAGGCAATATTCGGCTCGACCGGAACTTCCGCCTGAGCGCCGGTCAGCATTTCCGCGCGCGGCCGAGCAAAGCTGGCAGGATCGCTTTGGTCATATCCGGCCACCACGTCTGACAGCAAAGCGATATCCTCAAGCGAGTTGGCAAACCCCCCAACGTGATCCAAAGAAACCGACGTCCTGAAAACCCCGCTGCGCGAGATCATACCACGGGTCGGCTTGAAGCCGTATACGCCGCAGAATGAGGCCGGACGGATGACCGACCCGCCGGTCTGTGTACCAATAGCCAAAGGCACGTGTCTGGCCGCAACGGCTGCGGCCGATCCGCTTGATGACCCCCCGGGTGTTCTATTCGGGTCGAAGGGGTTGGTGGTGTCAGTCGGGTGCATAAAGGCAAACTCGGTTGTCTTGGTCTTGCCCATGATGACAGCGCCAGACTCTCGAAGTAGTTCAACTAGCCTTGCATCTGTTTCAGGTTGTCGACCCGCAAAGATCGGTGTCCCTCGCTGGGTGGGCATATCCTTTGTGTCGACAATGTCCTTCAACGCTACGGGCACACCATGCAGTGGACCAGTCGCCCGGCCTGCCTTCCGGATGCGATCCATCTCGCGCGCCTGATCCAGCGCTAAGCCTGCGCTAAGGTAAGCCCAGGCGCGTATGACACTGTCGGTCTCTTCAATGCGCTTGAGGCAATCTTCAACTAGTGCTTCGGAAGAAAAACGTCCGTCCCGAATGCCCTCGGCAGATTGGATCGCCGAGAACAACGACAGATCATGCTTGGTCATGGCACCCAAACCCCAAACAGGTAGTCAGGCAACCAAAGCGCGATGCCCGGGAACTGGTACATCAGCACCATGCACAGGATCACGATGGCCAGATAGGGCATCAGACCTTTGAAAATCTCCATCAGTTGGATCTGGTTCTTGAGAACCCCTTTTAGGTAGTACGCTGACATGGCCATCGGCGGTGTCAGGAACGAGGTCTGCAAGTTCAGAGCAACCAGCATCGCGAAGAAATACGGGTTGACCCCAAACGTCTCCAGCATAGGCAGAAAGATCGGCACGAAGATGATGAGAATCTCGGACCATTCAAGCGGCCAGCCAAGCAGGAAGATTATCAACTGAGCAAGCACCAGGAACTGCCAGGGTTGCAGGTTCATGCCAACGACCCAATGCTCGATCACGTCATGCCCACCGAGATAGGAAAAGATCGAGGCAAAGGTCCAGGAACCTACGAACAACCAGCACACCATTGCGGTAGCCTTGGCTGTTAGGAAGACGCTTTGCTTGACCTTGTCCCACGTGAGCGACCGATAAAGCATTGCCAGCACTAGCCCGCCCAATGCGCCCATTGCAGCTGCTTCAGCCGGGGTCGCCAATCCTCCAAGGATGGAGCCAAGCACCAGCATGATCAAAACGGTCAGCGGTACGAATGATACCAGCAGATCCATATAGATCTGTCGTTTTGGCGGGATGTCGTCCTCTTGTGGTTTCGGTGCGAGCGATGGATTCAACCAGACACGAACCATCACGTAGACGATATACAACCCCGCCAGCAGCAGCCCGGGAAAAACTGCTGCAGCATACAAACGCAATGGCGAAAGCTCAGCAATCGCGGCATAGACGATCAACATAATCGAAGGCGGGATCAGAATGCCCAAAGTCCCGCCCGCACAGATAACGCCAGAAGCGAAGCTACGTTGATACCCGGCATTTGCCATCGCTGGATAGGCCAGCAGGCCCATCAGGGTAACAACCGCACCAACAATCCCCGACGCCGTCGAAAAAACAGCGCAGGTCAGAAGTGCGGCAATGGCTAGTGACCCGGGTAGGTTTCGGGCAGCCATGTACAGCGAGAAAAACAGACGATCAACGATGTTTGCTCGTTCAACCACGTATCCCATGAATAAGAATAGTGGGATGGCAACAAGCGTGTCGTTCTCCATCACCGAGTAGGTGTTTTGGTTGAGAAGATAGAAGATGTTGTTGTTGAAGATGTCCGCAATGCTCTCCGGCGCGGATTGGTAATAGGCGTAGTACCCAAATGCCACACCCATGGCGAGCAAAGTGAAAGCAATCGGAAAGCCAAGTAGCACCAGCACAATAAAGAGGCTGAGCATCAAGATGGCGACCTGAGGATCAGTCATCGTTGCGGCCTCCTTCTTTGGTGCCCAAGGGCCGGATTTTGTCGATAGTTCCTTCCATCAACATGTCCTCGGTCTCGCGCACGTCATCCAGTCGCTCAAGCCAGACACCATTTCGCATCGCCAACCAGCATCGCGCCATTTCCGCAAGTCCTTGCAACATCAGCAAGAAACCAGCAACTGGGATCAGAGTTTTGAAAAAGTAGATTTGGATTCGGGCAGGACTGTTCCAGCTCACCTCTTCATAGCGCCAACTGTCTTTCGCTATTTCCCATCCGTACCAGAACAACGCAAACATGCCCGGGAAGAAGAAGAGAATGTACAGAACGAAATCGACACGCGCCTGCCAGCGGACAGAGAACAGTCGGTAAAGAACGTCGCCCCTGACATGAGCATCTTGCGCAAGAGCGTATGCCCCGGCCATAAGAAACAAGGCGCCATACATTTGCACCATCATATCGAACGCCCAGACGGTCGGCTTGTTCAGCACATACCGGACGAACACTTCGTAGGACACCGAAAGTGTCAGAATTAGGATGCACCAACCGAAGGCTTTGCCGACCCATTGGCTTAGCCCTTCGATGGCGTGGATTGTCTTGATCAAGGTCAGTTCCTCGCCTGTTCTGCCCGGAGTTTAGGAAGCCGCACAACTGCGCGGCTTCCCGTTTTCAGAAATCGTCAGGCCTCAGCCGAAATAGTGCTTGTAAGCCAGTTTGTAGTCCGGCTGGTTCAGGTTGAGGTAGTTCATCACTGTTTTTGCGTAGGCCTTCTGGCTATCGACAACTTTGGCGAAGAATGGATCTTCATTTGAGATCCTATCGACTACAACGTCCCACGCCTCAAGCTGGGCCTGCATCACACTGTCAGGTGTGCGATACACGTTCACCCCTTGCTCTTCGGCCAGCGTTACCAAATCATCTGCGTAACGCTTTGTGTTGTTCCAATAGAAGTTGGAGTTTTCGGCCTCCGAAGCATATTTCAGGATTGCTTGAAGCTCGGGCGCCAGAGCGTTGAACTTGTCTTTGTTGAAGGTAACCTCGAAGAACTCCTGACTCTGGTGGAAGGATGCCAAGTGATAGTGCTTGGACACATCCTGCATGCCAAAGTCGCGGTCTGATGTCGGGTTGTTGAACTCGGCCGCGTCGATAAGGCCAGATTTCATCGCGGGCTGGATTTCCCCGCCAGGAAGCTGCACAACCGACATACCCATCTCGAGCAGAACATCTGCCGCAAGGCCAACGGTACGATACTTCAAGCCGTTCATTTGATCAGAGCTTGTGATCTCTTCTTTGAACCAGCCCAACGGTTGTGCCGGCATTGGCGAGTTAAAGAAGGACACGACGTTCAATCCGAGGATCCCCATCAACTCGTCAAACAGGTCCTGCCCGCCGCCGTAGTTTACCCAACCCAGGACTTCTTGGCTGGACCATCCAAAACACGGACCGGTCCCAAACAGCGACGCTGTCTTGGATTTGGAGTACCAATACGCTGGTACGTAGTGCGCTGCATCCAGTACGCCGCGATGAACCGCGTCCTGCATTTGGCTAGTTTTCACGACCGAGTTCACAGGCAGTAGCTCGATCGTCAGCTTGCCACCGGACATTTCGTTGACGCGATTTACGTAAGACTGTGCATTTTCAAGAAAGATGCCCCCGCCCCAGGCAGCTTGCATCTTGAGGTTTGTTCCTTCCTGCGCATGGACCGCCGGGGCCGCGAGCGCACCAGCGCCCACAACAGCAGAGCCACGCAGAAAGTTTCTGCGGTTCAAAGATTTTGTCATGTTTCCTCCCTTGACTGCGCCATCTCCGTTTTCTGCTTCGGTGCTGGCGCCAATCCGCTGTTCAGCGAATGGATACAACGATAAATCAGATTCCAAAATTTTCAAAATATTTTGGAATAACCTACTCTTTTCAGTATAAATTTCCACTAAACCACTGAAATACATTGATTAATATTTTTCATTTTTTTACTGTTACTGCCGGGCTAGAGTCTTAAGCTAAGAAACAGGGTATTGGTTTCACTGATTATGAACGAACACAAAACTGCCAATCGTCGAGGACGTCCGCGACGGAAGTCGAATGAAGAGAACATCGGCGCACCACCTGTTGGGGCACTTGATCGCGGTATTCGTGTCTTGATCTACATAGCCGACACACGCTCTGCTACGCTTGCTGAGATTTCAAAGGTTACACACATACCGCCTGCAACGGCGCACAGGCTTCTGACAACACTTCAGCGGCGTGGCATGGTTATTCATGATGTTGAGCAAGGCAAATGGCGTATAGGCCCACAAGCGTATCGCATTGGCAGCACCTTTGAAGAAGGGTCAAACTTGCTGGAAGTTGCACCGCCAGTGATGAGGGTGCTGTCCGAAGAAACTGGAGAGACTGCAAATCTAGCAATCGAGGAAGGTGGGCAATTGCTTTACCTTACCCAAGTCGAATCCGATAATCCGATAAGGGCCTCTTTCAAGAACGGGACAGCGGCTTTTTTTCACACATCCGGTGTGGGTAAAGCCATCATGGCCTTTATGGACAAGGCTGAGTTAGAGAGTCTTTTAACGCCGCTAACACTGGTAAGTCAGACACCAAATTCAATTACTGACATAAAGGAGTTACGGGAAGAGCTCCGTAAATCCAGGAATCGGGGCTGGACGTTGGACGACGAAGAACGCTTCCCAGGAATGCGTTGTATCGCAGCGCCTGTATTCGACTCTTTGGGAAAGGTTGTGGCTGGCGTTTCGATCTCGGGACCAATTACAAGATTTCCAGACAGTAAGCTCGAAACTCTGGCGGCATCGGTTGTCAAGGCAGCGACGGATATCTCAGAAAGACTGCAAAGCTAGTCTTTGGGTGGTTAACTTCCCGCTAATGAGCATCCCTTTTTTAGGTGTCTGCATTGAGCCCAATTTGTCCGACGCCAAACGGCGCACGAGTTTCCGGTACTGGGCATCTAATTGATGGTCAGGCGACAAGTCCCAGCTCATTGTCGGTGGCTGTCGCTACATACTTTTCCTTTGGGGGCATGGGTCTCGATTGCCAAGGCGGTTCGAAGGTGAAACTTGAAACGCTGCGAAAGTCAGGCAGGGCGCCGTTTCCGGCCCCGAGCGCTTAGTCGTAGTAGAGTTTGACGATTTCTTCTTCGGGCACCTGCGCAGTTGAGGGATGCTCCAATGCGAACGTTTCCGACTGGGCATTGCAAATTTGGAAACTCAAAAATTTAAGAACTCGAAAATCTCAGTTGCACAATATCACTTAGCCAGCGCTTCCGATATGCGTTCGACTAGTGCCTTCTGAACTACAGCAAACCTTGGAGTTTGCGAGATTTCTTCTAACGTTGCGACCCACAGCGGAACCTCGATCTTAGGATTCACGTCCTGTGACCGTTTAAGGCGGGTATCCACGTCGCCAAAAAATGACGGCAGAAAGGTTTTACCAGCTCCCGACGCAGCCATCTGTTGTAGCACCAGAAAACTGTCCGCTCCGTTGGTCATTTCGTCGGCGCTCACATTCGCCTTCAGCCATTTGGCAGGAAGTGAACGGCTTAACGCCCCATCAAGCCTCATCCATTTGCGATTTGGGAAACCATCGTCAAAGACACCAAAGGACAGCGTTCCTGCACGCTCCCCGATTAGCCCTTCCCCGAGCTTTATCGAAGGGCGCACAGCAATGTCTGCTGTCAGTCGGGAAAGATCATGGTGGCTGTTCTGGCTTAGCAGAGTCAGGTTCAAACCTGGGTAAAGGCGTGAGATTTCGTTCAGTATTCTAGGGAGAACAATCTGACAAAGACTATCAGTCGATGTAATGCGCACGTGACCCGTTGGGGAACGATTTGCTCCGACAACCGCTCGCTCCACCGACAGCACAGCGTCTTCGACGCTTTCCATGGCCGAAAAGATCGCACTGGCTTCGGGGAGAATGGAGTATCCTGACGGGCTTTTTTGAAAAATCCGGCAGCCATTGCGCTCTTCGAATGCGGCCACTCTGCGCAAGACTGTGGCATGCGTGACGCCCATGGCCGTCGCCGCCGCGTTCAACGAACCGTATTTGCTTACGGCTAGCGCGTATCGAATATCATCCCAGTTTTCGTTGTTCATAAATTAACATGTGACGACCAATAACAAACAATTACAAGAAAATTCGTTCAAGCTAACATTCGGAGCATTGAACAGGGAGACACATCATGATGAAGCAGTTCTCAATCTTCGCAGCGGGTCTTTTGTCATTGACCGCAATTGGCACAGCCATCGCCCACGAAAGTGAAAACCCGGCTGTGAAAGCTCGAACCTCAATCATGCAGCTCTATGCCTTCAATCTTGGTACGCTTGGCGGCATGGCCAAAGGCGAGGTGGATTATGACGCCGAGGCCGCAACACGGGCTGCAAACAACCTTGTTGTACTAACGCAGATCGACCAATCCGCAATGTGGCCAAAGGGATCTGACAATGTTTCCGATCCGTCCTCCCGAGCGCTACCTGCGATCTGGGAAAACTTCCCTGACGTTGGTGCGAAAGGGCAGGCCATGGCAGACGCCGCTGTTGCGATGCAGGCTGCGGCTGGCCAAGATGTTGATGCCCTGAAAGCGGCTATGGGCGATCTGGGTGGAAGCTGTTCGGCATGTCACAAAGCGTACAGAGCACCGAAAGACTAAATGGTAGAAAGCTGTGAAGCGGTTTTTCCTTTTCACTGCTTTCGTTGCACTTTTGGTTGGGTTGGCCGGTTTGGTGCTGACCCGACCACAAAGAATGGATCGATCTCAACTTGACGGTTTGAACCCAGATCTCGCCAGAGGTGAAATCGTTTTCCACGCCGCAGGATGCGCATCCTGTCATTCAGCGCCGGACGCGGTTGGTGAAGAAAAGCTTAGGCTCTCCGGTGGTCGCCGGTTTGAGACGGAGTTTGGCACGTTCATCGCCCCCAACATTTCCAGTCACCCACAAGTCGGTATTGGGTCCTGGTCAGCCATGGATCTGGCCAACGCCTTGATCCATGGGACCGGAGCCGAAGGGCAGCACTATTTTCCAGCGTTTCCCTACACATCTTACGCCAACATGTCAGCGGATGACATCGTTTCGCTTCACGCATTCCTCAGCACTCTGCCACCAGCCACAACTGCAAGCGTTCCGCATGAGGTTCACTTTCCCTTCAACATTCGACGCGGACTGGGGGGATGGAAGCTTTTGTTCATGTCGCCAGGCTGGGTAGTCGAAGGTGATCTGACCAACCAACAAAGGCAAGGCCGGTATCTGGTGGAGGCGTTGGGTCACTGCGCCGAATGCCACACGCCGCGAAATGGCTTAGGTGGTCTGAAACGAGACCTTTGGCTGACAGGTGCACCAAATCCAAACGGGAAAGGTCGAATCCCAGGCCTCACCTCAGACCAGCTTGATTGGTCCGAGGCTGACATCGCCGAGTACCTGAAATCCGGTTTCACGCCGGATTATGACAGCGCAGGTGGTGAGATGGTGGACGTCATCGAAAACACATCGCGTCTCACGGATGAGGATCGTCTGGCGATTGCTGCCTATCTCAAAGCTGTTCCTGTTTCGTCAACGGGGTTTCCATCCGAGTAACAGTCGTTTGGTGCCATGCTGCGGGGACCAGATGCTGTTGCCGATCGCCAGTTGGAAGCTGTGAGGCCTATTCCCTTTTCACCAAACACCTGTTTTACGTTTTTAACATCGGAGCTCACCAATCCCCCGAGTTTCTGTTCATGATTGACTGAGGGTCGCGGCCAAATGACACAAAAAATCGCTCTTTGGTCCATTCCGATATCCATTGCGGTACTGGCCCTAAAACTGTTGGCTTGGTGGCTGACAGGCTCGGTGGCGCTATTGTCGGACGCGATGGAATCTACCGTAAATGTTGTTGCGGCACTGCTGGCGTATTTTGCGGTTCGGATTGCCAACATACCCCCTGACGAAAACCACCCCTTTGGTCACAAAAAAGCTGAGTATCTTTCCGCCGTCGCTGAGGGCGTACTGATTGTGCTGGCGGCGATCTTGATCATCAGAGAAGCTGTGATGGCGCTCCCAAACCCGCATCTTGAGGACGCGCCAGTTCTTGGAATCGCCGTCAATGTCATTGCAACGGGCGTCAATGGCGCATGGGCCTACCTATTGCTCAAAACCGGCAGGCACGAGGGTTCGCCTGCATTAGAGGCAAGCGCCCGGCACATTTTCACAGATGTCATGACCTCAGTTGGTGTCATCGCAGGTCTGATACTGGCGCTTGCCACCGGCTGGTTGATCCTCGACCCGATCCTGGCAATTCTTGTTGCGCTGAACATCTTGTGGGAGGGCTGGAAAGTTATTCGGTCGTCCGTCGATGGCCTGATGGATGTGACACTTTCGGACCATGACTTGCAGACTGTTTCCAACGCAATCGAAGCAAATCTCGGCGCCGCCTTAGAGTACCACGACCTCAAAGGGCGCAGATCCGCAAATGTCATCTTCGTGGAGTTTCACCTTGTTGTGGACGGCACCATGCCAGTCAGTGCAGCGCACGATATATGCAATGACATCGAGGAAGAATTGGATCGTTTGTATCCGGGTTCGGTCTTTGTCATTCACCTCGAACCTGATGACGAGTTGAAGGGTGACGGGGTTAGTTCCCACTGAACTGATCAAATGGCTCAGCGAAACTCTCTAGGATTGACTGATCAGACTAAGACGTTCGGCTTGAAATTCGTCAGACCTAAGCCCGATGTGGGAAAGCCGAACCAGAAGTAACCTGTCTTCAATGTCACGAAGCGTGATGATCAGAATTGGAGGCGAAAATGAAAATTCAAAGAAAGCTGGGTCAACTTCTTAGTACAGCGGCGTTGGCTTCGTTGATTGCGGCGACGCCTTATGTGCCAGCGTTTGATGCCGATGGTCGCCTACACTTTGAACCGTCATATGCCTTTGCCAAAAGCGGCAGGGGAAGCGACGGGGATGGTCGCGGCGACAGAGATGATGACCGAGACGACAACTCAGGGTCCGGTAGCAGCGGCCGAGACGATGACCGGGATGATGATCGTGATGACGATAGAGATGATGATCGCGACGACGACAGAGATGATGACCGTGATGACAATTCGGGGTCAGGAAAAAGTGGTCGCGACGACGATGATGATGATGACGATGATGACTCCAAACGTTCCAATGAAGGTAGCGGAAAGAAGGATCGGTCTCAAGCAGGGGGCAAACCGTCGGGTTCGGCGGGGATAACGAAGGTCGAAACAAGCGCTAACGGCATTGAAGTGCGTTACGCCGACGGAACCAAGGAAGAGATCGAAAACGGTCGGTATGAGAGAAAGAATGCTCAGAACCGAACTGTTGAGGAGCGCCCCGCGACTGGCGCTGACGTCTCTAGGCTTCGGTCTTTGGCGAATGGTATCTCAATCGACAGCGTGCGTTCCTCTGGGCAAGGCGGCACTGCCGGAAGTCGGCCCACGAAAGTGGAAATCCAAGGCAACAACATCGAAGTTAACTATGCCAATGGTTGGAAGGAAGAGATCGAGTTCGGGCGCTACGAGTTGAAAGACCCGTACAACCGGACTGTTGTTGAGAGAAACGCAACGGCATCTGATCGCCGGAGGCTACAGGCGGTTGCTAACTGAACAGCAACTCCAGTCGAAGATTCGTTGGCGGCTTCTCTTGGTGAGGGCCGCCATCTTCTTGAAAGAAAAAGAAGTTATTCTGCTTTGTTCCATACATCATGGGCGATGATTGCAGCCTCTACCCGATTTCGCGCATGAAGCTTGGACAGGATTGCCGTCATGTAGTGCTTCACGGTCTTTTCCTGAAGGTCTAACTCGTCAGCGATTTCACGATTGCTCAGTCCTTTGGCCACGCGTCGAAGTATTTCTTCCTCACGATGTGTAAGGTCATCGAGAATGCTGCTGTTAACAGACATGCCACTGTCAGCGTTGATTTGAAGCAATACCCGCGAGGCCAAACCCGGAGAAACGAACCCTTCACCTGCGGCGATGCTGCGTAAGGAAGCGGTTAGTTCGCTCGCGGTTACTCCCTTCACAATGTACCCAATCGCGCCCGCCTCCAATGCGTCCGCGACATCGCTGCTGTTCTCTGAGACCGTCAAGATTGCAACGACGGGTGGATTTTCCATTGCCGCAATTTTACGTGTCGCGCTTATCCCGCCACCAGGCATAGAGAGGTCAAGAATAGCTATGTCCGGCTGATGCGTGCCGACCAGCGACACTGCCTCTTCAGCGTTGGACCCAGCGGCCAAAACTTCGAAACCGTCAGCTTCATCCAACGTTCGTTGCAAACCATCCCTGAATATCGGGTGATCATCAGCTATTACGACAGATGTAGTCATGATGCGCCTAACTTTCTGGGAAAGAGTGTCATAGCAATGGTGGTGCCTTCGCCCGGTATCGATGCGACTTCGAACCTGCCACCAATACTCTCGACCCGATCTCGCAAGCCCATAAGCCCCTGGCCACCATCGTCTCGCAACGCGGTTTCTTCTGACCTGTCAAATCCAGGTCCGTCGTCTTTGACCTTCACAACTATGCAGTCGCTCTGCACCTCAGAGATAACAGTGCATTTGGAAGCTGGAGCATATCTCGCGGCATTGGAAAGCGTCTCCTGAAGGAAACGAAAAACGCACAGCTTGTCGGACAATGACAGCTCTGGGGCCTGGCTACCCAGGAATGAAATATCCGGACGCAATGGGCTGTGTTCGGAGTGATCCTCTACGGCTCTCTTCACAACATCGACGAGTGACAGGCTGTCGATGTCCGGGGCGGACAGCCCTCGCGATACAGCACGAATTTCAGCCAGCGATTTTTGCAAAGACTGCTGAATTTCCTCCGCCTCTTTAGGCCTTTCCGAATCTTTGGAAAACGCCGCCTCCAGTCTAAGGGCGGCGAGCGACAGGTATTGCGCAGGGCCATCATGTAGCTCAGCTCCAAGGTTCTTGAGGAACCGATCTGTTTGCGTGGCATATCTCTCTGACGCCTCGACCACACGCAACCGCAGCTGGGCATTTTGCTCAGCCATCCTTTCACTTTCTGTCAGGCGCTGTTTAAGCAGAGTCCCCTGTCGTCGAATTGTTTTGTCACCAATTGCGACGATGGAATACAGAACAATAGTACTTGCCAGAAATGCGGAACCGACGACCAACCAGCTTGTTCGTCTGGCCTTGGCTAAGTCCAACTCAAGCTGATCAGCTCGTTCATAGAACTCCGCAACTGCGATGATTTCGCCGGACCAGAGTTCGCGGATGGGGCTGTAAACTTCAAGTAGTGGTATCCCCAATGCTGCTTCGGCCGCGCTCTCGGCATGATCAAGCTCTTCGAAAGAGCCGGAGATGTCACCGTTCCACGCCCGCCTTAGATCATCCGTTGGATTGAAACGGTTTCCAATGATGTCTGTATCCGAGGCATGCGCAATCACACCGCCTTGCTTCCAGAATTTGTAGGAAACGATACGGTCACGCATTGGCTGGGTCATGAAAATCTCGTCCAACGCCAGGCTCGCTTGGTCTGAGAGGCGGTCGCCATGTGCCAATTCCTGACTGAGTGGGGATACTACGCTTTCCATATATAGCGCGGCAGAGTTGGCGGAGTTTTGCACGACTGCGTTCTGGATTTGATTTGACACCCAGACCCCGACGATTGCGGTAGCAATGCCCATCACTAAAATGCTGGCTGCAAGAAAGACTCGCGACAGCGACCAATTGTCAATCGTCAGGTCAGTTACTTTCTCTCTCATCGTGAAATCGACTATGAACTACAATCTGTTGCCGCACCACAGACCTTGGTCTGACCTGATCTGGCCAAATCTCAGACCCTGAGCTTCCGCCCGGTGGCCAGAGTCAGATATCATCCATCATTTTCAGTCTTTGCAGCATCGGGCAGTGCACGTTACCACTATCACAATTGGCGGTAAGCTCACTCAAGGCACGCTCCAGACGTCTGAGCTCATCAATCTTGCTTCGAACGCTGGCAATGTGTGTCTCGGCCAATTCTTTCACCGACCGGCAGTCTTCGGCACTTCCTTCTGACATCTCTGTGTTTCTTGACGCCGCGAACCATCTTCCCGAACGCCTTGTCCCGCGACCTGCGTTCCGCAAGGCTGGCCGAGTTGAAGGCATCTTCGGCCAAGAGTTTACGCCATCTCCCTAGCCGAACAGCATCGAGGGTACCTTGTTCAACGGCCTTCAATACAGCGCATCCCGGCTCGGTCTCGTGCTGGCAGTCGTTAAAGCGACAACCTGCGGCAAGCTCCTGAATGTCGGCAAAAAGGTCATTGATCCCGTCCGCAGCATCGGTGAGCTGTAGTTCTCGCATGCCGGGGGTGTCGAGGATCAGACAACCATTGGGCATCGCATGAAGCTCGCGCCTCTTTGTTGTATGCCGCCCCTTTGCATCGTCCTCACGAATGGCCTGGGTCTCGATGGATTGGCTTTCGAGCAAGGCATTGGTCAGCGTCGACTTGCCAACGCCGGAGGAGCCCAGAAACGCCACCGTCTTGCCCGACCTGCACCACGAGGAAAGGTGCTTTCGGGGAGCACTTCCGCGGGCGTCGAGTGCGACCACCTCGATCATCTCAGACACAGCGCGGGCCGCGTCGGTATAGCTTTGCGGGTCCGTCGCAAGGTCCGTCTCTGTCACGACGATGACGGGGGTGATCCCGGCCTCAAATGCCAGAGCGGCATAGCGTTCGAGCCGGGCCACTTTGAAGTCCTGATTACAAGACGTGACGATGAAAGCCGTATCAATGTTCGCGGCAATAAGTTGTTCCTGCCGGTCTGTGCCAGGTGCGCGCCGCTTGATTAAGCTTGTGCGCTCAAGAACCCGACTGGATTGTGGGCA
>NZ_WVRN01000001.1:3537500-3643868 GCF_013112245.1 Ruegeria sp. HKCCD4315 | reverse complement strand
TCAGCGCCTCACGCATCCCATTCTTATTGGCCTGTCGGCCTTATTCATACGAATCCGGTTGCCCGGTTATGCATTCACGCACGCAAAGGTATCCCTGCGCCAAAACCTGCCCGGTTTGGCGGGATGTCTTTCGAATGCACACATGTCCCGCAGAACACCCGAAAATAGGTGAGCGTCCGGAAAACCGGGTTGCACGTAGCACTCTCAATTTTTTAGACAGGGCCGAGAAGACCGGGTTGCACCCGGGTTTCACGACAGATCGGCAGCCTGGCATCAGCCAGTCGTCGCCCATTTCCTCAAATCGATCTGATGCCCGTCAGTTCGACCAAAGAAACAGCCTGTCCCCCCAAGCGAGTGAATCGCTGATAACAGTGGTAACAACTCCAAGCGGGGCGCGGCAACGAAACTCTGATGTTGACTCGGTTCTTTGGCCGAAAGAATCTCTCAGTTTTGTGAAGGCGCGGTTTTCCGGCAACACGAAAAAAGGCGCCGCTCGAAGCGACGCCTTAAATTTAGATCAGCCTTGCTGACATGACCATTGGTCAATTTGCAGCCTTAGCCCAGCGCTTTGACGCGGGCCGACAGACGCGACATTTTGCGAGCTGCTGTGTTCTTGTGGAAAACACCTTTGGTGACGCCGCGCATCAGCTCGGGCTGAGCAGCGCGCAGAGCGGCAGTTGCTGCGTCCTTGTCACCAGAAGCAATCGCTTCTTCGACTTTACGCAGATAGGTGCGGATGCGCGAACGACGCGCTTTGTTTACTGCGAAACGCTTTTCGTTCTGACGTGCGCGTTTCTTTGCCTGGGGCGAATTTGCCATGTGTCTCTGACCTTCGTTCGGTACGGTTATCTTGGTTTGCGCGCCACGGACGTATCCGCACCGGATCAGAAATCACGAGTGTGAGTCGGGCCAAGCGGGCCGCACGCGCATGTATGGCGGCGGTATGTATCCAAGTTTTTCAGGTTTGCCAAGCCGATTCTCAGACCCACCAAAATGAAAACAAAAAGGCGGACACATGGCCCGCCTTCGAACTTGATCTGGAAGGTTTTACTTGTCGCGAAATTGCGCCGCGCGCTTTTCGAGGAATGCAGCCATGCCCTCTTTCTGGTCTTCGGTTGCAAACATCGAATGGAAGACACGACGCTCAAACAAAAGCCCTTCGCTCAACGGCAGTTCATAGCTGCGGTTCACAGCCTCCTTGACGGCCCCAGCTGTCAGCAAGGATTTTTCCGCAATCTTCTGCGCTGCACCCATGGCTTCTTCGATCAGTTTTTTGGCTGGAACGACACGGCTAACAAGACCGGCACGCTCTGCCTCTTCTGCATCCATGAACCGACCGGTGAGGTTCATATCCATCGCCTTGGACTTGCCAACAAAGCGCGTCAGGCGCTGTGTTCCGCCAATACCTGCGACAACACCCAGATTGATCTCGGGCTGCCCAAACTTGGCTGTATCTGCAGCAATAATGAAGTCACACATCATGGCCACTTCACAGCCACCGCCCAGAGCATACCCCGCCACGGCCGCTATGATCGGTTTGCGAATGGCCGAGACGCGGTCGTTTACCGAAGCAAACAGATCTGCGCTCAAGACATCGACAAAGCTCATCTCGGACATTTCCTTGATGTCCGCGCCTGCGGCAAATGCTTTGTCGGACCCGGTGAGCACGATGCACCGAACCTTGTCATTACGATCTGCTTCTTCCAGCGCATCGCAAAGCTCTCCCACCAATTGGGAGTTCAATGCGTTCATCGCATCCGGTCTGTCGAGTTTGATGAGGGCGACGTGGTCTTCGATTTCGACGATGATCGTCTCAAAAGCCATGAGTTGAAAGCTTCCGGTTGTTCCGTTCAGGTATGATTCCTTATCACGCGAATTCTCTGGATCAAGCTATCTTTGGCATTGCGCACAATAGAAGGATGAGCGTCCCGATTGAGTGATTCTCTTAATTTTGGCACCACAGCCCTCGGTCCGACAAGGCTCACCCTCGCGTCCATAGACATCAAAGCTGTGTTGAAAATATCCAAGCTCTCCATCGGCTTGGCGGAAATCTCGCAAGGAAGAACCGCCCGCTTCTATGGCGTCCTGCAACACTTTCCGGATGATCGGAACCAATGCGGCAACACGTGATGCAGAAATCTGCCCGGCTTTGCGACGTGGCGACACCTTGCCGCGATAAAGCGCCTCGCAGACATAGATATTGCCCAATCCGGCAACGATTCCCTGATCCAGAAGTGCGGATTTGACCGGAGTGTTCCTGCCTTTGAAGGCCTCGATCAGATGGTGTTCGTGGAAGTCATTGCCCAGGGGCTCTGGCCCCAGAACCGACAGCAGCTTGTGGTCATCTGCCTTGGCCGTCGGCAACAGATCCATCGCTCCGAACCGGCGCGGATCATTGAAAGTGATGCGCGCGCCGTTGGCCATGTGGAACACGACATGATCGTGTTTCTCCGGCATCGGATGCGTATGCACGAACTGACCCAGCGGATCACCCGAAACCGTCATCCGCCCGGACATACCCAGATGGATTAGCAATGTCTCACCGCTGCTGAGATCTGCCAGAATGTACTTCGACCGCCGCCGCAACCGCTCAACCCGCTGCCCGGTCAACCGTTCTGCCATTCGATCTGGGAAGGGCCAGCGCAGATCGGGGCGGTTCACATCGGCCCGTTCTATCACCACCCCTTCCATAGCAGGACTCAGGCCGCGTCTTACTGTCTCGACCTCGGGCAATTCGGGCATTACACGGCTCCTAATCCAAAGGGCCGCATTGTGCCCGCCTCTTATGGCCCTATAACAGAGGCGAAATTCGACAAACGGCAAGGCAAATGTCCGACAAAAGCGACAAGACCACTCATTTCGGGTTCGAAACCGTACGCGAGGCTGACAAGGCCGGACGCGTGCAGGGCGTGTTCAACTCGGTCGCCTCGAAATATGACGTGATGAACGATGTCATGTCGATGGGCATCCACCGGGTCTGGAAGGATGCGATGATGGACTGGCTGGCGCCACGCCCCGGCCAACGTCTTCTGGACGTCGCAGGCGGCACGGGCGACATCTCGTTCCGCTTCCTCAAACGCGCAGGCCATGGTCACGCCACCGTTCTGGATCTGACCGAACCGATGCTGGTCGAAGGCCGCCAACGCGCCGAGGCCGACCAGATGGCGGATAGCCTGAACTGGGTGGTCGGCGACGCCATGGCCCTGCCGTTCGAAGACAACACCTTTGACGTCTATACAATCTCGTTCGGCATCCGGAACGTGACCCGCCCGCAAGAAGCGCTGAACGAAGCGTTCCGCGTGCTGAAACCCGGCGGCCGCCTGATGGTGCTGGAATTCAGCCAGTTGCCCAATGACGGGCTGCAAAAGCTTTACGATCTCTACAGCTTCAACGTCATCCCACGCATGGGCAAGCTGATCGCCAATGATTATGACAGCTATCAGTATCTGGTGGAATCGATCCGCAAGTTCCCCGATCAAGAGACGTTCCTGAACATGGTCCGTACCGCCGGGTTCGAAAACGCCAAGTATCGAAACCTGAGCATGGGCATCGCCGCGCTGCATTCCGGCTGGAAGATCTGATGCGCGGTCCTCACAACATCATCCGCCTGATCCGCACAGGCGCCACTTTGGAGCGCACCGGTGCCATGAATGTGGTGCTGGACGCTTTTGAGGCCCCGCGGTCGCTGCGGTTTGTTGCCCATGCGCTGGGCAAGCCGTTCCAATGGCTGGGTTACAAGGGTGATCCCGATATGCCACCCGCCACGCGTGCTCTGACGGCGCTTGGCCCGGCCTACATCAAGTTTGGTCAGGTACTATCTACCCGCCCTGATGTTGTCGGCAACGAATTGGCCGAGCAGCTGCGCGTGCTTCAGGACAAACTGCCCCCCTTTTCCAAATCCGAAGCCATGGCCGAGGTGGAAAAGGAACTGGGCCAGCCTGTTGCCGAGATCTTTAGCGATTTCAGCGAGCCCATTGCCGCCGCATCTATCGCGCAGGTCCATAAAGCCAAACTGGTCAGCACTGGAGAGGATGTAGCCGTCAAAGTCCTGCGCCCCAATATCGAACGCGCGTTCCGCAAGGATGTAGACGCTTTCTATTTCGCGGCCCGTATCGTACAGCTTTTCGCCCCCGGCGCGCGCCGATTGCGCCCAATGGAGGTGATCGAACATTTCGATGGCGTTGTCCGTGGCGAACTCGATCTGCGGCTGGAAAGTTCTGCCGCATCGGAATACGCCGCCAACACTAGGGACGACGCCGGGTTCTGGTTGCCGCCCGTGGTTTGGTCGCTGTCTGCGCGTCGCGTGATGACACTCAGCTGGGCCGACGGTATCCCGCTGGGCGATAACGCAGCCCTTGACGCAGCAGGACACAACCGCCGCGATCTGGCCGAACGTGTGCTACGCCTGTTCCTGCTGCACGCCCTGCGCGACGGCTATTTCCATGCCGACATGCACCAGGGCAACCTGAAGGTCGCCGCCAATGGCGATATCATCGCCTATGACTATGGCATCATGGGCCATATCGACGAATACACCCGCCGGGTCTATGCCGAGATCCTCTTTGGCTTTATCCGCCGCGACTACAAGCGCGTGGCCGAGGTACATTTCGAAGCAGGATATGTCCCCGCAAACCAGGACGTAGATGAATTCGCCCGCGCCCTGCGTGCAGTTGGCGAACCCATCTTCGGCATGGATGCTTCACATATCTCGATGGGCCGCCTGCTGAATTACCTATTCGAGGTGACTGAGCGCTTTGGCATGGAAACAAGAACCGAGCTGATCCTGCTGCAACGCACCATGGTGGTGGTCGAAGGTGTCGCGCGTTCACTCGACGACCACATGAACATCTGGGAGGTCGCCCGCCCTGTAGTCGAAGACTACATCAAGCGATCTATCGGCCCTCGCGCCGCTCTGAGGGATTTTGGGAAAACCGCAATGGTGCTCGCCCGTTTCGGCCCGCGCCTGCCAGCGCTTGTTGAAAACGCACTGATCGCGCAAACCCAAAAAGACGACAAAAAGAGTAACGGCTTTGGTGCATATGCCCTACCTGCCACGATTGGTGCGCTCTTTGGAATAGCCGCAACGCTGATTGCCGTGGTGCTGGGCTAATTCAAACCCGCCTGCTTCATCTGGCTAAAAATACCTTCGGGGGGAATTGCGCCAAGAGCGCAATGGGGGGCAGACACCCCCCCCTGCTCCGTTGTCGTTCAGAGCCGCTCGATGGCAAGGGCAATCCCCTGACCACCGCCAATACACATGGTGATCAACGCTTTTGACCCACCCGTACGCTCCAACTCGTACAGCGCCTTCAGGGTGATGATCGCGCCGGTCGCGCCAACCGGATGGCCCAGCGCAATGGCACCGCCGTTGGGGTTTACCTTGGCCGCATCCAGACCCAGCTCCTGATTGACGGCCAGTGCCTGTGCGGCAAAAGCTTCGTTGCTTTCGATCACATCGAAATCACCTGCCGACAAACCGGTCTTCTTGAACAGGTTTTGCACTGCCGGGACCGGGCCAATACCCATAACTTCGGGTCGCACACCAGCATGGGCATAGCCGATCACGCGTGCTTTCGGTTTCAAACCGGCTTTTTCTGCCGCGTCCGCCGTTGCCAGGACCATCGCAGCCGCGCCGTCATTGATGCCCGAGGCATTCCCGGCCGTGACGCGCCCGTCTTTCTTGAACACTGGCCTCAACCCGGCCAGCGCCTCGGCTGTAGTCGCTTTGGGGTGTTCATCGACCTGGAAATCGACCATGTCGCGTTTGACCTTGACCTGCACCGGAGCGATCTGGCTTTCGAAAAATCCCCCCTCAATCGCAGCAGCCGCACGGGTCTGGCTGGTCATGGCAAACTCGTCCATCTGCTCACGGCTGATCTGATGTTCGTCGGCCACGTTTTCGGCCGTGACACCCATATGCCCTGTGCCAAACGGGCAATTCAGTGCGCCCAGCATCATATCGAGCGAGGTAACATCACCCATCTTAGCGCCCCACCGCGCCTGAGGCACGATGTAAGGGCTGCGCGACATGCTCTCGGCACCGCCCGCCACAGCAAATTCCGCATCGCCAAGCATCAGGGACTGCACGGCGGATACAATGGCCTGAGCCCCGGACCCGCACAGACGGTTCACATTCATGGCCGGCGTACCGTTGGGGATACCCGCCTGCATCGCAGCCACGCGTGATAAATACATGTCGCGTGGTTCGGTGTTGATGACATGACCAAAGACAACGCTGCCGATCTGCGCGCCTTCAACTCCCGAACGTTCAAGGGCTGCTTCGGTGGCAACAGTGGCCAGATCAATCGGAGCCGTCGAGGCCAAAGCGCCACCAAATGTGCCGATGGCGGTACGCGCACCATCCAGAATCACTACGTCAGTCATATTTTCTCCTCCAAAACCCGCGCGCATTATGCACTTGCAGCATGATCTTCAAATTAGACTCACTGTCACGCCCGGAATTGACATTACGTTGCGCAACACGCATGGATTCCGTCATGACGGAAAACACAGACGATATCCTGAACCTCCTGCCTGCTCGCCTGAAAGAGGCACGCCGGGCAAAAGGACTGTCGCTTGAGGCGGTTGCCAACCTCAGCGGCGTTTCCCGGTCCATGGTCAGCCAGATTGAGCGCGGCGAAAGCAGCCCGACGATCTCGACCCTGTGGAATTTGACCCGCGCCTTGCAGGTGGATTTTGCCGGTCTGTTGGAAGGTGCAAAAGCCAGTGACCAGATCGAGGTTCTGCGAAGCTCTGAGGTCCCCAGTATCGATAATATGGGGCAGAACTGCCGGATTCGCATTCTGTCCCCACCAGAAGAAGCCGGAGGTCACGAGGTTTACGATATTGAGTTCGACAAAGATGGGGCTTTGAACAGCCAGCCCCATGCCCGCGGAGCGCGTGAACAGCTGACAGTTCTGGAAGGTTCGGTCCGGGTCACATCGGGCAGCGCTATCTCGGATCTCAGCCAAGGGGACACCGCCCGCTATGCCGCTGATATTGTGCATTCCATTACCGCCAAAGGACCCGCGCGGGTCTTTTTGATCGTAAAGAACGCCTGATACTGGCGATTTTCCGCCTTCACGGATTTTTTTCCTTCATATTGTAATTCCCCTATTTGGGAAATTCATCCGCTATGTTAGATGTGCGACTCAGTTGAACGGAGGTCGCCATGGCAGATGCATTCTTGTCCCACATCACGGACACACTCGCGCAAATCGAATCCGAAGGTTTGTACAAGCGCGAACGAATGATCACCTCGCCTCAGGGCGGTGAGATATCCGTGGGCGGCAAGCAGGTGATCAACCTGTGTGCCAATAACTACCTGGGTCTGGCCGATCACCCCGCGCTGATCGACGCCGCAACGAACGCAATGGGCCCAAAAGGCTTCGGCATGGCGTCGGTCCGGTTCATCTGCGGCACGCAAGACATTCATCGCGAACTGGAGCAGAAGCTGGCCAAGTTCCTGAACAAGGACGATGCGATCCTGTTTGCTGCCTGTTTTGATGCGAACGGCGGTTTGTTCGAACCGCTGCTCGGCCCCGAGGACGCGATTATCTCAGACAGTTTGAATCACGCCTCGATCATCGATGGGGTGCGGCTGTGCAAGGCAAAGCGCTATCGCTATTTGAACAATGACATGAACGACCTCGAAGCCTGGCTGAAACAGGCACGCGAGGACGGGGCGCGACACATCATGATCGCAACGGATGGCGTGTTCTCGATGGATGGCTATCTGGCCAACCTGCCGAAGATTCGCGAACTGGCGGACAAGTATGACGCCATTGTCATGGTTGATGATTGCCACGCCACCGGCTTCATGGGGCCGAACGGTGCGGGCACGCCGGATCATTTCGGTGTTGATGTCGACATTCTAACAGGAACTTTGGGCAAGGCACTTGGGGGGGCAATCGGCGGTTACATCGCCGGGCCGCAGCCAGTGATCGACCTGCTGCGGCAGCGGGCGCGGCCCTATCTGTTCTCAAATTCGCTGCCGCCCTCGATCGTCGCCGCAGGGCTTGAGGCGATCCGTCTTGTAGAAGAAGGCGACATGCTGCGTGCTCAGCTGTTCGGAAACGCCAAATACTGGCGTGCCGGATTGGAGAAACTGGGGTTCGACCTGCTGCCCGGCGAACACCCGATCATCCCGGTGATGTTGGGCGAAGCGACGCTGGCGCAGGACATGGCGTCAAAGCTGTTTGATGAGGGTGTCTATGTCTCGGGTTTCTTCTTCCCGGTTGTTCCACGCGGACAAGCGCGGATCAGAACCCAAATGAATGCGGCTCTGACCAAGGATGAATTGGATCGCGCGCTGACCGCCTTTGGCAAAGTCGGCAAAGAACTGGGGGTGATCTGATGCACCCCAACACCATGAAGGCACTGGAAAAATCCAAACCCGAAGAAGGCCTGTGGATGGTGCAGGCCTCGGTGCCCGAGATCGGGCCGGAAGAGGTGCTGATCAAAATCAACAAAACCGGTATCTGCGGGACCGATATTCATATCTGGAACTGGGATGAATGGGCCTCTGCCACTGTGCCGGTTCCGATGATCACCGGCCACGAATTCGCCGGTGAGATCGTCGAGATCGGGCGCAACGTGACGGGGCTTGAGATCGGTCAGCGGTGTTCCGGAGAGGGGCATCTGATCACCACCGACAGCCGCCAGAGCCGCGCGGGCAAGTTCCACCTCGACCCCGGCACTCGGGGCATTGGCGTTAACGAACAGGGTGCTTTCGCGCAGTATCTCAAGCTACCTGCTTTCAATGTGGTGCCCTTGCCGGATGACGTTCCGGATGAAATCGGAGCGATCCTTGACCCGCTCGGCAACGCGGTGCACACCGCGCTGAGTTTCGATCTGCTGGGAGAGGACGTGCTGATCACCGGCGCGGGCCCGATCGGCATCATGGCCGCCGCCGTTGCGCGCCACGCCGGCGCACGCCATGTCGTGATCACCGATATCAACCCAGACCGCCTGAAACTGGCCGGGCATGTGGTGCCGACGCTGCGCACGGTTGATGTGTCCAACGAAGACCTGCAGGACGTCATCAAGGACCTTGGCATGAAAGAAGGCTTTGACGTGGGTCTCGAAATGTCTGGGTCTCAGGCTGCGCTGGACCAGATGGTTGAGGCATTGGTCATGGGCGGTAAGATCGCCTTGCTTGGAATTCCACCGGGAAAATCTCCGGTCGATTGGTCTCGTATCGTCTTCAAGGCGATCACCATCAAAGGCGTTTATGGGCGTGAAATGTTCGAAACATGGTACAAGATGATCGCCATGTTGCAGAACGGTCTGGATGTCAGCCGCGTCATCACACACCAAATGAAAGTCGATGATTTCGCTGAGGGTTTTGCCGCAATGAAATCTGGTCGGTCGGGCAAAGTGGTTCTGGACTGGACATGAGACTCTGGCCCTGCGCCACGTCACCCCCTAAACAGGGTGAAACAAAAGCGTTTGGAGGGGCACATGGGCGACAAGGACAGGTATCTGGAACGCGGGATCGAGGAGTCACTCGTTACCGATTTCGCGCAGACCCATCGCAAGAGCTATGGCGATTTTCTGCAGCTTAAGACCCTGCTGAATCTGCAAAAGACCTTTCAGGACCCTGCGCAACCCGATGAGATGCTGTTCATCATCATCCATCAGGTCAGCGAGCTGTGGTTAAAACTGATGCACCACCAACTGGTTGAGGTGCGTCATTACCTGCAACGAGACGAATTTGGCCCGGCGATGAAGAACCTCGACAGGGTCAAAGCAATCCAGCGCCAGTTGATTTCGGCTTGGGAAACGCTGCTGACCATGACGCCTGCCGATTACATGACCTTTCGACAGGCGTTGGGCAGTTCCTCTGGGTTTCAAAGCTATGGCTACCGTCAGATCGAATTCATTCTTGGAAACAAGGACGCAGCAACCCTGAAAGTACATGAGCATGATCCCGAAGTGATGGGGATGCTGAATGATGCCCTGACCAAACCGTCCCTTTACGACGAAGTTCTGTTCATGCTGGCCCGCCAAGGGTTCAATGTGCCCCAAGACCTGCTAGAGCGCGATTTTGCACAGCCCTATTCCGGCGACCCGCGTGTGGTGAAGATCTGGGTGCAGGTGTTTCAGGACGCTGGTACATATTGGGATCTCTACGCACTGGCTGAAAAGCTGATGGATGTGGAATCCCTGTTCCAGCGTTGGCGCTTTGATCACGTCACGGCGGTCGAGAGGGTGATCGGCAATCAACCCGGTACCGGCGGTTCCAGTGGCGTGTCGTTTTTACGCAAAGCCTTGGATCTGCGCTTTTTCCATGATCTCTACGATGTACGAACCGAATTGATGTATGCGGATCAGGAGTAAGCAATGCTGTATCGGGGGTTCACACAGGCCGAGTTGGATCAGGAGTATTCCCCCTCTTCAATGATCGGCGGAGACCTCACACCCTATCTGGACAGCTACGCCGCGCTCAGCGCACAACACCGCGCGCAGATGGAGGTGATCGGGAACATCTCTTACGGTGATGCAACCGCTCAGGTTCTGGATTTCTTTCCCGCAAAAGGGGCCGGTGCGCCGCTGCATGTCTTTATTCACGGGGGCTATTGGCAAGCCCTCAGCCAACGCGATTCGGCGATGATGGCACCTGCGCTGATCGAGGCTGAACAGTCGTTTGCGACCCTGAACTACACACTCGCACCAGATGCGCGGGTCGGAGAGATGGTCGAAGAATGCCGCGACGCATTGCTCTGGCTGGCAACCAATGCGTCTGATCTGGGTTTTGACCCATCGCGGATCACGTTGTCCGGGCACAGCGCCGGGGCGCAATTGGCAAGTATGGTCATGGCCAGTTCAGCCAACGACCTTGCCCGCGCGGGTTTGCGCGTGCGCGACGTGATCCTGATCAGCGGCGTTTATGATCTGGAACCGATCAGCCAGACGCCGATCAATGACCCGCTGCAACTGACCCCGGTCGAGGTGAACGACCTGTCGCCCATCCGCCACCTGCCGCCCCCCGGCCCGCGCTATCACGTGACAGTGGCGGAAAGGGACACACCCGAGTTCATCCGCCAGAGCCGGGATTATGCGGAACTGCTGCGCAAGGCCGGGCATTCGGTCAGTTTCGATTTGAAGAAAGGGATGCAGCATTTCGACATCATCATGCATCCGGGGACGTTTTTGCCCGAGGCTCGATAGTCAAGGATATCGGACGTCGACCAGATTTGCCCCTTTCGCCGAAGTCCAAGTTGACAAACAAGCACCGAGGTTTTGCCAGAGATGGGGATGTCGGCTCAGAGCCCACAGGTGTCGACAGCTTATACCGTTGCGACCCTGCCCAACGACCAAAAAAATCGATAGACGCGTGCCCTGGATGGCAAGGGGCGCCTGGGCGTTGTTCCTGCCAGATGAGCCGTCACAAGGCATAGGCAAATATTGAAATAAGAAACCTGCTGCGGCATTGTCCAGCCTATGGAATTTCTGGACTTCGGACATAACCCTTGGTTGGTGGTTACATCGTTCGTTGTGGCGCTTGTTGCAGGTGCTACGGGATTGTCTTTGACGAGAGATTTGTCCGAAAAGTCGCTTTCACAACGCAGGTTGGCCATCGCGTTGGGTGCCATTGCTTTGGGTGGCGGTATTTGGTCGATGCACTTCGTAGCTATGCTTGGCCTAAAGCTGCCCATCCTGTTTTACTATGACGCAGCAATCACGCTCGCATCCGCGCTTATTGCGATCCTTATGGTCGCCCTGGCACTTGTGCTTTTGCATTTCACTGAGCGTTCCAGGGGGATCATCATTGCCGCCGGAGCAATCGTAGGCGCGGGCATCTTGGCGATGCACTATGTCGGAATGGCTGGCATGCAGCTTTGCAAGCCCGTTTATACCCTGCAAGGTGTGCTCGGGTCGTCGGTATTGGCTATTGTCCTTTGCATTCTCGCTATCGGCATTGCGTATAATGAGCGTTCCAACAGGACCATCGCGATCGGCACACTGTGTTTCGGCGTAGCCGTCTTTTCAGTGCATTTCCTGGCCATGGCGGGAACCAATTTTGTGGCCTTGCAAAACATCCGAGAGTTTGGGCCCGTCATCAGCAACGAAGTCATGGCCGTTGGAGTGATCCTATCAAGTTTTATAATCTTCGGCGCATTCTTGTGGGTCGGCACAACTTATCTTGTGCCTACGCAAGCTACAAAGATCTCGACGATGGACGTCGCCCACGATGAGCCTTCACCAGACCAGACCTCGCCCATTCGTATCCCTTGTGAAAGAGACGGAGGCAAAGTCTTTATCGCCGCGCCGGACGTTGTATTTGTCAGGGCGGATGGTCACTACACGCAGGTCTACACCCGAACGGAAAAGTACTTTTGCGTCTGGCCGATCACTGAAGCGGTTAAACGGTTGGAGCCAACTGGTTTCTTGCGCGTGCACCGCAGCTATATCGTGAACCCCAAAAAGGTCTCGCGGTTTGAACGGACCAAAGACAAGGGACAATGCACCTTTGGTGAAGCCGATCTTCCCCCGGTACCGGTCAGTCGATCGAACCTGAAAGCAGCACTGACCGCCTTCGGGTAACGTTCGGTATCCCCGGCGGCGCAACTCGTGCGTCCTGAGGCGCATTTCGTGCAAAATTAGCGAAAACAAAGTGTTTTCTCGGGTCAAACACCCCACCGCGCGCGAGCTTCTCTAGCAGCCAGAACAGTTGCTGCAGGGAGGAGAGGCAATGATTCCAGCTGCCTTTGAATACTATAGACCAAAGGATTTGGCGGATGCTCTGTCCGTTTTAGTGGAGCATGGAGATGACGCACGCGTGCTCGCAGGGGGGCACAGTCTGATACCCATGATGAAGCTCCGCATGGCCGAAGTGCCACATCTGATCGACTTGCAGGATTTGGAGGGTTTGAGCGGCATATCCATTGAGGGGGATAGCGTCCGCATTGGCGCGATGACAACGCAACACGATATCATCGACAACGCTCAATTGGCGGCAGTAGCTCCGATCATGCGCGAGGCCTCATTGCAGATCGCTGACCCGCAAGTGCGCTACATGGGCACGGTTGGCGGCAATGTTGCCAACGGCGACCCGGGCAATGACATGCCGGGCTTGATGCAGTGCCTGGACGCGACCTTCACCTTGGTCGGCCCGGACGGTGAACGCAAAGTCGCGGCCCGCGATTTCTACGAAGCGGCTTATATGACTGACCGTGAGGATGAAGAGATCCTGACAGCGGTGGAGTTCGATGCGCCAAAGGGCGGGTACGCCTATGAAAAGCAAAAGCGCAAAATCGGCGACTACGCCACCGCGGCTGCTGCGGTCCTTTTGACTAAGGAAGGTGTGGCTTGCACCTCGGCTTCCATCGCGATGACCAATCTGAGCGATACACCAGTTCATTCTGAAAAAGCTGGTGCTGCCCTTGTCGGCACGTCTGTGGATGATGCGGCAATCAAAGCGGCCGTGGACGCCATGTTGGACGACATCGATCCAACACAGGACAACCGCGGTCCCATCGAATTCAAACGTCACGCAGCGGCGATTATCCTGCGCCGTGCGATCGAAAACGCCTGGGCCAGAGCCTGAGGAGAGAGATCATGTCAAAGAAGAAACATTTCACTCTTACCGTGAATGGTGAGGAGCAAGAGTTCCTGGCTGAACCGCGCGAACTGCTTATCCACACCCTGCGCGAAAGGCTGCGCAAGACCGGTCCGCACATTGGCTGTGAGACCTCGCATTGCGGCGCTTGCACCGTGACCATGAACGGCAAATCGGTAAAGTCCTGTACCGTGTTTGTAGCGCAAGCTGACGGTGCCGAAATCACCACTATCGAAGGGCTTGGTAACCCTGACAGCCTGCACGTGTTGCAGGAAGCGTTCAAAGAACACCACGGTCTTCAATGCGGCTTCTGCACACCGGGTATGATCACCCGCGCATCCAAGCTTTTGGAAGAAAACCCGAACCCAACCGAGGAAGAGGTGCGCTTTGGCATGGCGGGTAACCTCTGCCGCTGTACCGGGTATCAGAACATCGTCAAATCTATCCTCGCTGCCGCGGCCGAGATGAACTCTGCGAAGGAGGCGGCACAATGAACAAGGAACTGACCCGCGAAGAACGCGCCGACGCGCTAGGAGGAATGGGTTGCAAACGCAAGCGCGTTGAAGATGCCAGGTTTACCCAAGGCAAAGGCAATTATGTCGACGACATCAAACTGCCCGGCATGCTGCATGGTGATTTCGTGCGTTCGCCCTATGCCCACGCCAAAATCGTTTCGATCAATGCCGAGGCCGCATTGGCGCTGGACGGCGTTATTGCTGTACTGACGGCCGAAGACCTCGCCCCTCTTGGTCTGCACTGGATGCCGACGCTGGCTGGCGACAAACAGATGGTTCTGGCTGACGGCAAAGTGCTTTTCCAAGGTCAGGAAGTGGCATTTGTGGTGGCAAAGGACCGTTACATTGCAGCCGATGCAGTGGAGCTGGTCGAAGTTGAGTATGAAGAACTCCCCGTTTTGACCGATCCCTACGCAGCCTTGGAATCCGACGTGGTTCTTCGCGAAGACCTGATGGGCGAAGGTGGAGCGATTCCAGATGGGGCCCACGGCCCCCGTAAACACCCTAACCACATCTTTACCTGGGAAGTCGGCGAGAAGGACGCGACCGAGCAGGTAATGGGGGAGGCAGACGTGGTCGCTGAAGAGATGGTGTATTACCATCGCACGCACCCATGCCCGCTCGAAACCTGTGGCTGCGTGGCCTCAATGGATAAGGTCAACGGCAAGCTCACGCTGCATGGCACGTTCCAGGCGCCTCACGCTATCCGCACCGTGGTTAGCCTGATCTCGGGCATTGAAGAGCACAACATCCGCGTGATCTCGCCCGACATTGGCGGCGGCTTTGGCAATAAGGTTGGGGCTTACCCCGGCTATGTGTGCTCGGTCGTGGCATCGATTGTCACCGGCGTTCCGGTGAAATGGGTCGAGGACCGTATGGAAAACCTAATGACCACCGCCTTTGCCCGTGACTACTGGATGAAAGGTAAGATCAGCGCCACCAAAGAGGGTAAGATCACAGGTCTTTGGTGCCACACGACAGCAGACCACGGCGGTTTTGACGCCTGTGCCGACCCGACCAAGTTCCCGGCTGGGTTTATGAACATCTGCACCGGGTCTTACGACATCCCGACCGCGTATTTGGCAGTGGACGGCGTCTACACCAACAAGGCGCCGGGCGGGGTCAGCTATCGCTGCTCCTTCCGTGTAACCGAAGCCGCCTATTTCATCGAACGCATGATCGAGGTTCTAGCGATAGAGCTGGACATGGACGCGGCCGAACTACGCCGGATCAACTTCATCAAGAAAGATCAGTTCCCCTATCAGTCCGCGCTTGGGTGGGAATATGACTCGGGCGACTATCACACTGCTTGGGATAAGGCGCTAAAGGCTGTCGACTACGAAGGGCTGCGTGCAGAACAAGCTCAACGGGTCGAGGACTTCAAGGCGGGCAAAACCCGAAAGCTGATGGGCATTGGCCTGACGCATTTCACCGAAATCGTCGGCGCTGGACCCGTCAAAAATTGCGATATCCTCGGCCTCGGCATGTTCGACAGTTGTGAAATCCGCATCCACCCGACCGGCTCAGCGATCGCACGCCTTGGCACCATCTCGCAAGGCCAGGGCCATGCCACGACCTTTGCGCAGATCCTCGCAACCGAGATCGGTCTGCCGGCAGACAGTATTACCATCGAAGAAGGTGATACGGATACTGCGCCCTACGGTCTTGGAACATACGGCTCGCGCTCGACGCCGGTAGCCGGTGCCGCGACCGCGATGGCTGGGCGCAAGATCCGCGCAAAGGCTCAGATGATCGCGGCCTACCTGCTGGAAGTGCACGACGATGATGTTGAATTCGACGTGGATCGTTTCGTGGTTAAAGGCGCGCCTGAAAAGTTTAAGACGATGAAGGAAATCGCCTTTGCCGCCTACAATCAGGCCATTCCGGGCATCGAGCCGGGGCTGGAAGCGGTCAGCTACTATGACCCGCCGAACATGACCTATCCCTTTGGCGCCTATGTCTGCGTGATGGACATCGATGTGGACACCGGTGTGACCGACATTCGCCGCTTCTATGCGCTGGATGACTGTGGCACCCGCATAAATCCGATGATCATCGAGGGCCAGGTGCACGGTGGTCTGACCGAGGCGCTGGCCGTCGCTCTGGGGCAAGAGATCGCCTATGACGAAATGGGCAACGTCAAGACTGGCACGCTGATGGACTTCTTCCTGCCGACCGCATGGGAAGTGCCGAATTACGAGACCGATCACACGGTTACCCCCAGCCCGCACCACCCAATAGGTGCCAAGGGTGTCGGCGAAAGCCCCCATGTGGGCGGCGTGCCCTGTTTCTCCAACGCGGTGAATGACGCCTTCCGTGCTTTCGGCCTGCGTCACACCCATATGCCGCACGATCACTGGCGGATCTGGAAGACAGCAAACGAACTGGGCCTTCACGGCTAAGCTTCTGGCGCGCGCAGCAGGGATGGCGGCGCGCGCCTTTTAAACCACTTGAGGCTCTGATGACCTGGACCGATCTCCAATCTGCACTTGTAGAACATAACTACGTCGCCTCAGACGATCTGGCGGTGTCGCTGCATTTGGCTTTGTCATTGCACCGTCCTCTACTGCTGGAAGGTGCAGCGGGCGTGGGAAAAACCGAGGTTTCCCGAGTACTGGCCGCGGCTCAGAACACGCAATTGATCCGTCTGCAATGTTATGAAGGTTTGGACGCCTCTCAGGCAATCTATGAGTGGAATTACCAACGGCAACTCCTGGCGATCCGTGCGTCCTCTGAAGCAGGCGAGACCGGCAAGGCGGTCGAGGATCGGATATTCTCGCGCGAGTATTTGTTGGAACGCCCCTTGCTGTCGGCGATCACGCAAGACGTTTCTCCAGTTTTGCTGATCGATGAAATTGACCGCGCAGACGAAGAGTTCGAAGCCTTCCTGCTCGAGATCCTAGCCGATTACCAAATCACGGTGCCAGAACTTGGCACCATCAAAGCCACCACCGTGCCAACAGTTATACTAACCTCGAATGGCACCCGCGACTTGTCGGACGCGCTAAGGCGCCGCTGCCTTTTCGCTTATGTCGATTATCCTGACAGGACGACGGAACTCGCGATCCTGAAGGCCCGTTGTGCTGGGATTGAAGCGCTGCTGGCCGATCAGGTGATCGGGTTCGTCCAGGCGTTGCGCAAGGAAGAGCTGGAGAAAGTGCCCGGAATCGCGGAGACACTGGATTTTGCCGCCGCTCTTATGGGGTTAGGGATTGCCGATCTAACGGAAAACCCGGCAGCCCTCCAAGCCACACTCACGACACTTTTAAAAACTCAGGGCGATCGCGCACATATCACCACCGAAGTGGCACAACGCATTGCGGGGAAGGCCGCATGACCCGCGTAACCCGCTTTGCTGGCCGAGATCCCGGCGCCACAGCGCGTATGGCGGGGTTCCTGGCCCATTTGCGAGAGAATGGCCTGCGCCTTGGCGTGCAGGAAACCGAAGCGGCTCTGGCGGCCTTGACCCATGTTGAGGCAGCCAACCCCTCAGAGGCGAGATGCGCCCTCAAGGCGGTCTGCACGGGATGCAAGGACGACGCGCAGAGGTTTGATTTGCTGTTCGACAGTTTCTGGATGGATGCTGGTCGCGTGCGAACAAAGGTCATGCCGAAAATATCGGCCCCTACCAAGGGCGACGACAGCGTACATTCGTCACGAGATGCCAAAGGAGAAGACGTTGGAGGCGCTGGCGATGCGACAGCGCCGGACGGAGGTGAAGGTGATGCGGAAAGCAATGGCGACGGCAAGCTGATCGCCACCGAGATGCGAAACCTGTCCCGGCGCGACCTACGTGAGCTGGTACGGGCGGAAGAGATTTCCGAGGCCGAAGAGGTTGCCCGCCGCCTCGGACAAGCGCTGCGCGACCGCCGCTCCCGCCGTCGCATCGCTGCCCGTAAAGGGGACCGCCTGCATTTCCGCAAAACAATCCGGCGCAGCCTGGCAACAGGGGGCGAACCCATCCGACTCATTAAGCGCAAACGCCCTGATCGTAGCCGCAAAATCGTAGCCCTATGCGATGTTTCCGGCTCTATGACCGTATATGCGCAAGTGTTCCTGGCCTTTTTGGCCGGCCTGATGCGCGGAGATCCAACCGCCGACGCGTACCTGTTTCACACACGCCTCGTGCGGATAACCGAAGCTTTACGCGATAAGGACGCCATGCGCGCCATCGGACGGATGTCCTTGATGGCGGATGGGTTCGGCGGAGGCTCCAAAATCGGGGAAAGCCTGGACCGTTTCGCGGCTACATATGCGCGTCGGTTCGTCGATGGTCGTTCGGTCGTGATGATTCTTTCGGACGGCTATGACACCTCTTCCCCTGACCACATCGACGCCGCGTTGACCAAGTTGCGCAAACGCGGCTGCCGCATTCTTTGGCTGAACCCTCTCAAAGGCTGGCGCGACTATGCGCCCGTCGCTGCGGGCATGAAAGCCGCATTGCCTCATTTGGACCGCTTTTATGCAGCCAGCACTTTGGCGGACCTCGCCGCGTTGGAGAAGGAGCTGGTATCGCTATGACCCCCGCTGAGTTGTTTTCTTCAGACCTGGCAGAAACAGCCCTGTCCCTGCGCGCCAAGGAACAACCTTTTGCCTTTGCCACAATCGTGCGCACTGCGGGAACCACTGCAGCTAAACCCGGCGCAAAGGCAATCATAGGTGCGGATGGCACTATCTTGCATGGGTTTCTTGGCGGCGGCTGCACCCGTGGCGCTGTGAGGCGAGCCACCTTGGAGGCTCTCGAAACCGGCGCACCTAAACTTGTGTCGGTCGCGCCGGAAGATTTTTTAAACGATATCGGCGTCAGTGCCGGAGCAATGATGGAGGGCGTACTCTATGCGCGCAACGGTTGTCCCTCTCGTGGTACCATCGACATCTTCATTGAGCCTTGTCTTCCGATGCCAGAGTTAACAGTACTTGGGAACTCGCCGGTCGCAGAGGCTTTGGCACAAATCGCACCACATTTTCACTGGTCGATCACGCGTGCCCTTGATGGAAAGAGTGCACTTGGAAAGATGAGCGCGGTCGTCGTTGCGACGCAAGGGCAGGGCGATCTGGACGCCTTGCGCGACGCGCTTGCGTACGATGCAAACTATGTCGCCTTTGTCGGCAGCAAGAAGAAGTTCGCTGCCCTGTCTAAAAAGCTCTCTGAAGCCGGTGTGCCCGAGATCACACTTGCGACCGTCTCAGCCCCAGCCGGTTTGGACATTGGTGCTGTCACGCCAGAAGAAATCGCGCTCTCCATTCTGGCGGAACTGGTCACCGTGCGCAGGAATTCCGCAGAAAGAGATCCAAATGCGTAAACTTTACAAAATCTTAACTCGTATCTTCAAGCCCTCTAGTGAGCAGGCTGAGGTGCTTGCAAAGATCAAATACCCCTGTTGCTGAACAAAGGAAGGAACCGCCATGGAACTGGCTGACGAAATTCTCATCGATGCCCCGCGCGACGTGGTTTATGCAGCGTTGAACGACCCCGAGATACTGAAACGCTGTATCCCCGGGTGCGAAGAGCTGATCAAGAAGTCTGAAACGGAACTTGAAGCCAAAGTTGTTCTTAAAGTTGGACCCGTGAAAGCGAAATTCAGCGGAGATGTGGTCCTTAAAACCGACGGCGCGCCAGAGACATTTTCGCTGGAAGGCCAAGGCAATGGTGGCGCAGCTGGCCATGCAAAAGGCGGCGCTGACGTAACTCTGACCGAAAATGGCTCTCAGACCATTCTGCGCTACGAAGCCAAAGCCGTGATCGGCGGTAAGTTGGCGCAACTTGGAAGCCGTCTTATTCAGAGTACAGCCAAGAAACTTGCGGCCAAGTTCTTCAAATCCTTTGCAGACGTCATGTCGGAAGAACCTGTTGCTTGACCCTCACGTTTATCTGGGCGAAGAGATGGAGGAAACCGCATGACCCTTCTCTTTGCCATATCAACGGAAAGCTGCGCCCTTTGTCGCGCCTAACCTCCATAAACGAAAAGCTGATCGAAGATTGGCTGGATGCCGCAGAGTGATACTGGCCCACGCGGACCTATTTTGATCGACATTTGTTTTATGTCTATTGGGACGTCCTATGACAATCATCCGGACCTTAATCTTCTTAGCCGGCTGGATTTACGCCATTTCTCAGTTTGGATTTTTTCTTGGTGTTTCGCTTGGCTGGATACCCGCCTTGCTGTTTGCATGGATTATTGAAACCGTGCTGGTTTTTGTGCTGGTCGTAGTTGCTTCCGCAATGCCCCAAAAGAAAGCCTCTATCTCAGCCCAGCCAATAAAGACCGACGCGGTTAGTACAGAATTTCTGTCCGAACGCCGTTATTTCTCAATTGATGGTTCATTGCGCGAAGCAAGAAGACTGTTCAAGCGATGGAGCCCATATTTTCTGACAATTGCCTTACTTTGCGGTGCTTGTTGGTTGGTATCTGTTGTTTTCCAGAATGAATACTCTGGTGCATGTAAACGGGTGTTTGAAACGCGGATCGAACTTATGGAAATTCAAGCATCCTATATAGGCAATGGCATCGACCTAAGTGACCTCGATGGCTTTAGCTATGGCGTGCTTTTGTATAAATACGGCGGTGAAGTTGCGAATAATAGCTATCGTTACCTGAACGTTGAGCAAGATGCCATTTACGCCGAACAACGCCTCGAATGGCCTTACCTTTGCCCGTTGACACATCCATCGATGGTTGCTGATTGTGTCAGGCAGTCGCGCGGGCTTGCAAAAGGGTTAGTCTGTTGATGCTTATCGCGAATTGTACCACAGCATGCCGATTTTTAGGGTCGTTTGGCTGAGCATGTAGCGGCAGGCTGCGATTAGGCCCATTTATTGGCGTACAACAATGAAGTGCCTACAATCGGTCCGATCGAGTGTTTTCGACTAAGTATTCATTGCAGCAAAATCAAAGGAGTTTCTTAATTGGGTTTTGTTATAAACAAGCTGGTTTCAGGGTTCAGATCGTCATTTGGATCCGTCAGAATACCAGCCGGAAAAGACACTGATATAGGTCGATCCTTTGTATCGAGGCAGAGCATGTGGTTATTGTCTCCGTCGCCCAGATCAGCAAGCGCTGCGGGCGTCACAATGCGCTGAGATCCATCTTCGGCCTCTACGAGGATACTGTACAGATCACGTTCCAAATCGCCAGGTTCCTTGCCGTTGGCCAGCGTGACCCCACCCGCCCAAGTTACCCGAATGGCCTGAACAGTGTTGTCACTTGGACAAAGGCTTCCTCTGGTTCGGCGTGGCCCCAAGTTTCCGACCAAAGTCCAATCCTCAACAACCTCGGCAAAGATCATTGAGGGCCCGTCTTCCAGCGGAGTTACGGCTACTGTAGCACCTCGAAAATCAAGTGTCCCGTCGATGGAATGAAGGTGTCCAATAACTTCGACTTCGATGGGGGGATCGTCGGGAAGGTTCCCAAAATCCCCTATGAGAAGCACCGTGCGCAATTCACCGGGATCGGTAGCAGGCAACACTGACGCGCAGTGCATTACTCCGATCTGGCCTGACTTTGTTTCAACTCTGAAGTCACCTGCCTGCAGAGTTTCCAGATCTACCTGGGTAGAAAAAATGACAGGCATCCCGTGTTTGCCCCTGGAACCTCTGCAAATGAAATTTGCCACTCGGGGCAACGCCTCGAGCCCATGGAAACCAGAAAGCAACTCGGCATCTTGTCCTCCGGCTGAACTCGGCAATCCGAGGTTTGGGGTTGTATCTGCAAGTTCTCGACTCGAGACGTCCTGCGCGCACACAGTCGTACCTGACAACACAAACGTAGTGGCAGGTGCAAGCAGTGTGATCGCTTGAATCCAATTCCTAAACTTCTTCAGCAATAAGGTTATTCTCCTCGTTTGGTCTCCGGCGCCGCGGACTTTCGAGCTGCTGCGTGTTGGAATTAAAATAACACACGCAAACACATTTGGTCGAACTTGCCGCTACGCAGGTTCCAACAACGCTTCGGAAAGCTCGTATTCCGAAAGGGCTCCTGGTGCACCTATTGCAACAAGCCTTGTTTCGGGTTTTCGGTGGCCCCATGCGCCATCCCTTGCGATGTCCATGCGTTTTCCGACAACCTGTACAAGAATGCGATGATCCGGATCCTCCTCACTGAAGACAAAACCCTTGAGACGATAGACATCTCCGGGAAGTTTCCGAATAGCGGTACGAAGAGAGGATAGGCTTATTGGTCGGTCAGCTTTCATCATGGTTGTTGAAAAGCTGTCTGAGTGATCAGAGTGGTGACAACCGCAATCTGGCCCATGCTCATGATGATCAGGTATTTCTGTTTCGAGCTGTTCGGCGGCAAAGCGACCAACAGAAAGAAGTATGTCCAGTGGGACGTCCGCATTGACAGCTTCGACCAATCGATATCGGCGGAAACGAGACCCCAGCCAATCGTGCACCTTCTGAACTGTGGCCCTGTCGACAAGATCAACCTTGTTCAGAATTACCATGTCCGAAAATGCAATTTGTCGGAGTTTCAACTCCATTTGTTCCGGCGCGGCAAATAGTTGTTCCGCGTCGACAAGACACATGAGGCTGTCCAAACGGATCATGTCCCGGAACCGTTGATCCGTAAACGTCATCGCGATTGACGATGGGTCCGACACGCCGCTTGCTTCAAGAACGATATATTCCGGTTTCTCAGGTCGGGCGAGAACGGCCTCTACCGTTTCGATCAGGTCATCTCGGATCGAGCAGCAAACGCAACCATTTGCCAAACTCATCACGTCCTCTTCGAGGCCAACCACCAAGTCAGCGTCAACGTTTATTGATCCAAAGTCATTCACCAGAACTGCAACCCGCAACCCGTGATTGCCTGTCAGGATGCGGTTCAAAAGTGTTGTCTTACCGGCGCCGAGAAAGCCGGTAAGGATCGTTACGGGGATCGCAGAAGTCGAACCAAATTCAATCATTGTTCGATCTCCTCTCAGTCTTCATCACGCGGGCCGATTACATCCGAAACTTTGATGGTAAAGTCCTGCGGCCAGTCCCCGCCGGGTGCTCGGAAAACGTCGGTTGGGTAGTATTCGCGTGGATCGATCTCCATATCGCGGTACTTTTGGTCTTGCTGATCTGCTCGAGTGAGCCTCGGATTCGGCAATGTGATTTCATCCGGGAGCTCAATACGCCCGGCCTCGGCTGCCGCAGCCAGTTCACGAAATGGTGGCACAGTACCGGATTTTCCGGGCAGTGCAGCTTTCCTGTACCAGATCGCATCCTTGGTCACGTTCACAACGGCTACATCGAGACCCCATTGGAACAGACCGTCATAGTGGGCGCGAATACCAGCCAGCATTTCAGCGTCGATATCCTCGTCCTGTGTATAGTGCGTCACCATTCCCAACCGCGGCCTTGCGTCAGCAAAGAGCTTACCCACGGCATAGTGGGAGGTATGATGCGTATCGATTGTGTAATTAAACAGATCCTGTGGGATACCGTATTTGTAGGTCATCAACTGACCAATATCCTGTCCCGACATTTCGGTTACAAAAACATCGACGCCTTCGCCGTATTTCCGTGAAAGCTCATCCGGGCGACCATCGCCTGTCCATACGAAGCTCAGACCATTCCAATCGAGCCGATACCCAACTGCGCCGTCCTTGGCGTGGCTGCGCGGCCAGGACCGAACAGTCACACCATCTTGGTCATAAACGATACCGCCTTCTTGGCTGAAATCGAACTCGTTGACCTCGATCTCATAGCCGTCACCAATTGGGAACACATCGAATGCTTCGAGGTGCCATTTGAGCATTTGCTGCATGCCTTTGACCATCCCAGCTGTGCCAAGCTCGGGTGTCCGACCGGACGGGCCGTGAATACGAAGTGGAGTGTACCCTCCTGACCAAGCCCGGAATGGGTAGATGTAAGGGATGTCGGCATAGTGGTCGACATGCAGGTGAGAGATGAAGATGTCGTTGATCAGCTGCCCCGGCACCTGCATGGCAATGATGTTACGGACACAACCGGATCCAAAGTCGAAGAAGAACCGTTTTCCATTTCCCAACTCTACCATGATACACGTACCCGCCTGATCTTCGCGCGGTGGATAGGGTGTCGAGCCACAGAATGAGATGCGCATCTCATCTGGTCCCAACTCCTCACTAAGTGGAAAATAGTTCGCGTTTGAGCCTGTCATGTATTTGGTTGGGCGGAAATACTCTGGCAAAGAGATACCACCTGCGGGTCGCCCACCGTATGGGTTCTTGAGAGTTTCTCCCAGCGGGCCGTCTCCTTCGTGGGCCTCGGCACTCCCCGCCGCAAACCCAGCCGCCCCTGTCGCGGCAGCTCCAGTGGCTAAACCCTTAAGAACACTCCGTCGTGAGGGGTCTTCAATTTGGTCTGTCGCCTGAACTTGTTTGTTCTCCAGGTCTTGCCCATTGTCTTCCTTGGTCATGGTTCGGTCCTCAGTTAAAAGTGTTACGAAGATTGCGCTTCACCATCCGGCGAAGCTCGTTCACGAGTTCAGATCTGATGTGGGCCCATTCCGCACGCTCTGGCGCTGTAATCGATGTGTCATCCAGCAGCGCAGTAACTTTCTTTAGGTCTGCAATTGCCTCGCTGAGTAACGCATCCGTTTCGATACGCCCGGAAAGCGCATCGGAAAGCTCTGGAAGCTCGTCACTTAGTTCCCACGTCACTGGATAATCCTCGGTTTCCACTATCTATTCTCACATCGAGATGAGTGCGGTTGACGGCACACGCCAAGTGAGTCACCGTGAGTTGGGGGTGAGTTTGCTTTGAACCAAGCTAATGAATTGCCGATAGATCAAGATGTTGCACAGCCATCTCCGGAGCTTGTCCGACAGGCACTTCAGAGCGTTGTTTCCAGTGCCGCGTTCCAGGCTTCGCCTCGACTCCAGCAATTTCTTACTTACGTGGTCGAAGAAACGCTCGCGGGTCGCGGTGCTCAGATTCGTGGCAAAGCAATCGCCGTCGAAGTCTACGGTCGGAGCATTGATGGCACCGGTGGTCGGAATCTCGTTCGCGTTGAAGCCCGACGGTTGCGTCGGCTGCTACAGGAGTTTTACGAAGATCAATGGAACGGTGAGGGCGTTCGCATTTTTGTTGATTCCGGCGGATACAAGCCACGGTTCTCGCTAGACAGCACTTCAGGAGTGCGAAACAGCGATGCGCTTGGAAGGCATCCGCTTTTAACGCAACTGCTGCCGGTTGGATTGGTTTGCGTTGTATTGATTGCTGGAATTGGGTTTTGGTTTGCTCAGAATAACGAGGCGGGTTCGCCCGCGACTCGATCCACGGAACAGGCTGAGCGAGCGGCCCTTGGTGAGCAGTCTTTGACGAGACTTCAGGCGGCCAACCTTGCGGATCAGGCCCGCGGCATGTTTTTTCCCGTCTTTGATGTCAAGCGTCAGCAAATAGCGCTGGGAATGTTCCAGCATGCCACCGAGCTCGACCCAGCTCTCTCCGATGGCTACGCCGGTTCGGCACAGGTCCTAGCAACTCTGGCTATGTTGTCCCCGGACAAATCACAAAGAGAAGACCTCTTTAGCCAAGCTGCGGAGATGTCGGGAAAGGCGCTTGATCTATCTCCCACCGATGCATGGGCAAACGGAGCAAATGGTTGGGTATTGGCCACCCAGTATAAACCAGTTGAGGCACTGAAATACGCAAGACTGTCGGTCGAGCTTGCGCCGAAGGATGGTCATATCCTGGATCTAGTTGGCATCACCGCCATTATGGCCAACACTCCGGATCTTGCGGCCGAGGTTAGCGACCCAGAAAGACTAAGGTCAGGATCGGGCCGCTTTGGCGCACGAAATATTTGGGGTGTATCGCAACTGATGCTCGGGAATTACGAAAAGGTTGTCGAGGCATTTAAAGGAGCGCCCGCTGCCGGTGCGCCTGTAAGTGCTCCTTCTCTCCTGTTCCAAGCCGTTGCGAACGATCAGTTGGGACATACGGAAGAGGCGCAAAGACTTGTTACCGAAATGCGCAAAACATGGCCGGAGTTTCCATCTGAGTTTCTTGCAGGCAGGATCTTCCACAATGATGCCGCAACGCGACAAGCGATACTGGATACTCTGATCAGATACTGATGAAACACGTCGCATCGTTGCCGATGCAGAGTGTTCCAGATTCAAGCACTCATGTCCGCTCAGCAGACCTTAAAACCCAACAAGAACCCACAAAAAAGCGGCCCAGGAGGCCGCTTTCTCTAAATTCGATCTGAACCGGATCAATCCAGTGTCCGGGTGACCTCTTCGCGCTCGAAGATTTCGATCACGTCGCCTGCGCGGATATCGTCGTAGTTCTCGAACGCCATACCGCATTCTTGACCCGACTGAACCTCGGCGACTTCGTCCTTGAAGCGTTTGAGCGTCTTCAGCGTGCCTTCGTGGATCACCACGTTGTCGCGCAGCAGGCGGACGCCTGCGGAACGGCGGGCAACGCCTTCGGTGACCAGACAGCCGGCAACCTTGCCGACACCTGTGACCTTGAAGACTTCACGAATCTCGGCATAGCCGATGAACTTCTCTCGAATCTCGGCGCTCAGCAGGCCGGAAGCAGCCGCCTTCACGTCGTCCACAAGGTCATAGATCACCGAGTAATAGCGGATCTCGACACCTTTCTGGTTCGCGGTGTTCCGCGCCGATGCGTTGGCACGGACGTTAAAGCCCATAACTGGCGCGCCTGACGCTTCGGCCAGGCCAACGTCGGTTTCGGTGATCGCGCCCACGCCCGAATGCAGCACGCGCACGCGCACTTCGTCGTTGCCGATCTTTTCCATCGCCTGAACGATGGCTTCGGCAGACCCTTGCACGTCAGCTTTGACGAGGATCGGCAGCTCGGCCACGTTCTCGTCTTCTTTCGCCTTCTGCATCAGCTGCTCAAGGGTGGTTGCGGCACCAGCGGCGGCACGTTTGTCCTTGGCGGCTTGTTCGCGATAGGCGGCGATTTCGCGGGCCTGCGCTTCGGTCTCGGTCACGTTCAATACGTCACCGGCCTCGGGCGTGCCGTTCAAGCCCAGAACCTCGACAGGAACCGAGGGGCCAGCTTCTTTGACGCGGTCGCCCTTGTCGTTGATCAGTGCACGGACCTTACCGTATTGCTCACCCACAACGAAGATGTCGCCCTGGCGCAACGTGCCGTTCTGAACCAGAACGGTGGCCACAGGACCGCGGCCCACATCCAGCTGCGCCTCGATCACAGCACCTTGGGCGGCGCGGTCGGGGTTGGCTTTCAGTTCCAGAATTTCGGCTTGCAGCGCAATGGCTTCCAGAAGCTCGTCCAGACCCTGACCGGTGATGGCGGACACTTCGACGTCCTGAACCTCACCCGACATTTTCTCGACGATCACTTCGTGTTGCAGCAGATCGGTGCGCACCTTGTCCGGGTTTGCATCCGGCTTGTCGACCTTGTTGATCGCCACGATCATCGGCACTTCTGCCGCCTTGGCGTGGTTGATCGCCTCAATCGTCTGCGGCATCACTGCGTCGTCAGCCGCAACAACCAGAACCACGATATCCGTGACCTGCGCACCGCGCGAACGCATCGACGTAAACGCCGCGTGGCCCGGTGTATCCAGGAAGGTCAGTGTGGTGCCGCCCTCGGTTTTCACCTGATAGGCGCCGATATGCTGGGTGATGCCACCGGCCTCGCCCGCCACAACACGCGCATCGCGGATTGCATCCAGCAGAGAGGTTTTACCGTGGTCAACGTGACCCATGATGGTGATGACCGGCGGGCGCGGCTTCAGATCTTCATCGCTGTCTTCGACCTCTTTGATGACGTCTTCAACATCCGAATCAGAAACACGCGTGACCTTGTGGCCAAATTCTTCGATGATCAGTTCAGCCGTGTCAGCGTCGATGGTCTGGTTCTGCGTGACCATCATGCCCATCTGCATCAGCGATTTGACAACGTCAGCTACGCGCTCGGCCATACGGTTGGCCAGTTCCGAGACCATGATCGCCTCGGGCAGCTGTACGTCGCGGATCACCTTTTCCCGCTCAACCGTGCCGCCCATGGCTTTCTGGCGCGCACGCTCTTGCTTGCGCTTCATCGCAGCCATCGAGCGTTGGCGGTTGCCTTCGCCACCAGTGGCCTGACCCAGTGTCAGCTTGCCCGAACGGCGGTTATCGTCGCGACCTTTGCCGCGACCGCGCTGCTCGCGCTCACGATCCTGCTTGCGCGGGGTCGCAGCGGGTGCAGGCTTGCTGGCCGGGGCGCGTGCCGCTTTAGGCTCTTCCGGTGCGGGCGCTGTAGCGGCGCGTTTGGCGGCTTCTTCCGCCTCTATGCGCTTGCGCTCTTCCTCTTCCGCCTTTTGACGGGCGCGCTCTTCAGCCTCACGCTGTTCACGTTCCTTGGCTTCCTGTTCCGCACGGCGGCGGGCACGCTCTTCTTCGCGCGCCTTTTCTGCAGCCTCGCGGGCGGCGGCCTCTTCAGCCTCGCGGGCCTTGGCGGCCTGCAATGCCTTCATCCGGCGTGCCATTTCCGCGTCGGAAATACCCGCAGGGCGACGCGACGGATCACCCGAAGGTGCAGCACCGCCACCCGGCTTTGCCGCGCCCGGCTTGGGGACCACCACGCGCTTGCGTTTGGTTTCCACCACGACATTCTTGGTGCGTCCGTGGCTGAAACTCTGTTTCACATTTCCGGGGCGTGCCCCGCCACGAAGACCCAATGTCTTTTTGCCGTCATTATCGCTCATAAAGCTTCTTACCCTTCCGCGCGGCCCCTGCCGCCGTCATCCGTTTCGCGCAAGCCACGCAGGCGCTGCGCTTCCTCTACAACACGTTTGGCGAGTCCGCCAGAGGCCATGGCAGCATGAATCACTGTTTGGCGCCCAAATGCCTGCCCTAATTCGTCCGCAGTCAGCCAACCGATGTATTTTCCGAAGTGCGGCGTGCTGAGTTTGGACTTGCCGCGCCCCGATCCATCAATGGCCTGAAGCAGCACTTGCGCCTCTTCCCGGTCCAGCCACGTCTTGACCTTTTCATATCCGGCAACCGCGTCACCGGATTTACGCGCCAGGCTGAGCAACTCAACCACGCGACGCGCGATCTGTTTTTCGACTTCGTCGCTCAGATCCTTCGACACAGAAACCTGTGCCTTGAACCCGCGCGCAAACAGTTTCTTGCCAACGGCCTTGTCCAGTGCGGCACGATCTGCCGCCACATAGACCCCGCGCCCCGGCAGTTTTGCCGCAACATCGGGATAAACCTGACCGTCCGGTCCCGTCACAAAGCGGATCAGCCCGTATTTTGGCTGAACTTCGCCCGTGGCGATGCACTTGCGTTCGGGTCCGTCAGACCGATCCTTATGGACGCCACCGCGAGCCATACGCGCCACCCGAGGCCTGAGATCAGGCCTCGACCTCCTCGTCTTCTGCGTCGCCGTCGATGTCTTCTTCCGCTTGCTCCAGCTCGGCCGGATCAACCCAACCCAGCAGGATACGTGCGGTCATGACCATGTCCTGCGCTTCTTCCAGCGTCACACCGAAAGGTTCAAGTACACCGTCATCCTTGATGCGTTCGCCATCGACTGTGGTCCAGCCACCGGCCAATTCCCAGTCGGCGCAGGTTGCGAAGTCTTCCAAGGTCTTCACATCATCCTTGGCCAGCGCTTCTACCATCTGGGGTGTCAGGCCCTCAAATTCAATAAGACTGTCCTCGGCGCCCAGTGCACGGGCCGCGTCCAAAGCCGCTTTCGCCTGTGCTTCCAGGAATTCGCGGGCACGTGTCTGCAGTTCTTGCGCGGTGCCTTCGTCAACACCGTCAATGACCAACAGTTCATCGATTTCGACATAGGCGACCTCTTCGAGGTTGGTAAAGCCTTCCGAAACCAAGAGTTGTGCAAAGAATTCATCCAGATCCAGGCTGTCCATGAACAGCTTGGTGCGGGCTTCGAACTCTTTCTGGCGACGCGCCGATTCTTCTGCTTCGGTCATGATGTCGATGTCCAGACCGGTCAGCTGGCTTGCCAGACGTACGTTCTGACCGCGGCGACCGATGGCAAGGCTCAGCTGCTCTTCCGGCACGACAACCTCGATCTTGCCGGCTTCTTCGTCCAGAACCACCTTGGAGACCTCGGCGGGCTGCAGCGCGTTCACCAGGAAGGTCGGCTGATCTTCGTTCCACGGGATGATGTCGATCTTTTCGCCCTGCAGTTCGTTCACAACGGCCTGCACGCGGCTGCCGCGCATACCGACGCAAGCACCAACCGGGTCGATTGACCCGTCATACGATATCACGGCAATCTTGGCGCGCGAGCCGGGGTCACGAGCCACGGCCTTGACCTCGATGATGCCGTCATAGATTTCCGGCACTTCCATTTTGAACAGCTCGGCCATGAATTCCGGCGCGGTACGCGAAAGGAAGATCTGGTGGCCACGCACTTCGCGGCGCACTTCCTTGATATAGGCGCGCACGCGGTCATTTGGGCGATAGCTTTCGCGACCGATCTTGTCATTGCGGCGCAGAACAGCCTCGGCACCACCCAGATCGACAATGACATTGCCAAATTCTTCGCGCTTGACCGCGCCGTTGATGATGGTGCCCGCACGATCCTTGAATTCTTCGTACTGACGATCACGTTCCGCTTCGCGGACCTTTTGCAGGATCACCTGTTTCGCGGACTGCGCCGCGATCCGGCCCATTTCAACCGGCGGCACTTCTTCGACGAAGACGTCACCAACCTCGGGCGATTCCATGTACTGGCGCGCCTGCTCGACGGTCATCTCGGCCTGATAGTTCTCAAGCTCTTCATCCTCGACCACAGTGCGCACGCGAGTGAAGGTCGCCTTGCCGGTCTTGCGGTCGATGGACACGCGAATGTCCATTTCCGCGCCGTAACGGCTCTTGGCGGCACGGGCGAGCGATTCCTCCATCGCTTCGACAACCAGACCGGGGTCGATCATCTTTTCGCGGGCCACGGCCTCGGCGGTCTGCAGCAGCTCCAGCTGGTTGGCTGAGGTGATTGCCATCAGTTCGTCTCCTCTTCGGACCCTTCGGTCTCAATCTCGTCGAAAGCGTTTTCGTTCAGGGCGCCCGCGTCTTTGCGCTGGCGCAGCATTTCCTTGATCAGATCATCGGTCAGGACCAGCTTGGCGTCGCTCAGCCAGTCGAATTGCAAACCGATGGTGATCGTCTCGTCCCCCTCGGGGATGTTGATCAGAACCTCATCCCCTTCGATCCCGGCCAATTCACCCTTAAAACGGCGGCGGCCGTCGATCAGTTCGGCGGTCTCGATCTTGGCCTCATAGCCTTCGAAGGTCTCAAAGTCCTTGAGGCGGGTGAGAGGGCGGTCGATTCCGGGGCTGGACACTTCCAGCGTATACGCATCAAGGATCGGATCCTCGACGTCCAGCGTGGCGCTGACCGCATTGGAAATCTCGGCGCAGTCGTCCACTTCGATGCCACCGTCTGGCTTGTCAGCCATGATCTGCAGCGTGGTCTGCTTGCCACTCATCAGGCGAATGCGCACAAGTTCATACCCCAGATCCTCAATCACGGGGGTGATGATCTCGGCCAGTCGCCGGTCAATGGCAGCTTTGGCTATCAGGTCGTTTGTCATCTGGTTCTCTACCCTTCAATCGGGCACAAAAAAACGGGCGCGCGGCCCGTCGAATTTTCCGGTGGAGCCTTGAACCAGAAGTCCAACGCGCCGCTGTTGAAACTGCATATACGCAGGATGGTCCGAGTCTGCAACCCCCGGCGGGAGTCGCAGCCGAATTTACGCCATCCACCACCGTTCTGCGATACGGCCATCGTCCAGCACCGACGACCCGGCAATCTGGCGTGGCATCCCGACAGCGCCAGCTACAGCAAGGGCCAGGTCCGCCTCGGACGGGTGAAACCGAAGACCGCGCACGCCCTGCATTTCCGCGTTATCCGGCAGAGCCGCCACATCTACATAACCATCGCGCAGCGCTTCGGCCCGAACCCCCGCGTCCGGAATTACGATAACCTCGATGGCATCGACCCATCCGGCCTGACCATCCTTGTAATGCCCCGCCACACGGCGACCGAGGAAATGTCGCCCGTCTTCGGCCCGTTCGACGCGGTAACAGCCAGTACCGTTGGCCGCATGCAATGGCGACACAGTTTGACCCGATTGTGTGACGACAAACCGGCTGTCTGCCAACATGAAGGGCAGACCCGGATTGGCCTGAGCCAGTTCCAAGTGCACGCGATTGGGGGCCATGGCTTCGGCACGACCAACTTCCGCTAGAACGGACAAAACGTCGGCAATTTCCAACGGCGCGCTGTCGTGGAAGACCGCATCATCGCGCAGATCAAAGGTCCAGATCCGTGCGTCGGCATCGGTCTGCCACCCTGTTGCAAGCTCACCCCGCAACGTTCCGTCAGGCGCGATCTCGGTCAGAGTGTCGAAAACAGCCCCGCGTGCAACTTGTTCAAGGCTGTCGTCGCGCGGAACGGCCAGCCGCAACGTGCCGCCTTTCTTCGGCGTATCCGCCAAGGACGCACCGGTCGCCGCCAGCAGCGCGGCAGCGGCACCCGAGGCAAACAAGGCACGGCGGTCAATCCGGGTCATGCCACACCCTCCGCCACGCGATCCATGATGCGCACAAGCTCGGCGCTGATGCCGGGTTCTGACAGCGCATGGCCCGCCTGCCGCACCATCTTCAACTCGGCATTGGGCCAGCGCTCAGCCAGATTCCATGCAGCCTGAGGCGGGCAGATCATGTCATACCGCCCCTGAACGATATGTCCGGGAATATCGGCGATCCGGTCCATCTGATCCAGAATCTGCCCATCCCTCTCCAGAAACGCCTTGTTGATGAAATAGTGATTCTCGAGCCGCGCAAAGGTGCGGGCGTATTCACCCGGACTTTCGCCCACCGATCCGTTGGTATGGATCGAGGCCAGCGCGTTTTCCCAATGCGACCAGGCGCGTGCATACAGGATCTCGGTCGCGCGATCGCCCGAGAACAGGCGCTTATTATAAGCGGCAATTGTATCGTCCAGCTCACCCTCGGGCAGCAGGGCAGTGAACTTCTGCCAGTGCTCGGGCCAGAACCGCCCGGCCCCGCCGCCATAGAACCAATCCAGCTCGGCCTGCGTGGCCAGAAACACACCGCGCAGCACCAGACGGCTGACCCGATCCGGATGCGTCTGCGCATAGATCAACGCCAGCGTCGCCCCCCAGCTTCCGCCAAACACGATCCACTCATCAATTTCGAACAGTTCGCGCAGCCGCTCGATATCAGCGACAAGATGCCACGTCGTGTTGTTTTCGACCGATGCGGTGGGTCTGGACCGACCACATCCGCGCTGATCAAACAGAATCACCCTGTACGCACGCGGATCAAAATAGCGCCGCATAGCAGGGCTGCAGCCGCCCCCTGGACCGCCGTGAAGGATAACAACCGGTATCCCATCGGGATTGCCGCATTGTTCCACATAGATACGGTGCCCATCGCCCATATCGACCATGCGCTGATCGAACGGGTCGATCGGCGGGTACAGATATTGAACTGCGCGCTTTTGGTCCGGGTACTTGTCCATTATGGCCCTATATAGTCCTTAAGCGTAAAAGAGCACACGGAGACAGGAATGCAAGCGCATCCGAACACGGTGGACCCATCCGAGATCGCAAAATTCGAGGCGATGGCGGCAGAATGGTGGGATCCTCACGGGAAATTCAAACCTCTGCACATGCTGAATCCGTGCCGTCTGGATTATATCACACAGCAGATTGCAGGTGAGTTTGACCGTGATCTGACCGCGCCGAACCCGTTCGAGGGCCTGCGCCTGCTGGATATCGGCTGCGGTGGCGGGCTGCTCAGTGAACCGATGGCGCGCTTGGGTGCGACGGTCGTGGGCGCCGACGCAGCCGAACGCAATCTGCCTGTCGCCCGCATCCATGCGGAACAATCGGGCTTGGAGATTGACTATCGCCACACAACGGCCGAAGACATGGCCGCCGCTGGTGAGCAGTTCGACGTTGTGCTGAACATGGAAGTTGTCGAGCATGTCGCCGACCCGCAAAGTTACCTGACCGCCACGCAACACTTGCTGAAACCCGGCGGGCTGCAGATTTGTTCCACCATCAACCGCAATCCGAAATCCTATGCGATGGCCATCTTCGGGGCCGAGGTCGTCATGCGCTGGCTGCCCCGCGGCACGCATGAGTGGAACAAGTTCATCACACCTGACGAACTGTTCGAGCTACTGCGCCAGGCCGGGCTGGACCCGGTGGACCGCAAGGGGTTTGTGTTCAACCCGATCCTGTGGAGTTGGTCGATCTCGGACCGGGATCTGAGCGTGAATTATGTGACGGCGAGTGTGAAGCCGGGGTGAATCCTACTCCCCCTCCAACTGCAAGCGTAAATCCCGCAGCACCGGCAGCGTGCTGCGCACGCGCTCCAGCCCCAGTTCTCCAACCACGCGGTTGATCAGCGGGGCAATCGACGAAATCGCCTGATCCCGCGCGCGGCGACCGGCGGGGCTGATCGCCACCATCTTGCGGCGGGCGTCGTCCCAGTCGGGGCGGATGTGGATGTATCCGGCCCATTCCAGCTTGGCCAAGGTATTTGTCATGGCTCCGCGCGTGACGTGGAAGGTGCTGGCCAGTTGCGCCGGGGTCCGCTCATCCCCCACAAACACCAGATGGTTCAGCACCGAGAAATGCGAGATTTCCATGCCCTTGGGCAGCACCCGGCTCAGCCGGTTGCGCAACAACTGGTCTGCAGTCAGAATCTCGCTGAACAGCGTGACCGCCAGGGCATTTTTTTCGTCCGTCATAGCTCGGTTCTGGATCAGGGCCTGTCGAAAGGCCGCACATGCGTCAATGAGGGCACACGCCGGCGCGCCTCTGTCACAGAACTATCATCCAAATCGAAAATGTGAATGCCCGGATCGGTACCTGCGTCGATCAGCACCTCCCCCCACGGGGCGACAACCATGCTGTGGCCGTGCGTGTAGCGGGTTTTTCCGCGCGTCTTGGGATGTTCTCCGGTCTGTGCCGGAGCCAGCACCCAACACCCGGTCTCGATCGCGCGGGCGCGCAACAGCGATTCCCAATGCGCGGCACCAGTCACAGGTGAAAACGCTGCTGGAACCGTCAGGATGCGTGCCCCCGCCTGCGCCAGAGCAGCGTGCAAATGTGGGAAGCGGATATCGTAGCAGATGGTCAGCCCCACCTTGCCAAAATCGGTCTCAGCCACAACCGCGCGGTCGCCGGGCCGGTAATTGGCCGATTCGCGGAAGGTCTCGGTTTCCGTGACCTGCACGTCGAACATGTGGATTTTGTCATAGCGCGCTACGACCTGACCCTGCGGGTCGATCATGAAGCACCGGTTGGCAAAGCGGCCATCCGCGTCATGGGTTTTGATCCCCAGCGAACCGATCAAAAGCCACACACCCAGTTTGGCGGCCTCTTCGCGCAAGCCCGCCAGGGTGATGTCGTCTTCTTCATGCTGCAGAACCTCGCGCTGCCGCGTGGTGCTGGTCGAAACGCAGTTCGTAACCTCAGGCGTCAAAATGAACCGCGCGCCTTGCCCGGCGGCCTTAGCCATCATGGCGCGCACCATGTCCAGATTTTCGGCCGGATCGTCCGACGAGGTGATCTGCAGCAGCGCGGTCTTCATCAGGCCGCCAGCAGCCGGTCGAGCTTGCCCTGACGTTCCAGTTCATACAGATCGTCACAACCACCCACATGTTCTGTGCCGATAAAAATCTGCGGCACGGTGCGTTTGCCACCGGCCCGCTGGATCATCTCGGGTTTGCGTTTGGGGTGCATCAGCACGTCGACTTCCTTGAACTCAACGCCTTTTTGTTTCAGCAGACGTTTGGCCGCATGACAAAAACCGCATAGCGGCGAGGTATAGATTTCTACCGGCTTCATTTTCCGTTCCCTTCGGGTTTCGCGCAATCTTGGGCGAATTAGGCATCCTTGGCAACGCGCGCCAGTGCCAACACGAAAATATGATTTGCCCCTGCGGCCTGACACACACGGGTACAGGCGGCCAAAGTCGCGCCAGAGGTCATCACATCATCCACCAGTAACACGTCGCGGGCTTTCAGATGCCTTGCCCTGCGCGGGTGGACGCGAATCGCATCTTTCAAAACCTCGGCCCGTTCTTGCGCCGTTTTGCCATCCAGAACCGGTGTTCGTCTGTTTCGCACCAACAGGTCAGGCACACAGTCCAGCCCACTGTCCTGACCCAGATACTGCGCCAACAGGGCCGACTGATTGTAGCGCCGTTTGAGCAGACGAGACCAATGCAGCGGCACCGGGGCGATCACCATATCCGGTCGAAGCAGTTCACGCCCCGCTTGCGCCATCCAACGGGCTGCTGGGCGAGCCAATTCGGGCCGGTCACCATGCTTCAGAGCAAGGACCAATGTCCGCGCCTTGCCATCATACATCAACGCTGATCGACCAGCATCCCATGGCGGTGGGGCTTTCAGACAATCGTCGCATTCAATCCGATACCCGTCCTGCGCACCCATCAGCGGCACTCCGCAGCTTTCGCAAACGGTGCCTCCAATAAAGGGCGTTTCACGCCAGCAGGATCCACACAGCCCAAAATCTGACTCGGTCAGCGCGCCGCATCCCATGCAGCGGGACGGGTAAATCAGTGCAAGTGCGGTTTGAATCCGCTGCGCGATGCGATACTTGCGTGCCATGAAACTGCCCGAGCCCAACGCACCCTCTCTGTTTGATCGCAAAACCATCCTGCGCCACCGCGCCCGTGCACAGGATGACGCCTTCTTCCTGCATCGCGCCGTAATTGACGAGGTGCAGGATCGGCTCTCTATGGTTAACAAAGCCTTTACAGCGCCTGCGATCGTGAGCTCGTTTCCGCGGCTTTGGGACGGCGTTCTTTCCGGTGCTGCCTTGGTCCAGGATGACGACGTGCTGGCGCTTCAGCCCGGCGCCCATGATCTGGTCATCCACGCAATGGCCCTGCATTGCGCCAATGATTCGGTTGGGCAGCTGATCCAATGCCACAGGGCATTGCGGCCCGACGGGCTTTTGCTGGTCGTGTGTTTGGGCGGGGAAACTTTGCACGAACTGCGCGCCGCATTGGGACAGGCTGAGATTGAGATCACGGGCGGCCTGAGCCCTCGCATCGCTCCGATGGCGGAACTTCGAGACATGGGTGGATTGTTGCAACGGGCCGGTCTGGCTTTGCCTGTAGCGGATTCAGTGCCGCTGACGGCGGAATACCGCGACATTTGGCATCTGATGCGCGATCTGCGCCATATGGGTGAAACCAACGCCTTGTCTGCACGGCTTAAGCGCCCGACCAGACGGGCTGTGTTCGAAGCCGCGCAGCGTATCTATGCGGATCACTTTTCGACCGCTTCAGGCCGCCTGACAGCAACATTCGACCTGATCTGCCTGACCGGATGGTCGCCGCACGATAGCCAACCCAAACCGCTGCGCCCGGGATCGGCCCAAGCCCGTCTGGCTGACGCCTTGCGCACCACCGAGGGCAAACTGCCTGATTGACGTGCGGATAAATCCCCTTATCTCAGGCCGGACCACTAGAAATTCAGGAAGTCCCATATGTTCGATGCTACCCGCCCCGCACACGCTCCTACGGATCATCCCAAGATCAGGATGGGTCGCGTCGGCATTTTGCTGGCCAATCTGGGCACGCCGGACGATTACACCTATTGGCCCATGCGGCGGTATCTGAACGAGTTTCTGTCAGATCAGCGTGTCATCGATTATCCGAAATGGAAATGGCAGCCGATTCTGCAGGCCATAATCCTGAGCAAACGGCCTTTCAGCTCGGGCGAAGCTTATAAATCGATCTGGAATCACGACAAAGGTGAAAGCCCATTGATGACGATTACCAAGGATCAGACCGCCAAGCTGCGGGCGGCGATGCATGACCGGTACGGCGACCAGGTAATGGTCGATTTCTGTATGCGATATGGCAACCCGTCAACCAAATCCAAAGTACGCGAGATGGTGGCCGCAGGGTGTGACCGCATTCTGTTCTTCCCGCTCTATCCGCAATACGCCGGCGCAACGACGGCCACGGCCAACGACCAGTTTTTCCGCGCGTTGATGAACGAAGCCTGGCAACCAGCATCCCGCACCGTGCCCGCCTATTTCGACCAGCCCAGTTACATCGACGCGCTGGCGCAATCTGTTGAGCGCGCCTATGCGGATATGGAGACAACACCCGACATTCTTGTCTGTTCGTACCACGGAATGCCGGATCGCTATCTTCAGCAAGGGGATCCCTATCATTGCCAGTGTGCAAAGACATCCCGGCTGCTGAAAGAACGGTTGGGTTGGTCTGATGACCAGCTTGTGTCGACATTTCAGTCGCGATTCGGTCCGGAAGAGTGGCTAAAGCCTTACACAGTGGATCACGTGGCAGATCTGGCAAAGCAAGGTAAGAAGAACATTGCCGTCATCGCCCCTGCCTTCTCGGCCGATTGCATCGAAACGCTCGAAGAGATCAACGAAGAGATCAAGGAAAGCTTCGAAGAAGCAGGCGGTGAAACCTTCACCTACATCCCCTGTCTGAACGACGACGACGCACATATCGCCGCCCTGGGCAAGGTCGTCGAGGACAATCTTCGCGGCTGGATGGACTAGCTTTGCGGAACACAACGCACGGCGCGAGCGATTCAATTGGTTTTGAACGCTTTTCGCCTGTTTTGGCTTTCAGAAACAAAAAAGGCGGTGGATTGCTCCACCGCCTTTTTCAAGAATTCCGTGTTGGCTTAGCTTGCAGCAACAGCAGCAGCAACAACAACCAGCAGGATCAGCGGCAGGATGATGCCCTGCGACGAACCTTGAGTTTCTTCAACAACAACAGGTGCTTCAACAACCGGCTCTTCCAGGTTGCCAGCGTATGCGGTCGAAGCTGCGGCGGTCAGAGCTGCGGCGAGAACGAGTTTTTTCATATTAACCTCCAGAATTTGCACGGTTCCAATGCCCGGAACCGCGCACCTAAGACTTACCTCGTGTTTTTTTCTAATCAGCATTGGCGCTGGATTGCAATTGCAACTTGAGCGCTAAGCGGCTTCGCGAAGGAAAATGTCGTCAAATTAGCAACACTTGCGTGCCGACCTTCGCCATAGAAAACAGTTCAGCAATATCATCGTTGAAGAGGCCAATACAGCCATTCGACGAACGTCGCCCAATTTTGCGCGTATCGTGGGTGCCGTGAATGCGATAATATTTCCAGCCCAGATATAAAGCGTGCGTTCCCAGAGGGTTATCTGGCCCCGGCGGGATATAGTCGGGCCATTCCGGATTTCTTCTCTTCATCGACGGTGTCGGCGACCAACTGGGGCCTTCAACTTTGCGGATCACGCTGGTGCGCCCGCGACGGGTCATCTCTTCGGTCAAAGGCACCGAAGAGGGGTAGAGTTTGTATGTAGATTGATCATCTGACCAATAATGCAGCGCGCGTGACACTGTATCGACCAAAATTGCTCCGTTCCTCGTGTTCGAGAAATAGGGCTGCCAGTCCAGAGCACGAAACCCTGACACATTCCGGCGCACGGGCGGTTCGGGCTCGGGTGCAGGGCGCAGCGGGTCGCCTGGAATATATTGCGCCAGCGCCGGTGTCGCCAGCGAGGCGGTTACACCGGACAGAAACACCCGGCGCGTGGGTGACAGAATACGCTTTTTGACCATGACGAACGGGTCCTGTGTTCTAGTAAGCTCTGAAATCTGGTCCATTCTATTGCGAGAATGCTTCAGTCGCAAACCAAACCGGCAGAATCACGCGAGTATAGACGAATGTACGTTTGCTCAGCGCAGTCAGGCACGCTATGCCGGGTGACAACACAATTATCAGGTCGATCATGACGCGTATCGTTTCTTTACTGTTGATTTGCTTTGTCGCGCTTGCGGCATGTACAAGCACCCAGCCCACCACTATTGGTGCGGATGGCCGCCCCTTGCCCACGGTCTACAAAATCCGCGGCAATCCCGAAAAACTGCAATTCCGAATGCTTGATTCGGTCAATGCCTTGCGTCAGGCTCAGGGCTTGCAATCTGTGCAATTGAACTCTCAGTTGAACGCGGCCGCTGCGACTCACTCAAAGGATATGGCACGCCAGAACCGCCCTTGGCACTTTGGGTCGGATGGGTCGTCCCCAATCGATCGTGCCGCGCGGGTCGGATATTTTGGTACATTCCTGGGCGAAGCGATTTCCGAAACCTACGAGACCGAGACCGAGACACTGGCGGCCTGGATGCAAGAACCCGGACCGCGCGCTGTGATCATGGACCCGAAGGCAACCCAGATGGGGTTCGCCTGGCATCAGGAAAATGGTGGAAAAATCTGGTGGACGCTGGAAATGGGAACCGGCGGCTGATCCAGTTCAGAGATTTTGCAAAAAGCCCCCGAATTTTGGGGGCTTTTTTTATTCCATCATGCAGCTTGCATGGATTGAGCTTCGGTCAAAATTGCATAGAGCTTAACCGGATCGGGGTTCGCCCGAAGTTTGGTGCAGACCGAGGTATCCCGCAGCGTACGCGACACCAAAGCCAGCGCTTTGAGGTGATCCACACCCGCCTCTTCAGGCGCGAACAGCGCAAAGGCAATATCCACCGGCTGACGATCAACCGAACCGAAATCGATCGGTTTTTCCAGCATGACGAAGACGCCTGAAACCGCCTCAAGTTCAGACAGTCGCGCGTGGGGCAGCGCGACGCCATGTCCAACTCCGGTTGGCCCAAGGCTTTCGCGCTCAAGCAGAGAGTCGACAACCGCCTGGGCATCAAGGCCCTGGGTCGCGGCGGCAACGTCGCCGATTTCCTGAAACAACCGCTTCTTGCTGGAAGCGGCCGAAAGTACACGCACTGCCTCGGGCTTGAGTATGCTCGAAAGCTCCATGATCACGCTCCATGGCACGGCACCCGCATGTGCGGGTGCGGCCCCGTTTTCTTGCCTGTTACGGATCGATCCAGCCGATGTTACCGTCGTCGCGACGGTAGACAACGTTCAATCCATCCTTGTTCTCATTCCTGAACACCAGCACCGGAGCGCCAGCAAGTTCCATTTGCATCACGGCTTCCCCAACGCTCAGAGACGGAATTTTCGTCTCCATCTCAGCCACAATCATGGGCTGCAGCGATTCGGGCTCGTCCGCCGTGTCCGATTCGTCAGAGGCGAGGATATAAGAGGACGCACCAAAGAGTTCAACCGGCTCTGCCCGGTCCTTGTGGTGGTCCTTCAGGCGGCGCTTATAGCGGCGCAATTGGGTTTCCATCTTGTCGCAGCATGCCTCAAACGCTGCGTAAATCTCGGTAGCGTGCGCCTTGGCCTGGGCTGTCAGGCCCGTGGACAGGTGCACCGTTGTCTCGCATACATATTCATGCGCTGAACGGGAAAAGACGACGTTGGCATCTGTCGGCCGCTGAGCATATTTGCCCACAACCTCGCCCAGCTCGGTTTGCACGTGTGTCTGCAAGGCCGCGCCGATGTCGATCTGTTTTCCGCTGATTTGGTAACGCATGTGATCTCCTTCACAATTCACACCCATTCTGACGTCACGGTACGCGACGAACTTGTTTTTATCGGGTGGGGGGTCGCGGCATTTTCTGCGGTTGCCTTAAGTCCTGCCCTTCAAAGAAGGGAGATCGAGATCCAGACTGGAACCGAGTAAATGCCATAGTCCAATTGAGGCAAGAGACGAAGGAAGAGTCAATCAAAACAGGCGTGTATATACGCGATTTCCGTCATGCATCTGATGCAAACCGGTTCAAGCCTATGAAATACGGAAGTTTTCGCCCAAATAGACCCGACGCACATTCTCGTTTTCGACAACTTCGTCGGGCGTGCCGGACATCAGCACCTGGCCGTCATGCAGGATATAGGCGCGATCCACAATTTCCAGCGTTTCCCGGACGTTGTGATCCGTGATCAGCACACCGATTCCCCGTTTTTTGAGGTCGGCCACCAGATGTCGTATATCCCCGACACTGATCGGATCAACCCCTGCAAAAGGTTCGTCCAACAACAGATATTTCGGATCGGCCGCCAAACAGCGCGCGATCTCGACACGGCGGCGTTCACCACCGGACAGGGCCAAAGCGGGCGCGCGGCGCAAATGTTCTATGGAAAAATCCGACAACAGTTCTTCCAGGCGTTCCTTACGCCTGTGTGCGTGCGGAACCGTAATGTCCAATACAGCGGCAATGTTGTCTTCGACACTCATACCGCGGAAAATCGACATTTCCTGCGGCAAATAGCCGATCCCCAAGCGTGCACGCCGATACATCGGCAGAGTTGTGACGTTCTGACCATCAATTGTCACTTTACCTGCTTCGGGAAACACAAGCCCTGCGACGGAATAGAAGGTCGTGGTCTTGCCTGACCCGTTCGGCCCCAAAAGCGCTACGACCTCGGACCGGTCCAGCGTCATCGAGACATCGCGAATAACCGTCTTTTTCCGGTAAGATTTTCGCAGCTTCTCGATGCGCAGGCCTGAACTGCCTTCGGCCAATGTCAGGCTCGGACCCGCCATCAGTTGTTGCCCTGCTGCAAGATCGTTTTGACCCGCCCGGTCATGGTCGCCTTGCCTGTTGTCAGATTAGCGTTCATCTGATCGCCACTGATGACGCTGGGTCCCTGCGTCAGAAGGACATTGCCCTTCATCACAATCACACCGGAATCGATTGTGTACTCTGCCCAATCCCCTTCGGCTGCGTCCGGTGGGCTGACCAGAACCACGTTTTCGGTCGCTTCCATCCGTTCAATGGCCGAGCGTTCCTGGTTGTAGATCACCAGAACACGTTCCGCCGTAAGCCGCATTTCGCCTTGCACAACGATGACATTGCCAATGAACTCGGCAGATCCATCTTCCTGATTGACGTTCAATGTCTCCGAAGTCACCTCAACCGGCAGGCTTGGGTCGGCATTTGCAGAACCAAAGGCCACCTGCGACTCTTGCGCGGTCGCGGTACCCGCGATTACAGCGAGACACAGTGGAACAAAACGAAAATCGAACACAAGTTATCTTTCTGCCTTTTCAGGCTCGTATATCAGCTTCACACCATCTGTAAAAACAATATGGACCGGACCATCCTTTTTTTCCGTCCCAAAAGTCATGCGCCCGGCGGAAAAGTTGCCGATCGGCCCGGTACCATTCACCTGTCCCGGTGTGTCGCCGCGGATTTCATCCAAAGATGTGTTGAGTAGATCGGTTGTGACCTGAAGCCCGTCAGCGGTGGTGATCACCACGTCGCCGACAAAAGTGGCTGTGCCTTCGTCAGGGCGGATTAAACCCGAGTTGGAGTCCAGCAGTATCGTTCCACCGCTCAGCAAGCCAAACCGGCCACGGAATTCTGAGGCAGTCGGGGTCGCGTTCTCGTTGCCCTGCGTCGCTTGCGTTGCCTCGATATGAACGTCCTCACCCTTGCGCGTGGTCCCCTGATAGTTTGGCTGAGTTACAACTTGCTGCGCCAGCCGTTCATCGATGTCATTTTGCGCGAACGGCACAGATACATTTGTTTCGATACTGCGGGACAGCAAGAAGACGGTGGAAAGCAAGACAATCGCCGCAAGCGGCAACAGCACCTTCAGGAACTGCACCATGCGGGAATATCTGTCCACGTCGCCCTCCCTCAGCCCAAACCGACGCGCAGGCAGTCGTGGATGTGCAACAAGCCCTGCGCCTGTCCGTCAGCGTCAGGGTCGACCACGAACAAAGAGGTTATCTTGCGCTCATTCATGATCGCAACGGCCTCTTCCGCCAGCGCGTTTGGCGCAATCGTCATTGGATCACGGGTCATGACCTCTTGGGTGCTCTTGTCTAGCAAGCCGTCCATATTGCGGCGCAAGTCGCCATCGGTGACAATGCCCAGCAGGCGGCCTGCATCATCGGTGACACCAACGACACCAAAGCTTTTTTGGCTCATGACCAACAAAGCCTCGCTCATCGGAGTGCCGGACGTGACCACAGGCATATCCGCGTGCATCAGATCGCGCACCTTGCTGAGCTGCGCGCCAAGTTTACCACCTGGATGAAAGTCACGGAAATTCTCGGGCTTGAAATCCCGGTACTTCATCAAAGCAATCGCCAACGCGTCGCCCATTGCCAAGGTCAATGTCGTCGAGATCGAAGGCACCATGCCAAAGCCGCATGCCTCACCCAAAGACGGGATCAGAAGATGCACGTCCGCCTGTTTCATCAGCGTGCTTTCAGGCTTACTGGACAGACCAATCAGCGGAATCCCGAACCGGCGGGTAAAGGCCAGCAGATTGGCAAGTTCTGGCGCTTCGCCCGAATTCGAGATCGCCAATACCACGTCACCCTTGGAGACCATGCCCAGATCACCATGGCTGGCCTCGGCCGGATGCACAAAATAGGCTGGCGTACCAGTGCTGGCCAAGGTGGCGGCTATCTTGTGCCCGATGTGACCCGATTTACCGATACCGCTCACGATGATGCGACCCTTCGCCTGCAGGATCATTTGCACGGCTTCTGCAAAATGGTCGTCCAGACTTTCGGCCAACACGTCCAGCGCGCGGGCTTCATCTGTAACGACCTGACGGGCGGTTTTCAGAAAGGACTCGTTATCAGTCATGAGTGTGCAAAAATATCCGTTTCGGGCCAGCCTGCGAGGTCCAGTTTCGCACGCATCGGAAGGAAATCAAAACAGGCTTGCGCCATCTCGGTCCGATCTTCACGTGCAAGGCGCTTGTTCAATTCATCCCGCAGACGGTGCAGGTACAGAACATCCGAGGCTGCATAGTCCAGTTGAGCATCTGTCAGAGACTCGGCTCCCCAATCGCTCATCTGCTGTTGTTTCGAAATGTCGACACCGATCAGTTCCTGACACAAGTTTTTCAAGCCGTGGCGGTCAGTGTATGTGCGCACCAAACGGCTGGCGATCTTGGTGCAATAAACCGGAGCGGCCAACGCACCAAAGGTGTGGTACATGGCTGCGATGTCAAACCGCCCGAAATGGAACAGCTTAAGCACGTCAGGGTTTTCCAGCATGGCGCACAGGTTTGGTGCTTCGGTTTGGCCTTTTTCAACCTGAACGATGTGACTGTTGCCATCACCACCCGACATCTGGATCACGCATAAGCGGTCGCGATGCGGGTTCAAACCCATGGTTTCGCAGTCAATGGCCACAACGGGGCCCAGATCCAGCCCGTCGGGCAGATCGTTTTTGTACAAATGGTTCGCCACGCGACTAATCCTCTGAGCGCTATTGTCCCCGAGATAGGCGGTTTGGCCCCTAAACTCAACGCCGTCCAAAAATCGCGGGCTGTTCAGCGCCAGGCTCTTGATCTTATCCCCATGGGGGGGATAAGGATATACCATGCCTAATCATACTCATGAGTCGCATCCACAAATCACGGCCCGACTAAAGCGCGCCCACGGGCACCTGGCCAAAGTCATTGCCATGCTGGAAAGCCAGGCCCCCTGTTCGGACGTTGCCCAACAGTTGTTCGCCGTGGAAAAGGCTGTCACCAATGCCAAACGCGCGTTGATTCACGATCACATCGATCATTGCTTGTCCGCCGAAGACGCTGGCAGCGGGATCGAAGATTTCAAAGCGATTACGAAATACCTCTAAGCCATGCTGAGCATTCTGAAGAACCGCACCTACCGCCACCTGTTCGCCGCTCAGATCGTCGCCTTGACAGGCACCGGATTGGCGACTGTTGCCCTGGGCCTGCTGGCATTCGATCTGGCGGGGGATGCTGCGGGCCTGGTCCTGGGCACTGCGCTGACGATCAAGATGATTGCCTATGTCACCGTTGCACCGCTGGCGGCCGCCTTCGCCGAACGTTTGGATCGCCGCAAGATGCTGGTCGTTTTGGACCTGATCCGCGCGGCCGTTGCACTGTGCCTGCCTTTCGTGACGGAAATCTGGCAGATCTACGTGTTGATCTTTGTGCTGCAATCGGCTTCGGCAGGGTTCACACCTGCCTTTCAGGCAACGATTCCTGATGTGTTGCCGGATGAAGCGGAATATACACGGGCCCTGTCCCTGTCGCGCCTGGCTTACGATATGGAAAGCCTGCTGAGCCCGATGTTTGCTGCAGCCCTGCTGCTGCTGGTCAGCTTCAACAGCTTGTTCTGGGGGACGGCATTGGGCTTTGTCGCTTCGGCATTGCTAGTGGTCTCGGTCGTCCTTCCGTCGCCCAAACCCACCAAACCCCGCGGAATCTATGACCGCACCACACGCGGTATTCGAATCTATTTGAAAACACCCCGGTTGCGCGGGTTGCTCGCACTCAGCTGGAGCGCGGCTGCGCTGAGCTCGATGGTGATCGTCAATACCGTGGTCATCGTGCGCGCCAATCTGGGACTGTCAGAAAGCGCAGTGGCCATTGCGCTGGCCGGATTCGGAGGTGGTTCGATGTTGGCCGCCTTTACCCTGCCCCGCCTTCTGGATCGGATCGAGGATCGTTGGGTTATGATCTCGGGGGCCGTTTTTGCCACAGGGTCCATGGCTGTGGCCGCGATTCTGGCAGCAACTGTTCCCTTGTCACTTGGCCTGCTGACCTTGTTGTGGGCGTTTACCGGTTTTGGATATTCCACCACTCTGACACCCTCGGGTCGCTTGCTGACCCGGTCAGCTCATCCCGAAGACCGCCCCGCTGTTTTTGCAGCTCAGTTTACCCTGTCGCATGGCTGTTGGCTGGTGCTTTACCCGCTTGCAGGGTGGCTGATGACTGCATTCGGACCAACAGTGGCGCTCAGCAGTATGGCAACGCTGTCAGTGGCCGGTGTGGTTGGCGCGTTCAGTTTATGGCCGCGCCTTGATCAGGAAGTGATTGAACACGATCACCCTGATCTGCCGGCCGATCACCCGCATCTGACCGGATCAGGCCCGCACGCACACCCAATTATCATCGACGACCTTCATCCGAACGTGCCGCACAGATCTTGAGCAGCTGCCCCGATCTGCCCTACACCGAAACCGCACCCATCAGCCGGAGCCCCAATGGACCAGCTAGACCGCCGCATTATCGCCGCCCTGCAAGCCAATGCCCGGGCCTCGACCACGCAGATTGCGGCTACGCTGGGTGTGGCCCGTACGACGGTTCATGAACGGATCAACCGGATGGAGCAACGCGGCGTGATCACGGGGTATTCCGTGCGCCTTGGGTCAACGGAAGACACTCCCAAAGTGCAGGTCATCGTTATGCTTGAGGTGCAACAGAAAGAGACGACCCGTATCGTCAAGCGGCTTGAAGCTTATCCTGAGGTTAAATTGTGCCTGTCCATCAATGGTGAATTTGATCTGATGCTTTCGGCTGAGGCACCCCGGTTGGAAGATCTGGACATTCTGGTCGACGACCTGGCCAAGATCCCCGGCGTCCTGCGCACCAATACCAGCGTTGTCTTCGGGCGCAGGATTGATCGAAATTGAAGCCCCGATTACTCTCTGTAAACCGATCATTGGCTAGCTTGGCCGGGACAGATCAGAATCCCGGACCGGCAGAATGCCAATTCAAAAGATCCCGTTCTTTTTCATGCTCATGCTTGTGGCGGCAGCCCAAGCAGGCTTTGCCATGCCCAATGCGCACACCGGGGATCTGTGTGATCAGGCTGCACGGCGTGCGGCGTTGTCCGAAGGGGTACCGCTGGACGTTCTGCGCGCGATTTCACGTGTTGAAACAGGTCGTACTGTAGACGGGCAGTTCCTGCCCTGGCCGTGGACCATCAATGTTGAAGGTAAAGGGTATTGGTTCACCTCTGAAAGCGAGGCCAAAACCTATGTGTTCAAGATTTTCAAGGCAGGCGCGCGCAGCTTTGATGTGGGCTGTTTCCAGATTAACTACCGCTGGCATGGCAAGGGTTTTCGCTCGATCGAAACAATGTTCGACCCTGACCCAAATGCGTCTTGCGCTGAGAGAACCCGATTTTACCACTGCCGCGCGGATCGAATCTGCAATCAATACCGAGTTCAACAGGGCCGTGGCCATCATGCGGGATTCCGGCACGGTCGAGCTTAACGTCGCTGCAACACAGGCGGTGTCAACTGCCCATGCCATCGGGCGTATCGAAAACATACTGGTTGAACCAGAATCAAAGGCACGTGTCGTCGTCGATCAGCGTTCCGGCACGATTGTAATGGGACAAGAGGTCCGCATTTCGCGCGTCGCTGTCTCTCAGGGCAATCTGACGTTAACAGTGCAAGAGGCACCAATTGCCGTGCAGCCCAACCCGTTTGCCAGGGGTGAAACAGTGGTCGTACCCCGCACCATCGCTGGCATCGAAGAGGAAGAAGGCACCGGTCTTGCCGAAATCCCCGAGGCCACAACCCTGTCCGAAGTGGTTGCAGGTTTGAATGCACTAGGCGTGTCGCCTCAGGACATGATCGACATTTTGAAAACCATAAAGGCAGCGGGCGCGTTACACGCAGAGTTCATCGTCAGGTGACGGGCCGTTACGCAATAAGGGCGTGCTGATTGCACGCCTCTTTCGCTCTATTTTGACTTCCAGCTGTCCAGCCAGCGCCGAAACCTGGTGCGTCGTTCTTCAATAGCGTCACCCGCCGCATAAAGCCCGTCTTCCACATTTTCGATCATCGGGTCGATCCGGGCTTGCCGGAACCTGCGCCAGCGCACCCATATCGCCCAGACCACAGCGGCGAAAATCGTCAGGAAGATGATATTGAACCAAGGGATAATCCGCGCATCCGGCCCATCCACATGGTTGATGAAGATGGCGTTTGGAAAGATCGAAAGAAACTCGTTACGCCAGCCGTAATGAGTAACAACCACCCATTTCGGGTTCTCTTTGGTCGATTTGGCATCATTGGCTTCGGTATACAGGTTGGCTGTGTCGAACTTGAAATAGGGGGGCCAGCCCCAGCCGGTATCCTCGTTTCGATAAACGATGGGCTTACCGCTGTCGCGCACAGCCTGAATGAACTGCACGTCCCGATTGGCCAGGCTCGCGGATTGATCCTGCGGCTCGGACCAGAAAATCCGGGTCCAGTCGTTCAGATCCTGCCGTTCTTCATAGGTATTGACGATGCGCACAATGTCATGCTGCGGCAACGAGTACTGCAGGACCACCGCAATCGTGCCCCAGAAGATAATAATGAACGCCCATTTCACATAGGCCATGCCTAATTCCTCACATGTAATTCACAATGTAGATCAGCGCGCTAATCGCCACCCACGGCACAATATAGACACCCAGGATCAGTTTACGCCGGAACGAATTGTCATACACATGCAATCCGCGTTCGACAAAGGCTTCTTTGTTGCCCGTTTTGCCTTTTTCGTCCCACCAGTCCTCCAGCTTACGCCGCCGAATGCCGCGCGAATAGAAAGACAGCGCAACATAGGCAATCGTCTGAATCACCAGCAAGATCAGCAACAGGCGCAACAATCCGATCATATCAGCCTTTCCTCACCGAACCCCAGGGCCCGACCCGGGCGATTATGTCATCGCTGACCCGGTCATTGCCGCTCATATCCGGCTCATGCCCAAACAAAGCGGCGCGGGCCCCTTGCTTGTCCACCTGATACTCACGCGCAAGGAAGTCGGCAACATAGGCTTTCTTGCGCTCGGGCCAGCCCGAATATGTTCGGTAGAACAGCTCTTTATGGCAGATGAACATCTGGCGCGGGTCCAGCGGAGCCAGCTCGGACAGCAGCATGTTCACCAGATCGCGGTTCGGCGTATCCACCGCGCGCAAGGTATAGAAATAGGCCGGATGGTCCGAGGTGATGCGCGGCCATGGCCCCCCATCGCTGGCCCAGCGAAGTAATTGAGCAAGACCGTGATAGGCTTCGGGCAATCGATCCGAGTGATTGCGCGCCAGCCGACGCATGTCGCTGCGATCCAGCCCGGTCAGGTCGACATCTGCATCCGCAGCCGCATCGACGGTCAGGAAATCCATCTTTTGTTGCAGGATCGCGGCGGCATCCACGCCGCGCGCTTTGACAATCGGTTCGACCAGATCGTTGTAGTCCAGAAACTTGGCAATCTGGTTCCTCTGTGACGGGTCGAAGGTGTACTTGATCGGCAGATCATCCGGCTTTTCGCCCATACAGACGGCTGCCGGGTGATCCACATCCGGAAACAGATACAGTCCGCCAAAATGCGCGGTCCAGAAATTGCGCTGCTCAAAATCCGTGTGGCGCAGACGCACCGGATTGCGGGTAACATCGCCGGTTTCCTTGGCCGTTTCGATCATCTTGGCGATCAGCACATCGTCGAACCACGCATCCTCTTCGGTCTTGAACCGTTCGACCATCCCCGCCAGTTGCTGTGCCTTGCGCAGGGTACCGCCAGCTGTGTCAGCCTCAATCTCGATCTTGCGCAGGTTCAGCAGATCGCGCGGGGTGCTGAGTTTGATGACCGAGTTCACCAGTTCTCCGGCCACCGCATCGGTGGCGGTCAGGGCGAACAGCTGCGCCTCGTTCATCTCAATAAACTCGCGCAGAATATCGCGCGAGGTCGAGAATTTGACGTTCAGCAAAGGCGCGCGTTTCTGCTCGGTCGTCAGCAGGATGAACTGCCGGTTGACCCCGTTGGGGTTGAGGTAGAGCTCGTCCTCCAGCTCAATCCCCACCTCTGGCGAATAGCCTGATATATCGACATGGAAATCCGTTAACGCGGTGGCCTTGCCCGCCAGATGCTGCAGCGCGCGGTTATACCGCTCGACTAAGGCCGGGCTGGAGATGTGGACGAGATTGCCGAACATCAGGCCTTTTTCGATGAGGCGGATCACTATTTGTTTTCCTTTAGTTCAGTCTCCAACGATAACCACTCTTGATCTAATAGATTCAAGCACGTCTCTCTAAAGCGATTGGCAGACCCTAGTTCTTCGCGGCCTTCATCGATCGAAGCACTTATCTCGCTAAAAAAAAGTTTGTATTCATTTACAAATTCATCCCTAAGAAATTTGTTAGTTCTAACTTGCAGTGTTACGGAATTAGCCAACTGAGTGATACTATATAGGTCGTCGACTTCTATGCTCTCAGAATTAGAATAGTGCTTTCGCGCAATAAGCGATAACTCGATCAAAAGCTGTTCGATGGAACACTTGAGCTGTTCGAATTGTTCAATTCTAGCATCGGCAAGCTTAATTCTACCATTTATGCGAATCTCGTTTTTCTTTGACAGGAATTGTATGTAACTACCGAGGAACCCGACGAACACTGTGAATAGTGGAATTCCGACGGTAACGACTGCAGCTGTATTGGTGACAATCCAAGCGTTTAATTCGCCAATCAAATCGTTCATTGCTCCTCCAGATACCGCCTCTTGACCTCTTCCATCCGGCCCATCTCTCGCACCGCGTTTTCGATGGCGACCACATCGCTCTTGTTGGCATGGCGGAACTCACCGTCGAGTTGGGTTTTCATCTTGCGTGCCACTTGTCTCATCCCAACCTCTTAAAACGCCAAACAACTACAACTGCCAACACCAACAAAGGTAACGCAAACGCCCGCGCCGTGATTTGCAAGTTGAACCCGATGTAAGACGCCACGCTGCCCTCAAACAGGATCAGGGATTCTTCCCATGAGGCACCCTCGAACCCGCTGCTTGCACTTACGCCGAATAGGCACAGAAACAGAACTGCCACGGCACCGAGAAATCCGACCACGCCCCAACGCAGCGGCAGGATCAGACCCAGCACAAGTGCCAGACCAGAAATCGCGTAGACGATCATTATCCCTTCCCCTCCAAATACCGCCGCTTGGCCTCTTCCATCCGGCCCATCTCGCGGACGGCGTTTTCGATGGCGACCTCGTCGCTCTTGTCGGCATAGCGAAACTCGCTGTCGGCGTAGCGGTTGATCTCTTGCATCACCATCTCGACCGTGATCGGCTGACGCAGGTCTTCGATCATCGCTTTCTTGGTGTCGTAGTCGCGGAACAGGAACAGGTCGGGGGTCTCCATCCACTCGTCGGGCAATTCGAAATCCATCGCGCGAACCTTGACCGCGTCGGTGATGTTCTTGATCGCGCGGCCGGTGAACCGCTCATCCGCCTTCTGGATCGCCTTTAGATAGGTGCCCAGCTTAGCGATCGTGTCCATCTGGCCGATCTCGCCCGAAACCCGGTCATAGACCTGCAACAAAGCATCCTCATGCGGGCGCGAGTGGCTTTCGAAACTGGCGGCGACGGCCTTTTTGATCTCTTGCGCGGCATAGGCGTCGTGTTCGCCCAGCGGGATGTCGTGGTTGCGGCCCATCAGCAGGTGCAGGATGTCGATGTAATCCTCGCGCGTCTGCGGCCCGTCCACCAGAAACCGCGCGCCCGCCCGCTGGCGCAGGGCGTCGTCCACATTCTCGGGGTAGTTCGAGAACATGCCAAAGGTGCAATTGCCGCGCACGACGGTGTTGGCCCCCGCAAAGCTCTCCATCAGAACTGCGGTGATTTCCAACTGCCCGGCTGATGATTGCCTGTCGCCGCGTTTGCCCGCCAGCTGGTCGATATCGTCGATAGTGCCGAAGCCGATGACCGAGGGGTCGACGATCGTGTTGATAAACGCCTTGGCGTTCTGGCCGGACTTACCCTGATAACTGTCGATATTGTCAGTGCTCAGGTTCTGATAGCGGAAGGGATAGCCCGCGTTCTGGCAATAGTCGTGGACCAGCCCGGCCATCATCTGGATCAGCGTGGTCTTGCCGGTGCCCGGTTTGCCGTCGCCCATGAAGGTAAAGATGAACCCGCCAAGCTCCGCAAACGGGTTCAGGCGGCGGTCGAAGTCATAGGCCATCAGCATCTTGGCCAGCTTCATCGCCTGATACTTGGCGATATGGTTGCCCACCACCTCGTTCGGTTTCTTGAACGTCATGGTCAGGGTGGTGGATTTCGCCTTCGAGGCCGGCTCAAAACCCCTAATTGTCAGGTCATCGGCCTCGATATGCCAGGCCGCGCTCTGGAACGGGCCCAAATGGCCAGCAGACTGGGCGCGCAGGGCGACTTTTTCCATCAATTGCTCGGCATAGGCGCTGGTGGCCGCGATCAGGTGGCCATCGTCGGGGGCGTGTTTGGCCAGCGTCTGATCCAGCTCCCACAACGCACCATGCAGGGCGAGTTGGCCATTGTCGGTCAAAACCTCTTCGATCTCGCCAATATCGACGGTGGTCTCGCCCAGATGCGAGGACATCAAGTAAGCCAGCGCATTGCCGAACGTGTGCAAGGTGATCAAAGCCTCAGCCGTCAGCAGTTCCGAGAATTCAGTCCTGCGCGCAGCCGGCAAATCCCCGGCCAGATTGGCCCGTTTCAGATCGGCCAACGGCGTCTGGTCCGCATAAGCCTCGGCCACACCCAAAGCGATGGCAATCGCACGGCGAATGGCTTGCTGTGTCGTAGCCTGAGGCGGAGACACCAGCGTATCCCCATCGTCCGACGCCTCGATCCGTTCAGCCAGATGCACACCGTCCGAACGCACCGCGCGCCGCGTGACCAGCCCCGGCGTGGTAGATCGAAACCGCCGCCCCGTAGAAACCCCCGGAGATCGTTCAACAACCGCTTCCACCGCCTTGCCAATCCTCGGCGCGTGTTCAAACCCGTTCAGCAAAGCGGTCGCTGCTTGATAGTGCTTGCGAATGTCGTCCTCGCGTAATTCCATCTGATCTGACATCAAACTCATCTCTTGAACCGCTCTTGCTTCATCTTTTCAAAAATACTCTCGCCGAAGGCGAAACTAATAGCGCAAAACCTGCCCCGCTTTGCTGACAACAAACTTGTTCACATCGACAAACCCCGGTGGGTTGCGCTCGGCCAGAACCTGAAACGGGCGTTGGGGCAGGATGATCGATCGCTGGGTGCGCGTGGCCCCTGTCTCGGCCCCCTGACCGCCAAAGGGGTCCAGCGCAAAGATCTCGCGTTCGACGGTGGAAAACCATCCGGCGCGTTCCTCGATCACCTGTTCGCTTTCCAGCTCCTCGGTGGTCCAGGCCAGCGCCCAATCTTGACCTTCGGGTGCCTGTGCGTCCTCCAGCACCTGCCGCAAAGGCCCGGATTGCTCGGTATAGGCCGAGGAATACATTGGCCCCACATGAATGCGGCGCAGGTGTTTGGGGTGCAGGTCGTCAAAATCCTGATCAAAGCCTTTGGCGATGGTCACCAGTTTCAACCCGCCCAAAGACTGCGCCATCAGATGGGCCTGCACCTCGGGCCAGCGGCGTTGGTCTTTGGGCAGAGCAGTCTTGCCGCTGTCTTCCAACTGCATCAGGTAGATGACCGGCAGGTTGATCTGGCTGTCATAGACCGCCCAATGGATCATGAACTTGCGCCGCTCGCCCTCATTCCCGATCCAATGGCATTCGGGATCGTTGCGGGCCCAGAACAACTGACCTTTCAGTAATTCTTCATAATAGAGCCTTTGAGACAGCGCGAATTGCAGCTTGGTGGGGATCTCCCGATCGCCAATAATCGTCCGCACCATGTCGGTTTTCAGGTCATCTTCTGAGGGCATATTCGCCAGATGCACCTGCGCCTGCTGCGCGTCATTGGCCATGGTCAGCAACTCGGCCGCCACCGGAAACCCGCTGTCACGCTTGTCCATGGCGAGGCTGCCAAAGAACCGCCCCGTATCGCGCCCGACCAGCAGGTATTTCATGCTGAGCGCCCGGAACGTGTAGAGCAGTCCCGAGAGATAACGCGAGATGATCCGCACCTCTTGCTTGCTGATCGCGCCCTCGGCCTCCATCGTCGCGGCCACGCGCAGAAGGTGGACGGTGATCACCTCGAATTTGCGGAAATAGCGGCGCGAGGCGAAGGTGTCGGTCAGGCCAACATGGTCTTGGGTGGGGTTAGTCATTTTTGGATTCACTACAACCAGTTCCACGGCATTGATTGAGCCGCCATGGCAGGAGAAAAACGTCTGAGATCAGGTACAACGCGAAGATGATAAGCCCGAAGATTATGCTAACCGGCCCGCCATATAGAGTGAGAAAACCGAGCAGCTTATAAGTTCCGCCTTCAGCACCCAATTTATGCAAAAGAGCTGGTAGGCCATAAATCGGGATCGGCCAAACTACGAGAAAGAGGCCAATCCTGAGAAGCCGTACGTCTTTTCGGCTAAACCACTTCATCCGCCATACAAGTTCTTATCGTGCTTCTCGACAATCGAGGCAAACCGGCGGGCAAAGCGTTCGTCCGCCTTGGCCTTTTTCTCCAGCACGTCGCGGGCAAAGACCATGTGGTCCTCATGCGCTTCAAGCATGTCGGCCATTTTCTGGTTGGTCGCGGTGCCGATGGCGGCCATGGCGGTTTGCGCCTCTTGGTCGGTCTGCACGCCGATCTCGTTGATGCGGTGGGCCACGTCCTGCTGCTGTGCGGTTTTCAGCGATTTGGTCAGGGCGTCATACAGCACCACGCGCTGCTGCGTGTCTGTCTGCAGCTTGTTGATCAGCACCATCTGTGTCGCCGCCTGGTTCTGCAATGAATCGACCCAGGTCTTGCCTTTCTCGATATAGCGCTCCAGCGTCTGCGACTTGGCCAGCTTGACCTGCTCTTCCTGAACCTTGGCGTTGTATTGCTTGTTCAGCTCGGCCAATTCAGTCTCTAACTGGGTGCGCGCGGCCGCGTCCTGTTCGACGCTGATTTTGTTCTCCAGCGTAATGATCGTCGGGTCCATGCCCTGAATCTCAATACGCAACGCCTCAAGCTCAGCCACCGTTGCTTCTCGATCATCCAGCGTTACGGTCAGGTTGTCCTCAACCTTGACGCGCTGCTCTTCCAGCACCGACAATTGCCCTTGCAGCAATTTCACGATCACGTCCGATTTAGCGATCAGGTCCTGCAGCTTGTCGTCGATATTGGCAGTGCGCATCCGTTCCTGCCGCATCGACTCGGATTTGCCTTTCGAGAAGATGCCGACAAACGACTCCCACCCGGTTTTCGAGCGCATCTCATCGAAATCCTTGGAAAAGGCGTTGGTGACGTCGTCCAGACCCATGATCAACTCGGCGATATTGGCGTTCATCACCTCGGTATGGGCGTGCACATCCTCAAGCGTGGCGTTTTCGATGTCGATATCGGCCTCGGCGGTGCCGATCTTGGCCCGCGCTGCTTCGATGCGCGATGTCAGCCCTTCGATCTGCGACTGGCTTTCACGCACCTTGGTTTGCGTTTCTTTAATCAGCGCCTCAAATTGCTGGTTCGACATCGGTTCTATCCCTTTTTTATTCTATTACCCAATAAGATAGGGAATGTTACGTCTATTTACATCCCCTGCGAGTCAAATATCCCCTGAACCTTGGCAAACTCAGCCTGAAAAAGATAGGCGCGAATTGCTAAGCTGCTCGTGTGGCATATGATCAAATCTGGATTGATCCGACCACCATTGTGGACATAGACAATCCAGACCCCACCTGATTGGGTGCGTTGAACAAAATTCCTGCCGGAGGCTGACCCATGCTGGACGCGACAACCGATCTGAAATCTCTTTTGAAAAACCCCGACCTTTTGGCGACCAAGGCCTATATCGGCGGCCAGTGGGTGGATGGGGACAATGGTACTTTTGAAGTGACCAACCCCGCCCGCGGCGACGTGGTGGCCGAGGTGACCGATGTCAGCCGTGCTCAGGTGGCAGGCGCGATTGCACAGGCTGAGGCCGCACAAAAAGAGTGGGCCAAGCTGACCGGCAAGGAACGCGCAGTGATCCTGCGCCGCTGGTTCGATCTGATGATGGAAAACGCTGAGGATCTGGGCAAGATTCTGACGGCCGAGCAAGGCAAACCCCTTGCCGAGGCGATTGGTGAAATCGGATACGGCGCCTCCTTCATCGAGTTCTTTGGTGAAGAAGCCAAACGTGTCTATGGCGAGATGATCCCGGGTCACCAGCGTGACAAGCGGATCATGGTTTTGAAACAGCCCATCGGTGTTGCTGCGTCGATCACACCATGGAACTTCCCCAACGCGATGATCACCCGCAAGGCCGGGCCTGCCCTTGCTGCGGGTTGCGCCTTTGTGGCACGCCCCGCTAAGGAAACACCCTTGTCCGCGCTGGTTCTGGCTGTTTTGGCCGAAAAAGCCGGCATTCCGGCTGGTGTGTTCAACGTCGTACCCTCGTCGCGCGCCAGCGAAATCGGCAAGGAATTCTGCGAGAACCCCGGTGTGCGCAAGCTGACCTTTACCGGTTCGACCGAGGTTGGGCGCATCCTGCTGAAACAGGCCGCCGATCAGGTGATGAAATGCTCGATGGAACTGGGCGGCAACGCGCCGTTCATCGTGTTTGACGACGCCGATCTGGATGCAGCGGTCGAAGGCGCGATGATGTGCAAGTTTCGCAACAACGGTCAAACCTGCGTCTGCGCAAACCGTATCTACGTGCAGGCCGGTGTCTACGATGCCTTTGCCGCCAAGCTGAAAGCCGCTGTTGAGGCGCTGAAAGTTGGTGACGGTCTGACAGACGGAACCACAACCGGCCCGCTGATCAACGCTGAAGCCGTTGCCAAGGTTGAAGAGCATATCAAGGACGTAACCGACAAGGGCGGTGCTGTTCTGACCGGCGGCTTGCCCCACGATCTGGGCGGTACCTTCTTCCAGCCGACCATCGTGACGGGCGTGACCCAGGACATGATGGTGGCTCAGGACGAAACCTTTGGTCCGCTGGCCCCGTTGTTCAAGTTTGAAGATGAGGACGATGTCATTGCCATGGCGAATGACACGATCTTTGGTCTGGCCTCGTATTTCTATGCCAAAGACCTGAGCCGCGTCTACAAAGTGGCCGAGGCGCTGGAGTACGGCATCGTCGGTGTGAACACCGGCATCATCTCGACCGAGCTGGGCCCGTTTGGTGGCGTCAAGCAATCCGGTCTGGGCCGCGAAGGCAGCCATCACGGCATGGAAGACTATCTGGAAATGAAGTACGTCTGCCTGTCGGTTTGATCCTTTAGTGCCCCGGTGCAAAGTACCGGGGCCGTTCGGTTTGTCATAAAACTGCAAATAAACCGTCACATCCCTGCAATGACCCGGGTTCATCCCCCTCGTATCCAACTGAGAGGGGATACTTACCGATGTCATTGCGCTATGCCTGCCTGACATCTGCCCTTGCCCTGACCGCTGGTCAGGCCGTGGCAGAGATGAACTTCAACCGAATTGCGTCCTTCCCGGTCGTCAAGAACATGGCCGAGGGCGCGGATACAACCCGTGAGACTTCGCCCGAGATCATCGCGGCCACCGCTGACGGCATGACGCTGGTCTACACCGACAGCCCGATGGGCGTGATCGGCATGATCGATATAACCAACCCTGCAAGCCCGGCACCGTTGGGTGCGATGGAGGTGGGCGGCGAGCCGACATCCGTGGGCATCGTTGGCGCGACGGCTTTTGTGGGCGTGAACACGTCAGAAAGCTATACCGCCCCGTCCGGCAAACTAATCTCGGTCGATATCGCGGGCAAATCGGAAACCGGTGCCTGTGATCTGGGCGGTCAGCCCGACAGCGTCGCCATCGCCCCCGATGGTAGCTTTGTCGCCGTCGCCATTGAAAACGAACGCGACGAAGACCTGAATGAAGGCATCATCCCACAACTGCCCGCTGGGTCGCTGGCTCTGGTGCCACTGAAAGACGGCACACTGGACTGCGCGGACATGAAGATGGCCTCGCTGACCGGTTTGGCAGAGGTCGCGCCGACCGACCCTGAGCCGGAGTTTGTGGACATCAACGCCCTCGGCGAAACCGTCGTCACTTTGCAGGAAAACAACCACGTCGCAGTGGTCGACAGGGACGGCAACGTGGTCAGCCATTTCTCGGCAGGCGCGGTTGATTTGGAAGGCATCGACACCACCGATGAACGCGGCGCGTTGATCTTCACCGAAAGCCAGCCGGGCCGTTTGCGCGAACCGGACGCGGTGAAATGGATCGACGACAATCACTTCGCGACCGCCAACGAAGGTGACTATGAAGGCGGGTCGCGTGGTTGGACAGTTTTCCACAAAGACGGCACCGTTGTTTACGAAAACGGCACCGATTTCGAGAAGGCCATCATCCAGATCGGACACTACCCTGACAAGCGTTCAGACAGCAAAGGTGTTGAGCCGGAAAGCGTGACCGCGGCCACCTTTGGCGGCACACCGATGATCTTCGTCGGGGCCGAGCGCGCCTCGGTCGTGGGTGTCTATGACGCCACCGATCCGGCCAACCCCGTGCTGAAACAGCTGCTGCCCTCGGGTGTTGGCCCGGAAGGTTATGTGGCGATTCCCGACCGCAACCTTCTGATCTCGGCCAATGAAAAAGACCTGATCGAAGATGGCGGCCCTCGCGCGCATGTTTCGATCTTTGAATATCAGGACGCCCCGGCCAACTATCCGCATCTAACCTCGGAAGGTGCGGATGAGCTGATCGGGTGGGGCGCTCTGTCCGGTCTGGTCGCGGATGAAGACGGCATGATCTATGCGGTCAATGACAGCTTTTATGGCTTCCAGCCGTCGATCTTCAAGATCGATCCCAGCCAACAACCGGCTCGCATCGTAGACGTGATCCGCATTCACCGCCAGGATGGCAACCCGGCGCAGAAGCTGGATCTGGAGGGCATCACGCTGGACGGCAAAGGTGGTTTCTACGTCGCCTCCGAAGGCCGCACCGACCGCGTCATCCCGCACGCGATCTATCACGTCTCGGCTGAAGGTCTGGTCAAGGACCGCAAGGGCGAGATTGGCCTGCCGCCGGAGTTAATGGCCGTTGAAAAACGCTTTGGTTTCGAGGGCATCACCAAGGTTGGTGACACCCTGTGGATGGCTGTACAACGCGAATGGAAAGACGACCCCAAAAACCACGTGAAACTGGTGGCCTATAACCTTAAGACCAAGGAATGGGGTGCCGTGCATTACCCCAAGGCGAACCCGGAAAAAGGCTGGGTCGGCCTGTCGGAAATCGTTGCCTTTGGTGATCATGTCTACGTCATCGAGCGCGACAACCAGCACGACCACCGCGCCGTAACCAAAAAGATCTACCGCATCCCGCTGTCCGAAATGACCCCAGCCCCGCTGGGTGGCGCATTGCCCGTGGTCAGCAAGCAAGAGGTCCGTGACTTGCTGCCCGACCTGACCTCGACGGGTGGATACGTTCTGGACAAGATCGAAGGTCTGGCCATCCTGCCCTCGGGCGAGGCGTTTGTGATGACTGACAATGATGGTGTTGACGATGCCTCGGGCGAGACGATGTTCTGGTCGATCGGGTCGGTAACGGCTGGGAATTGACCTACTTGCATAACTTGAGAAACCCCGCACAAAATTGTGCGGGGTCATTTTACTTCAGACGTTAGATTTTAACCCTTTGCGGCTTGTTAGATCTGCTGCCGATTCTGTGGGCGCATTCGGCGGCCGCTATTTCTGCACTTTTAGTAATTGATGGTGAAGTAGCGATCCAAGTTATCGGCCTGCTGGATTGAAAGACGCGTGGTGCATTCAGCAATTGTTGCCCCCCAGCCCGAGCCTCCGGCGTGCCAACCAACGATATTGTCTTCGGAACACATCTTATTCGCGAACTGAAGCCAGAGGCGCTGAGCTGCACGCAGATTAGCTACCCATTCCTCGTCTATCTCCTCTACGTCCTGAGTACCCAGTGGTCCTTGCTTCAGTATGCGCTGATACACTGCATTCAGATAATCGTCCGCGCGCTCCAAACCGATGAAATTACAATACTCGCGAGGAGACACTGCGGCTCCTCCGGGAATGAAGAAACCCTTGCTTTCGAGAACTTCTTCCAAGTCTTTGACGCAGTCTTGAATGCCTACAATTACACATGCTTCCCGATTAATTGAATCACTTTCAAAGCGCTTCTCAACCTTAAGATAGGATTTGTCGTATTCGGCGGCGGCGGCCTCCGAGTCATAGGCATGTGCACTTGTTCCCATAACAATAAACCCAATTGCCAATATCAGTTTAAGCATATGTATTTCCTCACAATAGATCGGCGGAGATTGACCCAGCTTTCCCCCGTGGGGTGCTGTTCAATGGGAAACTGGTTGGACGGGCCTCTGTCGTCAAGCACTTCTTTTGGTTGATCTCTGTCACACGTAATACGCGCAAAGATAGAGCACAAAATCAGTGCGTGGCGGTCAGGATAACGTGTAACATTGGACCGGACACCGCGGCCTTAGTTAACTGGAAGATAATGCGCGGGTATGGTGCATCTCTACGTAGGCTCCAAAGTCCAATTTGCCACGCATAACTGACGTTCAACCTTCACCACGCCGCGCTCACGGTGAACGACCGCTCCGTCAGCTTAGCAAACACTCAGGAGAGCGCCCAAAAACATCGCCCCGCGTCTGGAGGAACGCGGGGCGTGAGTTGCGACAGTCTGGGAGGAGGAGACTGCCGCAAAGTTTTTCAGGAGTGTTAGTTGACGGCCTTGGCGTCAACGACGTCTTTTTCAATGGCCTTGGCCGATGAGATCTCGATCCGGCGCGGTTTCAGCGCCTCGGGCACTTCGCGCTTCAGGTCGATGTTCAGCATGCCGTTCTCGTGGCTGGCGCCAGTGACACGCACGTGATCGGCCAGCGCAAAACGGCGTTCGAACGCGCGGGTGGCGATGCCACGGTGCAGATAGCTGCGGTCTTTGTCCTCGGCGGCTTTCTTGCCAGCCAAGACCAGCGAGTTTTCTTTCACTTCAACAGACAGGTCTGCTTCGGAAAAACCGGCGACGGCGACGGAAATCCGGTAGGTGTCGGCATCGGTTTTTTCGATGTTGTAGGGGGGGTAGCTGGGCTGAGCCACATCATTGGTCAGAACGCGATCCATCATGTCGGCGATCTGATCAAAGCCAATGGTGGCGCGGTGCAGCGGTGCAAAGTCAAATGTACGCATTTGTCGTATCCTCATCCTTGAGCGATTTACGAAATTTTGCCCTCCGACTGGACGGGCAGTGATTGATACCGGACCCCGTTGTGGCGACCCGATACACATCAAATGGGTAGCGATTTGACCGAGTTCAACCCCCGCCAGAGCTGATGAATTTCGCACCAGACCCGGACTTGCCGGACCCCACCTGCAACCGGCGGATCGACGCTTTTGGCTGAGGCGCATCGCGCCGCATGATCGCCTTAAGCTCAGAGACGATCCCGTCCAGCTCCATGCCAAATCCGACCTTCCGGCTGCCGTTTGTACCAACCGCCGAAACAACAGACAGAATCTGCCAACGTGAGCCGTTCTTTGCCAAAATAGCGGACCCGGACGAGCCGAAGGTGATGTCGCAATCAAACAGGATCAGACCCTGCTGACGATCAATGATACGGCAAGAACGTTCCCGTGTGATCGCCTCAGACCGTCCGCGGCCATAAGAGGCAATGCTGACCTCATTTCCCAGAACACGCCCGCTGTACAGTGCAAAGGGATCTGCGACAGAGTAGGGGATGGGCTTATCGAGGCGCAACAGTGCGACGTCAATCCGAACGCTATCATGGGAAAGCGGCGGTTTAGAGCCATAGCTGGGATGAATCGCGACCTGCGTGATCCGACTCTCGGCCAGGGCGTTGCCGTTGCTGAGACCTGCGCGAAACGTGATGTCTTCTGGGGCAAATGCTTTGCCTGAGCGCCCGTCCACTGCGCAATGCGCTGCTGTCAGAACCATGTCCTGCGCGATCAGCGTACCCGTACAAAATGACTCGTCCCCTATGTCCAGCCGGCCTATCGCCTCCCAGCCGTAAAGGTCGTCCCGGTCCGTCAACTTGCGCTTGTTCGCTTGCGCGTGGGACGTGGTTGCCAGAATGCACAAACCTAAAATGAGACTCAGTAAAACTCTGATCATGGCCGAATAAACCTTGCACCGATATTCTTGCCCGACCCGGATCCCGACGTTGAAAGCCCAAATCCACGCCCGGCAGACAACTCATTGCGCAGCAATTGCAGCGAGTGTTCAACAGCAGTGCCAATTGCCACGTTCTGGCCGTCCAAACTGGCCTTGGCCGCAACAACCGACACGATCTGGGGGCGCGCACCTGCAAAGGAAAAGACCGGTGCGCCGGACGAGCCAAAATCGACGTCGCAGGACATGACCATGACACCCTGCTGCCTGTTCATGACCGAGCAGACCTGTTGCAGCGAAGGAGCCTCGGACCGGTCATGCGCATAAGACACCACACCAACCTCTGCGCCACGGCGCGGCTGATCCCCCGATTCAAATGGAATGACGGCAGTGTTTCGGATTGGTTGCCACAGTTCGATCAAGGCCACATCGGCGCTCACCCGGTCGGTCGTCGAGTCTGCACCATATTGATAGTCCGGATGGATCACGGCTTGCCGCGCCGTCCGATAGGCCAAAGCGCGCCCCAAACGCCAACCGGCCAGAAACTCAATGTCCGACGGGTTGATACGCTGCCCGGAAACCTTATCAAACAGGCAATGCGCTGCGGTCAGCACCAGTGTTGGCGACACCAGCGTTCCGGTGCAAAACCCTCTGCCGGCAATATCCAACCGTCCCACGGCCATCCAATCACGCCCGGAATCCGAGGTGTCCAGGCTTTCCAGCCCGGTATCCTGCGCTGTGGCCGCCATCGGCATGACACAGAACACAATCGCCTTGATCCAGTTGCCCACGCGGTTCTCCGGGACTCATTCAGACCTATTTGTCCTACGGGTCGCGTTGGGCGAAAATAGGGCAATCAGGAACCGCCAGAAAATCCAGGTCAACTGATGCGGGTCGGCATCATGTGCTTTACTTCAGGATCGGCACTGCGTCTCCTTGCTGTTGCAAGGATCTTGGCTTTGGGCCACCAGTCGCCCAATCCAGTAATTCGACGGTGTGAACGACTGGCAATTGCGTCCCTGACCCGATCTGCATCATGCATCCGATGTTTCCGGCGGCGATCAGGTCCGGCTTTTTTGCTTCCAGCGTTTTGACCTTGCGCTGTTTCAACTGGCCCGAAATCTCGGGCTGCATCAGGTTGTACGTGCCTGCGCTACCGCAGCACAAATGACTGTCGGCAGGCTCAACAACTTTAAATCCGGTCCGTTTCAGCAAATCCTTGGGATAAGTCTTGATCTTTTGCCCGTGCTGCAAGGAACAAGCCGCGTGATAAGCAACCGTAAGGTCTTGGTCACGTCCTTCCGGCACGTCCAACTGCATGACCAACTCACTGATATCCATGGCAATACCCGAGACACGCGCCGCATCCTTAGCCAAAGGGTCATTGCGGAACATGTGCCCATAGTCTTTAACGGTCGTTCCACAGCCAGACGTGTTGATAACGATGGCGTCTAGGCCGTCACCGTCCATTTCGCGCGTCCAGGCCATGATATTGGCTGCGGCAGCCGCGTGGCTTTCACGACTTTTACCCATATGGTGTGTCAGGGCTCCGCAACATCCGGCCCCTTCGGCCACCACAACCTCGCACCCCAAACGCGTCAGCAACCGGATCGTAGCATCGTTAATGTCGGTATTTAGAGCCTTTTGCGCGCAGCCGGTCATCAGCGCGACGCGCTTTCTCCGGTCTCCTTTGGGCGCAAAACTTTGTGGGTCGTCGTTGCGACTGACCGGCGGGATGTGCTTTGGGGCCATATCCAGCATGGCCCGCAACCGGGCATCGGGCATCAGAAACCGAAACGGGCGGCCCAACTTTGCTCCGATCAAGGCCCAGCGAAATCGCATCGGATAAGGTAGGATTTGGGCCAGAACCGAACGCAGGATACGATCCGTTAAAGGACGTTTGTAATTCGCCTCGATGTATTCGCGCGCGTGATCGACCAGGTGCATGTAGTGCACACCTGATGGACAGGTTGTCATGCAGGCCAGACAGGACAGGCAGCGATCAATATGCTTGACCGTCTTTTCATCCGGGACACGTTCGTTTTCCAGCATGTCCTTGATCAGGTAAATACGGCCGCGCGGGCTGTCCAATTCATCCCCCAACACCTGATAGGTGGGACAGGTCGCAGTGCAAAACCCACAATGCACACAGCTGCGCAGAATCTCATTCGAGCGCTGGATCGCCGGATCTTCCAGCTGTTTTTCCGTAAACGTTGTCTGCATCGCCCTACCCCATGAGCCCCGGATTGAACACAGATCGCGGGTCAAATCTTGCCCGTATCCCTTGTGTTAGAGCAGAAACAGCAGCTTTTTCCGGCTGAAACCGCCCCAGCATTTGCATCTGGTCCGGGTCTGCGCGCACTAGGGTCGAATATCCCTCAACATCACTCAGTTCAGATCGCAGATCAGTGCCTTCCGGGGCCAAAGTCCAGATCAGACCCCCACCCCAATCCACGACCCTATTCGGGTTAGCGTCACCGACCACACGTCTCATGTCAGTCGGTTTGACCGAAGTTTTCCAGACATTGCCCGGTTTGTCGGCAAAAGGCTCAATATCACGCACTTCGCGCCAAATAGCGGTGTTTTCGGCCGCATCAGTGACAACCTGATCCGGCTTCATTTCCGCAAAAAACTCCTGCAACTTGGCAATGCGATACTCGACCGATTGGTCAAAGCCCTCAATCCGCAGCACCGTCCGGGACGGCTTGCCGCCGCCCTCGGGCAACCGAGCCGCACCGTTGACTTCGTATGGTGATCCCAACGCGTCACAAAACAGTTTGGACGTCTCGACCCATCCGCGGTCCTCCCAAACAAGCGTCGCAACGGCCTCTGGCTTGGGCAGCACTTTCAGCGAAACCTCGGTCAACACACCCAAGGTGCCCCATGACCCGGCCATCAACTTGACCAGATCATAACCGGTAACGTTCTTCATCACCCGTCCGCCATTCTTGACCACATGACCGCGCCCGTCGACAAAGCGAACGCCCAACAGAAAATCCCGACACGCCCCGGCCTGTATCCGCCTCGGCCCAGATACGTTTGCCGCTACAACACCACCGATGGTCGGTTCACCCGAAGTTGCAAGCAATCCCCGATGGTCCATCGGCTCAAACGCCAGTTGTTGCCCTTCTGCGTCCAGCGCGGTCTCAATCTCGGCCAACGGCGTACCTGCCTTGGCCACAAGTGTAAGGGCACCGGGTTCATAAAGGGTGATACCGCTCAGCCCGGAAACGTTCAATTCAAGGCCCGGCCCGGTCACACCGCGTGTACCGCCCCCAGCTATCCGAACCGGCCCGTTCAACCCGGCCACCAGGTCCGCCAATTCGTCTTCCGTCTCAGGTCTCATGTGCTTCATCTTTTCATAAATACTCCGGGGAAATCGCGCCTGCGCGATTGGGGCAGAGCCCCTATTCCGCCGCAAGGCGTCGCGCCTCGGATGCGTCCAAGGGGAACACCTTCGCGGGATTCAACAACCACTGCGGATCGAACACATCTTTAATCGCCATCTGCGCCTCAAGATCAGCTGGCGCATACTGATGCGCCATCAAATCCCGCTTTTCGATGCCGACACCATGTTCTCCGGTCAGGCATCCGCCTACATCGACACACAGCTTCAGGATATCTGCCCCAAACGCTTCGCATTTCTCCAGATCGCCCGGTTTGTTGGCGTCAAACAGGATCAAGGGGTGCATATTACCGTCACCCGCGTGGAAGACATTGCCCACGGGCAGGCCGTATTCCTCGCTCAACTCTCCGATCCGGCGCAAAACCTCGGGCAAGGAGGATACCGGGATGGTGCCGTCCAGACACATGTAATCGTTCATTTGCCCCATCGCGCCAAAAGCCGATTTGCGACCCAGCCAAATCTTCGCGCTTTCCTCTGCCGACTGGCTTTCACGCAGTTCAACGGGATTGTGGCGCTTGGCGATCTCTATGATCTTCGCCAACTGATAGTCGATCTCGGCCTCCGAGCCCTCGACCTCGACAATCAGCAAGGCGGTACAATCGGGATACCCTGCATGAGCAAAATTTTCACAGGCTCTGATACAAAGCGTGTCCATGAATTCAATCGCTACTGGCAAAATGCCCGATTTGATAATGTCAGAGACACATTGGCCCGCGACCTCATTGTCGTCGAACCCCATCAGAGCCGGCCGCGCCCCTTCGGGTTTACGCAGAATGCGCAGCGTGGCCTCGGTCACCACGCCCAGCTGCCCCTCTGAGCCACAAATAACACCCAGCAGGTCCAGGCCAGAGGCATCCAGATGCGCGCCGCCGATTTCCACGACACTGCCGTCCATCATCACCATGGTCACGCCCAGCAGGTTATTCGTGGTCACACCATATTTAAGGCAATGCGCGCCACCCGAATTCATCGCGATATTGCCCGCAATGGCACAGGCCAATTGCGATGACGGATCGGGCGCATAAAAGAAATCCTCTTCCTCGACCGCACCGGTCACGCTCAGATTGGTACGACCGGTCTGGACGCGGATGAACCGGTTGTCATAGTCGGTTTCCAGAACGTCATTCATTCGCGCGACACCCAGAATGACACAATCAGCCGTAGGCAAGGCCCCACCCGCCAGCGACGTGCCGGAACCACGTGGCACCACAGGAACCCCTTCCTCATGGCAGATTCGCAGGACTTCGGACACTTCCTGCGTCGATGACGGAAGAACAGCCAGCATCGGTGGACAGCGATAGGCGGTCAGCGCGTCACATTCATAAGCCCTCGTCTCAGCCGGATCGTGAATCACAGCATCTTCGGGCAAAACCTGCTGCAAGCGCGCCAGAACGGCTTGCTTGCGGGCAAGAACATCGGGATTTGGTTGGGGCATTTCCATCGCTGGTCCTCCAATTTGGTAAAATAATATTACCAATTTCATGATCTGGCAAGTTCTTCCGTTCAGTTTTAGTGTCACGCCCATGACCTGGATCGAACGTGCCGCTTTGTTTGCCCCTCTGGATTACGCCGCCCTCGGCTTGCTGCTGGGCGCATGGCTGTGGATAGGGTGGAAGATCGAACATCCGTCGCCACAGAGGCGATCTGTCTCGCAAATGATGGACAATTACCGCCGCGACTGGATGCGCGAGATGGTGACGCGTCAGCCGCGCATGTTTGATGCACAGGTTGTAGCCGCCATGCGTCAAGGCAGCACGTTTTTTGCATCCACTACTATGATTGCCATCGGCGGCGGGCTGGCCCTGCTGGGTAATACCGAGCGACTTGCCGGGGTGGCCAGTGACCTCGCGATAGGCAGCGCGCCCGCTTTGGTGTGGGAAATCAAGATACTTGTTGTCGTACTTCTGCTGGCCAACGCATTCCTGAAATATGTCTGGGCGCATCGCTTGTTTGGCTATTGTGCTGTGTTGATGGCCTCGGTCCCGAACGATCCCGAAGACCCGCAGGCGTACCCACGCGCCGCCCAATCGGCCGAAATTTGCGTCACAGCCGCCCGCAGCTTTAACCGTGGCCTGCGCGCCACCTATTTTGCGCTGGCCTCATTAGCATGGTTCCTCGGGCCAATCGCTTTGATGCTGAGCACCATAATCACGTTCGGTGTTTTGTATCGACGCGAGTTTGCTTCGCAGTCCCGAACAATACTGATATCCCAATCCCCTTACACAGAGACGTGATCCCGATGCGCCGCGATAACCCGTACATTCGCGCCATGCGATATGTGATTCTCAGCGCCTTCCTGGCCAGCCCTGCTTTTGCCGACCCCCCAACGATCGAAAAAGTCGCGGCCACCCGCAGCGGCGACACATGGCGCTTCGACGTTACGATCCGTCATCCCGATACCGGATGGGATGACTACGCCGATGGCTGGCGTGTGCTGGACATGGACGGGAACGAACTTGGGATGCGTGTCCTGCATCATCCGCATGTGGATGAGCAGCCCTTCACCCGCTCGCTGAGCGGCGTGGCAATACCCGAAGGCATCGCACAGGTCCAGATTCAGGCCCGTGACAGTGTTGGCGGCTGGGCCGAAGACACAACGGTGATTGACCTGAACTGAAGTTCAGAACACACCAAGGGCCAAGCCTGCAGCCATCGCGGCCCCGATCTCGCGGCATTTCTCAAGCTGTTCTTCAGGGATGGTCTTTTCGGCCAAAATAGCTTCGGGCGTTTGTGCATATGTGCAAAGGATCAAAGGTGGCTGAACCTCTTTCAACCGCCAGCCGGTCGCGATACGCGCAGTCTGGCGCGCGGCGTTTTCACCGCCGGACCCTGCACAGACCATTTGCGCATAAGGTCGACCTTCGAGCTTACCCAAGACAGGATAGTAACTACGGTCGAAAAATTCTTTCATCAGACCCGAAATCGCCGCCAAATTCTCAGGCGCGCAGAAGATATAGCCATCAGCGGCAAGCAAATCCTCAGGTCCCGCCTGATCCGCGAATTTCAGAACAACATCTGCTTCGTCTCGCCCGGCCTCTGCTGCCGCTTCGGCCATTTGCCGGGCGCCACCAGTGCGCGAATGGTAAACGATCAGAAGCTGCTCCATGTCAGACCCGGTGATAAGGGCCGCCCGACAGAATGGTTGCGGCCCGATAAAGTTGCTCGGCCAGCATCACACGGACCAGCATATGGGGCCAGACCATTGACCCAAATGAGATGGAAAAATCGGCCTCGGCCCGCAGATTAGGGTCTATTCCGTCCGCTCCGCCAATGATCAATGCCAGATCCTGCCGTCCGGCATCACGCCAACCGCCCAGTTTCTTGGCAAATTCGGGTGAGGACATAACCCGTCCGCGTTCGTCCAAGGTACAGTTCACTGCGCCTTTGGGCAGCGCTTTGCGCAGCAGCGCTGCCTCGGCCCCCATGCCTGCATTTTTCTTGTCTTCGACCTCAATCACACGAGCGGGGCCAAGGCCCAGCGAGCGGCCGGTCCGGTCAAATCGGGTCAGGTAATCGTCAAGCAGGGACTTCTCGGGCCCGGCGCGCATTCGCCCGACCGCAACTATGCTGATACGCATATCTCTCTCGCCTCCGGCCCCTCAATACGGGCCGGGATGGCGCCTCAGTTCGCCGAGGCGCTGCCGCCCTGAGGCAGCCACATCTTTTCCAGCTGATAGAATTCACGCACTTCGGGGCGGAAGATATGGACGATCACGTCGCCCGTATCGATCAACACCCAGTCGCCGGCATCCTTGCCTTCAACCTTCGAGGTGAAACCGAATTCCTGCTTGATGCGATCCGTCAGTTTTTCCGCCATGGCCGAGACCTGCCGGGTCGACCGGCCCGATGCGATCACCATGTGATCTGCGACAGAAGACTTTCCCTGCAGGTTGATCTGCACGACGTCTTCGGCCTTGTCGTCGGATAGTGAGGAAAGGATACGCTCAAGCAGCTTGTCGCTGATTGACTGAGAGTGGGCCATTACACTGACCCCTTCATCGGCGGGCAAACCCGCCTGTGTATGTAGAGACAGGACATAGTCCTCCTTTGCTGCGCGCCATGAAACCCCGGCGCCGGGGTACTAATAAGGTAACAAGGGGATTGCAACATTTCAATGAAAGGCCAGACAGGTGCCCGCACGTTCGCTCACTCTTTGGCGATCTGTTGCTGCTCTGCGCCGTTCGGCAGCAACCGAACTTCGCGCTGCGGGAAGGGGATCGAGATGCCTTCATCCTTAAATGCGTCCCATAGCGCAAGATAGACATTGCCGCGGATATTGGTCAGGCCCTTGGTCGGGTCGCTGATCCAGAACCTTAGAACGTAGTCCACGCTGCTATCGCCGAACCCGGTGATGTGACAGACCGGCTCGTGCGAGCCTCCGCTGAGGACCCGGGTCACCGCTTTGACCGCTTTGATCGCTGTCGCACGCACATGATGGGGGTCGTCGTCATAGCTGGTGCCAAAATCCAGATCCAGCCGCACGAATTTGTCGGAATGAGACCAGTTCACCACTTGATTGGTAATCAGGTCCTCGTTCGGGATCAGGTATTCGCGCCCGTCCCGCGTGACGACCGAGACATAGCGCGCGCCCAGCGCATTGATCCAACCGAAGGTATCGCCCAGAGAGATCACGTCACCGGGTTTGATCGACCGGTCCATCAGGATGATGATCCCCGAAATCAGGTTCGATACCACCTTTTGCAGACCAAACCCGATCCCCACGCCGATTGCACCGGACAGCAGGGCGATACCGGTAAGGTCAAATCCCAGCGTGCGAATGGCGACCATAAAGACCGCCCCATACAGCAGCACCTGAATGCCCTTTGCCAGCAGCACCTGCATCGATGGCGTGATGTCGTCATTGCTCATCAACCCGCGCTCGGCGGCACGGGTGCCGATACGGGCCAGTGTCAGCAAGATGCCGATCAGCAGAACTGCCTTGAGTATCCCCAGTGCCGAGATGTGCAGATCGCCAATGGAAATCGCCACCCCGTCCAGAAACTCGGCCACGTCATCGGTCAGATTCAGCGCAATAAGCGTTGCATAGACCCACATCGCCCATTTGAACATGCGCCGCAGGGTCCGATTGCGCACCAGACGGGCCACCAGCGCAATCGCCAGCCACGCAAGCGCCAAAGTCGCCACAACCCCGATGATATAACTGCGCGATGGCCACGTGATCTGCTGCATCAGCAAATACAGCGCCCAGGACATAATGACGAAATAGACCAGCGTCAGGCGCTGCATCAGTTGCACCAACATCCGCAACCGCCACTTCGGCCATCCTTCGCGGGCGCGGGCCCACGCCTCCCACCGGGTTTGGGTCACCAGCTTCAAGACATAAGCCAACGCCCAAAGCGCCAGGATGATGACCAGCTGATGCTGCCGCCAGCCCGGCGTCACAATCAGTTCGACAAGATTTTCGAATTGCACGAAAAAGCCCGCGACCATGTTGTCATAGAGGTCCGACAGCGAGCTGGGGAACAGGTCTTGATTCATAAACCCAGCTTGAACAGCGTTGCCCGGTGATGCAAGCCCAGTGCCAGCCGGGTACCGGATTGAACCTTGATTGACGGCAAAGCCCGATATATCTGGTGCGCATGAGAGTCACTTTGGCCCCAGCTCCGAAACTGCAAGACCGCACGCGCCTGCGTGAACGGTTCTTTGGGGCCGCCCGCACGGTTCTAGCCCGCCTATCTGTCGCCTGAGCCAACTCGCCAGCTATTTCTCATTACATACGGGAGAGGACACATGTCCCCCAAAACACTCTATGACAAGATCTGGGATGCCCATGTCGCGCACGAAGCCGATGATGGCACCTGCCTGCTTTATATCGACCGCCATCTGGTGCACGAAGTAACCAGCCCGCAAGCCTTTGAAGGGCTGCGCATGGCAGGCCGCAAGGTACGCGCACCGGAAAAGACCATTGCCGTGCCGGATCACAACGTTCCGACCACACCGGACCGCGTGAACGGGATCGAAAACCCGGAATCGCGCATCCAGGTCGAAGCACTGGACAAGAACGCCAAGGATTTCGGCATTCACTATTACCCGGTGAATGACGTCCGTCAGGGCATCGTGCATATCGTCGGCCCCGAGCAAGGCTGGACCCTGCCCGGCATGACCGTTGTGTGCGGCGACAGCCACACCGCGACCCACGGTGCGTTTGGCGCACTGGCCCACGGTATCGGCACGTCCGAGGTCGAACATGTTCTGGCCACACAGACTCTGATCCAGAAAAAATCCAAGAACATGAAGGTGGAAATCACCGGCAAACTGCAGCCGGGCGTGACTGCCAAAGACATCACTCTGGCTGTGATCGGTGAGACCGGAACCGCAGGTGGTACTGGCTATGTCATCGAATATTGCGGTGAAGCGATCCGTGATCTGTCGATGGAAGGCCGTATGACGGTCTGCAACATGGCCATCGAAGGCGGCGCCCGCGCTGGCCTGATCGCACCGGATGAGACCACGTTCGAATACGTCAAAGGCCGTCCGCACGCCCCCAAAGGCGCACAATGGGAAGCTGCGATGGACTGGTGGAAAACGCTCTATACCGATGAAGGCGCGCATTTCGACAAGGTCATCACCCTGCGCGGCGAGGATATCGCTCCGGTTGTGACTTGGGGCACCAGCCCTGAGGATGTGCTGCCGATTACCGCCTCTGTGCCTCACCCCGAAGACTTCGAAGGCGGCAAGGTGGATGCGGCCCGCCGTTCTATCGAATACATGGGTCTCGAAGCCGGTCAAAAGCTGAGCGATGTGGAAATCGACACCGTCTTTATCGGGTCCTGCACCAATGGCCGCATCGAAGACCTGCGCGCCGCGGCCGAGATTCTGAAAGGTAAAAAGATCAAGGACGGGATGCGCGCCATGGTCGTGCCCGGTTCGGGTCTGGTTCGTGCGCAGGCCGAAGAAGAAGGTCTGGCCGAAATCTTCAAAGAGGCCGGGTTCGAATGGCGTCTGGCCGGATGCTCGATGTGTCTGGCGATGAACCCCGACCAGTTGCAACCCGGCGAGCGCTGTGCCGCGACATCGAACCGCAACTTCGAAGGCCGCCAGGGCCGTGGTGGTAGGACCCACCTGCTGAGCCCTGCGATGGCTGCCGCAGCGGCAATCACAGGACGGCTGACAGACGTCCGTGAATTGATGTAAGCTGCCCTCATATCTAGATATTTGAGGGATTGAAAACATGAGTGACTGGATCAAATGGCTCCTGCTGGGGCTTCTGTCCATAGCGTTCGGCATCTTTGTGCTGGGCGCGCCAATTGTGGCGTCTGTGGCCGTTACGGTCGTGACAGGAGCGTTGCTTCTGATCTCGGGCGCCTTGCAGGTTGTCGGCGGTTTCACCGTTGAAGGCACCGGCAACAAGATCCTGTCGCTCATCATGGGTGCAGTCATGCTGTTTCTGGGCTGGTCCTTTCTGGATCACCCGCTGCAAGGCACGCTGACGCTGGCGACCGTGATGCTGATCCTGTTCATGGCAGGCGGCATCGCGCGGGTCATTCTGTCGTTCCAGATGAAAGGAACACAGTTTTTCTGGCCCACGATGATCTCGGGCATCTTGTCGATCATCCTTGCCGGTATCATCTGGAGCTATGTCGGGCAGGAGCCACAGGCATTGCTGAGTATACTGGGGATCTTCCTGGGCATCGAGATGCTGTTCAACGGGTTCGGATTGGTCTTCATGGCGTTCTTCGTCAAGAACGCACCCAAAGACGAAACAAAAGAAGCTTAAACGCGGGACACGGGCGCGGCCCTCTCTCGCAGGAGTGTGAACATGGAAAAGTTTGAAAAAGTCCACGGGGTGGCCGCCCCAATGCCATTGATCAATATCGACACGGATATGATCATTCCCAAAGTGCACCTGAAAACCATCAAACGGTCCGGCCTGGGCGTCGTTCTGTTTGACGAAATGCGCTACCATGATCATGGCGGCGAAAACGAAGATTTCGTTCTGAACAAACCCGCCTATCGCCAGACCGAGATTCTGGTCGCTGGCGATAATTTCGGCTGCGGCTCTTCCCGCGAACACGCGCCCTGGGCGATCAAGGATTTCGGCATCAAGGTTGTGATCTCGACCAGCTTTGCCGACATCTTCTTTAACAACTGCTTCAAGAACGGCATCCTGCCCATCGTGGTCGAGGAAGAGCATCACGCGATTCTGATGGAAGACGCGCACAAGGGTGAAAACGCCCGCATGACCGTTCATCTGGAAGATCAGCAGATCACCACTTCGGACGGAGTGGTGATCGAATTCGACATCGACCCGCACCGCAAGCACTGCTTGCTGAACGGTCTGGACGATATTGGCCTGACAATGGAAAAAGACCACCACATCGACAAATTCGAAGATCACGCCAGTCAAGCCCGTCCCTGGGTCTGATTCTGGGGGCGAATCTGTGGATACTCAACCTAACGGGGTCGCCTAGGCGGCCCCTTTCTCATTCTTGGGGTTGATTTTTGAACAACCACAACATCTTGGTCTCATTTTGAGATACACGTCGGATTTGCGTCCAAATTGATGCAATCCCGCACCAGTTGCGCCATCTTTTTGCCCGAAATCACGTGTTTTCTGCACCCTGTCTTGAGCGAAATGCCGCTTATCGTCCATCTTGGCGCTAACGAGGCATCCGTCGCAAAGACGAGAGGAGACGGGCACAAGTTGGATTCAAGTCGGCAAAGATCGGCTGGTCTGGTTTGAAAAAGGGTTCGGAATGTGATTGCACGCACAACAGGGGCGGCGATACGCGGAGTACTTGTGGCACTGATGGTGCTGACTCCCGCGTTGTACCTGCCTGTATCATCGACGAATGGGACCGAGATTCTGGTCTTCCTCGCGATCCTCGCGTTCATACTGACGTTCGCCGAGTATAACTCGGCCTTTCCCAGCTTTATCGAATTCCGCGATGCGCCGCCGGTAAACCGACTCCGGTTTGTTGGCCTGATGTCGATGGTCACGTTCCTTACACTGATCTGCAAAAACATTTTTGATCCAACCGAACTGACAGCATTCGCTTATGGCGTCGGTGTTGCGGTCGCCAATGTGGTGGACTTCCCTTATTCACCGGTGCGCTTGATCGTGCTAATGCTGCCAGCGGATGCCAGCCAGTCGCTGATCGAACTGGTCCGGGTTACAGCCGGCGTAGCTTATGTCGCGGCTCTGGTGACCATCGCCAGCTTTGCATATGCGGTCAAAGTTCGTGGATGGCCAACCGGTAATGGGGCCTTCAACGTGTGGACGAACCTTCCACTGTTTGACCCCACCATAGGCGGAGATGTCGTTACCCGACTGCAACGAGATGGCCGCCTGAACATCTGTATCGGCATTCTGCTGCCCTTCCTCATTCCGGCCGTCATCAAACTGATGAGCAGCGTGATCGCCCCTATATCTCTGAACAATCCCCAGACACTGATCTGGACGATGAGCGCTTGGGCTTTCCTGCCCGCCAGCATGATCATGCGCGGTGTCGCAACCCTGCGTATCGCGGGTCTGATCGTTGAAAAGCGCCGTGCTTATTCAACAAGCGAGACAACACAGGCCGCATGATCCGCGCACTTGTCCTGTTTCTGTTGCCGTTCGCGGCGCAGGCAGAAGTCGTGCGCATCGCCACCTACAATACCGAACTTAGCCGAAAAGGCCCCGCGCTTTTGCTGCGGGACATTGGCAGGGATGACCCGCAGGTTCTTGCGGTTGTCAGTGTAATTTCAGCTGCACGACCTGACATTATCGCCCTACAAGGTATCGACTGGGATCTGGAAGGGGCCGCGATCCAAGCCTTGTCCCAGAAACTGCGCAATGCTGGTGTAGATTATGGCTACTTCTATGCTGCGCGGCCCAACGCTGGCTTGGAAACACCGCTGGATCTGGACGGCGACGGTCGCACACAAGGCCCCGGTGACGCGCAGGGTTGGGGCCAATTCACCGGACAGGGCGGGCTGGCGATTCTATCCCGTTATGAAATCGTAACCGACGAGGTTTTGGATTTCTCTGAACTGCTTTGGCAAGATCTTCCGGGCGCGGTTTTACCCTTTGTGGATGACCACCCCTTCCCGTCTGAAACAGCGCACAAAACGCAACGCCTGTCTTCAACCGCGCATTGGGTGGTGCCCATTGATACCCCGTTTGGGCGGCTCGACCTGATGACCTTTCACGCGGCGCCCCCGGTTTTCGATGGGCCAGAAGATCGCAACGGTCTGCGCAATAGGGATGAGATTCGGTTCTGGTCCGTCCTGCTGAACGGCGATTTGGGACCGGTTCCCAAAGATCCCTTCGTCATCGCCGGGGATGCCAATCTGGACCCGTCGCGCGGCGAGGGCCACAAACAGGCCATTCACACCCTTTTGGAAAATCCCGTTGTACAGGACCCATTGCCAACAGATCCAACAGGGTCAACCGCAACGGTCGACTGGAAAGCCACGGGTGAAATGCGCGTTGATTTTGTTTTGCCGTCCCGCGACCTGCGTGTCTTGGATTCAGGCGTTCTATGGCCCAAGGAAGATGCACCGCTGCGGGAGTACGCGGATCAAGCAAGCAGGCACCGGTTGGTCTGGGTCGACGTCACACTGCCGTAAGACACGGCCCGAGATATTTTAAGCAAACGACGCCAATTTGAGTTTCATTGACGGAACCACTCGTATGCGTTTCACTGCTTAAGAACTTTCATACCTGCCTGCGCACACTGACTGGCGGAGCCGATAAAAACAGGTTCCGCTCAGAAGTAGATATTGGAGGAACCTCGTGGCTAAGAATCCTGTACTGATCGACGACCATCCTGGACGCAACTCTCAGGCTTATGGCATTGCGCGCGAGCTTGGCACGGACGAGGATTTGATCCATGCGCCCTCTGTTGGGGTTGTGGGCACAAAAGGCGACAGCCAGTGCTATCTTGGCGTGCAGCCCAAAGTCGAAGCAATACATGCAGCACTGCGAGACCAGATTGGCAAAGACGCAGGCAAGATCGCCATGCGTCTTGTTCAGCCCGAATACTCTATCGCGACATCTGATGGCATCCGTAATGGAACGCGCGAAATGCGCTATTCACTCATCGGGCGCGAAGTGACCAACGACGTGTTTTCCGAACATCTCTCAGCCTCCGGCTTGGGGGGCACAATTGCCGTGGTGGCATGTGACAAGCCACCGGTTGGTACGCTGGCTGCTTTGCTTGAACACAACCAGCCTGCGATCATGATGTCCGATGGGTCCATTCATCCTTCGAAAGACCCGGAAACCGGCGAAATGCTGGACATCATCGCCGCCTATCAAGTCGCCGGGAGCGAGGACGCAGCATACCGCAAACGCATCGCCTGCCTTGCCTGCCCCGGCATCGGATCGTGCGGCGGGATTTTCACCTACAATACGATGCAGACCTTTATCGGCGTTGTGGGCATGCAGCCATTGCATATGGTGGCACCGCCTTCGGACGACCCGCGCCGCATGGCAGAGTTTCCGTCGCAGTTGGTAGGCTACCTTGCCAAGTTGATTGAAAACGGCACGCGACCCCGCGACATCGTCGGGCGCGACTCACTGCGCAACGCGTTGACTGTTGCGATGGCAATCGGCGGCTCGACCAACGTGGTTCTGCACGCGCCCGAGATCGCACGTGCAGCAGGTTACGCGAATTTCTGGAAAGACATTGTCACGCCAGAAGAGTTCAATGAATGGTCTCAAAAAATTGTTCCGGTCCTGACAGACGCACGACCCTACGGCCGCTATTCGATGGTGGACATCGACAGGGTCGGCGGTGTGCAGGTGATCGTCAAGGAACTGATCGACGCTGGCATGGTCAATGGCGACGCGCCGACGTGCACTGGCGAAACTCTGGCGGAACAGGTCGAACGTCTGGGCGCTGCCGCACCGGACGGCACGGTGATCTATCCTGTGTCAGCACCCTTTAAAGAAACGGGTGGCCTGCGCCTTCTGGGCGGTAATCTGTCACCGGAATTCAGCGCCATTTTGAAGCTTGCAGGTGTCGAGCGCGGACTTGAGGACAACGTGTTCCGAGGTAAAGCGAGGGTGTTCGAGGGCGAAGCCCGCCTGCTTGAGATGCTCGACACCAACCCAATGGGATTTGAAGACAATGATATGATCATTGTGCGATACGAAGGGCCGTCAGGCGCGCCGGGCATGCCCGAGATGCTGGACGCTACAGCACGGATCACGACCCTGTGCCGCGAACGGGGGATCACGGTGGCTCTGATGACCGACGCGCGTTTTTCGGGCGGATCGGTCGGGCTGGTCATTGGGCATGTCGGGCCAGAAGCGGCACTGGGCGGACCTATTGCTCTGGTCGAAGGCGGCGACGAGATCATTGCCGATCTGAATTTGAACGAGCTGAACGCGCCGGTTTTGGACGACCCGAATGTAGTTGCTGAACGCAAGGCGCGCTGGGAAGCCGAGGTGGCTGGAAACGGCGGCGTCCATCCAAATTGCGGTACAGCGGATACCCGCCTTTTGCACCGGATGCGGTCATCTGCCGTGCCCGCTGTGCGCGGTGGCGGTATGCACCCGGACCGTGAGCTGTGGGTCAACACGCCTCGTGAGCCACAGCTCTCAGGGTTTTTGCCGACAAACAGGTCGAGGTCATAAAACCTCGGGCGACGCGATGGTTGATCCTTCTGGGGTGTTGGCTCACCCGTTGAAGGATCGGATCCAATAATCATGGAAACTGTTCGTAGCGGCATCCGCCGCTCCGCCACAGCCAATTGGACTGGCAGCGCGAGGTCTGGCGCGCTCTTGAGCCGCGTACCTCTCACCGTCCAAAGTAAACGCGACGAAGGTCAGTTGTTGGCAGCTTTCAACAGACCGCCGCCGACGGACCGGGTCGCGGGCGGTGGGGCTACAAGCTGCGTTGGAATCGCAGAACACAGGGCAACATCCAAATCAGTCTGCGGCACCGCGCCCAGCAACTCGGTAAGGTGCGTGCCGTCCAACTGATGAGGCACCTGCCAAAGATACCGCATCTCAACCAGGTGCGGGGCCATACGCCAAAATGGTCGAGCCAAATGCAAGGGCCACCACTGCATTGGCTTCACAGCTATTGACCGTCCTGTGACCCGCGACAGCGCGCGTGCAATCTGTGATCCGGTCAAGGTGTAACCTTCGAATGGGACATCGCAAAACCGGGGCAACTCATGACGCTTTTCGGCCAACAGCACGGCGGCATGGGCAAGATCGGGCAGATAGGCCCATGCATGCGGGATGTCAGGGTTGCCGGGGTAGACTAGCCGTCCTTTGGCAAGATGTTTTATCATGACCTGATCAAACCAGTTGCCCGAGGCACATGTGTCAATGAAATCCCCGGCACGCAGAATGATGGTACGCGCGGTCGAGCGGCGATAGGCTTCCTCCATCTCTATTCTGACACGACCCAAAGGGTTGCGCGCCTTGTGCGGTGTTCCACCATACCAAGGACCCGGTGCTTCAGGTCCAAAGACATAGACGTTTCCCGGCACCAAAACGGTTGCCCCGGTCTCCTCTGCCACCTTAATCACCTGTTGGTGCAGCCCCGGCACGAGACGCGCCCAATCGGGGTAGGATGGATTCCAGCCATTGACGATAACGTCCACTCCGCGCGCAGCCTGTTCCAACGTATCGCGCGTTCGGTCAAAGCTGTGCACGGTCCACCCCACATTGCGAAACGCCAACGCGGCGTTGCGACCAAATCGGCCTGTGGCCCCCAGAATAAGTACAGATTGTGGCATGGCTCCCTCCTGTTGGGGCAGAGATTACCTTAAGGAAAGCAATAGGGAATTGCCCCAAATTGCAGATCATGTATTCATTTTTGAATGGACAAAGCCCTTACACATGCCGACTGGTCCCTGATTCAAAGCTTTCTGGCGGTGGCCGAAACCGGATCCCTTTCTGCCGCAGCCCGACAGCTGGAGCGCAGCCAGCCCACATTGGGACGACAGATTCAAACCCTGGAAGCCGAGCTGGAGGTTTCTCTTTTCGAACGACACGCAAGAGGGCTAAAGCTAAGCGATGTGGGTCATCAATTGCTGCCAATGGCGCAACAGATGCACACGGCAATGAACGCCTTCAGCATGACGGCAGCTGGTCAGTCGCAGCAGTTGGACGGAACGGTGCGCATTACCGCGTCGGTCTTTGCATCGAACCACATCCTACCGCCGATACTGGCCCATATCCGGCAACAGGAACCTGCGATTCAGCTGGAACTGGTTGCCACGGACGCCACCGAAAACCTGCTGTTCCGAGAAGCCGATATTGCCGTGCGCATGTACCGCCCCGAGCAGATGGACATTCTGACCCGACATCTGGGTGAGATCTCGTTATGTTTTTGCGCCGCCAAAAGCTATTTGGATCGCGCAGGTCGCCCGACCTCGCCTGAAGAAGTGTTCCAGCATGATCTGGTGGGGTTTGATGCGGATGACCGCATCATTGCTTCGATGCAGGAAAGGGGTTGGAACGTTGGGCGCGATGCCTTTGCCACCCGATGCGACCACCAGACCGTGTATTGGGAATTGATCCGGGCAGGCTGCGGACTGGGATTCAGTCAGATTCAGGTGGCCGAGGCCGATCCTCTGGTCGAAATTCTGGATATTGGGGTCGAGATCAAGAAAATGCCGGTGTGGCTGGCCGCGCCGCAAGCCATGCGCCAGACCCCGCGTATTCGCAGGGTCTGGGATCTTTTGGCCGAAGGACTCAAAGCCAGTCTTTGAAGGTCAAAGCGGCCCTGTATAAGTCCCGCGCGCAGGGTAGTTGTTGCCCAGTGTGAACTTCAGACCACCCGCAATATCCGCCATGGAAGGGCGCCCAAACGGTGTGGTTTGCTGCCACGCGTAATAGAGCGTCTGATCGGGTGCGATATAGAAATGACCGGGCTCTGCGAAAAGGTCCGGCTCGGCGCTGCCCTCGCGCTTGGTCGAGATGTTCAGACCCCAATCCTCGCGCGCGGCGGCCAATGGCAGGCTGTGACCCACGCGCAGTCGTTTTGCCCCGGCTTTCTCGGCTGTTTCGGCGGCACGTTCGGCGGTATCGGTTGTGATCATGATGACCTCGACGCCCAGCGCCGCAAAATCGTCCAGCGCCGCCTCGACCTCGGTCATCTGCTTGATGCAGATCGGGCAATGAAGCCCGCGATATTGAATCACCAGAGTCCCGTTTTCGCCCTTGTCCGCCTCAAGATCGAAGCGGCCATGCGCCACGGTTTCGATTTTCAGCGCAGGAACCGGGTTTCCAGGTGTCAGCATGTGTTTTCCTCGTGTTTTGACGGGTTCGTCTCATTGACCCGATGCACCGCAGACGCTAGGGCCTGTGCAACAAAACGCAAGGAGACCCTTCATGTCCAACCCCTCGCTCCTCATCCTGCCCGGAGACGGAATTGGCCCGGAAGTTATGGCCGAAGTGCGCAGAATCATCGATTGGTTCAGCACCAATCGCGGTCTTCAATTTGAAGTGAGCGAGGATCTGGTCGGCGGTGCCGCCTATGACGCCCACGGCAAGCCGCTGTCTGATGAGACGATGGCCAAAGCGCAAGAGGTGGACGCGGTTCTGCTGGGCGCTGTTGGCGGCCCGAAATACGACGATCTGGATTTCAGCCTCAAGCCCGAGCGCGGGTTGCTGCGCTTGCGCAAGGAGATGGACCTGTATTCGAACCTGCGCCCGGCCCAGTGCTTTGACGCGCTGGCCGATTTCTCGTCGCTGAAGAAGGATATCGTTGCCGGTCTGGATATCATGATCGTGCGCGAGCTGACCTCGGGCGTCTATTTCGGCGAGCCGCGCGGCATCTTTGAGGAAGGCAATGAACGCGTCGGCATCAACACTCAGCGTTACACCGAATCCGAGATTGAACGCGCCGCACGCTCGGCCTTTGAACTGGCCATGCGCCGGAACAAAAAGCTGTGCTCAATGGAAAAAGCCAACGTCATGGAATCCGGGATCCTGTGGCGTGAAGTCGTAAATCGTGTCGCCGCCGACTACCCCGAGGTTGAGCTGAGCCATATGTACGCCGACAACGGCGCCATGCAGCTGGTACGCGCACCCAAGCAGTTCGACGTTATCCTGACCGACAACCTGTTTGGTGACATCCTGTCCGACTGCGCCGCGATGCTAACGGGCTCTCTGGGCATGTTGCCTTCAGCCTCGCTGGGCGCTCCGATGGCCAATGGCCGCCCGAAGGCAATGTACGAACCGGTGCACGGCTCGGCCCCGGATATTGCGGGTGAAGGCAAAGCCAACCCGATCGCCTGTATCCTCAGCTTTGCCATGGCGCTGCGGTACAGCTTTGATCAGGGTGAAGAAGCAGACCGCCTTGAAGCCGCAATCGAGAAAGTTCTGGCTGATGGTGTCCGCACCGGCGACCTGCTGGCGGATGAAGGCGTCACACCGGTGTCTACCACCGAAATGGGTGACGCGATCCTGGCAGCTTTGGATGCCAGCGTCTAAACCACGCAAGAAACGAACGACAAAAGGCGGTGCCCGGTGCACCGCCTTTTTTGTTAGTTGCCGCCGAATATGTTTCTCAGCAGGTTATTGATATCCTCGGCAAAGCCGCCTCCCCTGCGCCGGGGCTGTGGTTGCGCAACCTGAACTGGTGGTTCCGGTGCCATCATCGGCAAAGGTGTGGGCGTCATCCCTTCGGTGACACGCAGCATGGTCTCTTTCCAGATTTCAGCAGGCAGCCCGCCCCCGGTTACGCCAGACAATGGTGTGTTGTCGTCATACCCCATCCAAACGCCGGTTACATAATCAGCCGTAAAGCCGATGAACCACGCATCCCGCGCGGCCTGTGTTGTTCCGGTCTTGCCTGCCACCTGCCAACCCGGAAGCTTGGCACGCCCGCCGGTGCCTTCGGACACCACACGCTCCATCATCCAGGTCAGCTGTTTGGCGGCAGCGTCGTTGATGACCCGCTCACCAATACCGGTCGTTGTGACCATGACAGGCGTGTCATCACCCAAGAGCTTCAGTTCGGTCAGGCCATAAGGCTCTACTGCCGACCCACCGTTCAGAATACCGGCATACGCTCCGGTCATCTCGATCAACGTGCTTTCCGACGCGCCCAGCGCCAAGGCCGGACCCTGCGCCAGATCGCTGGCAATACCAAAGCCGCTTGCGACGGTGCGGACGTTATCCAAACCCGAAATCTCGGCTACTTTCACTGCCGGAATGTTTAAAGAGTTCATCAGCGCATCTGCCAACGTCACCTGCCCATAAAACTTGTTGGTGTAGTTCTTGGGGCACCATTGACCTGAACCGGGAATGTTCACGCAATAAGGTTCATCAATCACGGTATCCAAAGGTGAATACCCAAGCTCCAGCGCGGTGGCATAGACGAACGGTTTGAAAGACGATCCTGTCTGACGCAACGCCTGTGTCGCCCGGTTAAACGCACCTGAAACCCGCGTCTTGCGTCCACCAACCATGCCGCGCACTGCACCGTCCGCAGACATCACGACAATCGCGGCCTGCGCCTCGGACCCTTCGCGCACCTTTTCCTGAAAGATGAACTTCAGCGCTTCTTCAGCGGAGGTTTGGATACGCTGATCCAGAGTGGTTCGGATCACTACATCCTCGGTGGTGTTGCGCGTAAAGAACTCGGGCCCGCTTGCCATGACCCAGTCCGCGAAATAGCCGCCCGCGCGCGCAGCGGCAGCTTCTGAAAGCTCGGCCGGTCTGGTGCGTGCTTCGCTGGCTTGTGCTGCGGTCAAATAGCCCTGGTCCTCCATTAGACCGATCACAAGCCGTGCCCGGTCCTGAGATCGTTGCAGGTTATTCGTCGGTGCATAACGCGTGGGAGCAACCAGCAAACCGGCCAGCATCGCGGCCTCAGCAGGGGAAACTTCGGCTGCGGATTTGCCAAAGTACCGCTGGCTGGCCGCTTCGAACCCGCGCGCGCCTGCACCCAAGAAGGCCCGGTTCAGGTAGATCGTCAGAACCTCGTCCTTGGAGTATTTGACCTCCATCGCCATGGCGTAAACGGCTTCCTTGGCTTTGCGCCAAAGCGAGCCCTGGCGGCAATCGGCCTCGTAAGCAGCTTCAGATTCCCATTCAGACGGATCATAAGGCTCTCCAAGACACAGCAACTTGGCTGTCTGTTGGGTGATGGTTGACCCGCCATGGCCTGACAACGGCCCGCGCCCTTCGCTTAGGTTGATGCGTACGGCACTGGCCACACCGCGCGGGCTGACACCGAAATGGCGATAGAATCGCTTGTCCTCGGTCGCGATCACCGCGTTCTTCAGATGGGGCGAGACTGTATCCGCTGTTATCACCCCGCCAAACTGATCCCCGCGCCAGGCAAAAACCTTGCCATCGCGATCCAGCAAGGTCACTGACCCGCGCGCGCGCCCGTCCAACAAGGCATCCACGTCGGGCAGAGTTGTATAGACGATGCCGACCGCCAAGGCGATCAGCGCGACTACTATTGCCCCCACACGCCAAGTCAAACCCCAGATTAGCCTCCAGATCCAGCGGAAGAGACGACGGAAGAACCCACCTCCGTTTCCACCCGATCTTTTGCGTTTGGTCTTTCGCGTTGTTTTGCGGGTGGTGGTCTTGCGCGCAGTCGATTTCTTACCCGACGGGCGCTTGGGCGCCGACGGTTTACGCCCTTTGGACGGGTATCTTTTGTCCGCAACCAATCGCGGCTTCTGGCGCTTGGACTCAGTCATGCTCAAACTCTGCCCGTTGTTCTTTTGCGCCACCATACCCCGGCGACCCGTCTATGTAGAGGTCCGAATTTCCGGAATTTCCCCTCATTAATTTGCCTGTTTTTTGGTCATCTTGCATGTTTTGTGCAAAAATTGTGCAACATCGCGCCATTTTGCTGCGCAATTACGACCCGTCACCGTTTCTTACACCACTCTCTCACGCTTTTTTTCTGCAGGTGCAAACAAACCGGTCCCGCCGGACAATCAGAGGGGAAAGACGTGAAACTGATCATTGCGACAATCAAGCCGTTCAAGCTGGAGGAGGTGCGCGAGGCACTGACCCAAGCTGGCGTGCGCGGCATGATGGTGACCGAAATCAAGGGCTTCGGCTCACAGTCCGGTCACACCGAAATCTACCGTGGGGCCGAATACGCCGTGAACTTTGTGCCCAAGATCAAGCTCGAGATCGTGGTGCCGGCAACAATGGCCGACCAGATCGTCGAGACCATCACCAACACCGCCAAAACCGGGAAAATCGGTGACGGCAAGATTTTCGTCCTCGATGTCGAGCAGGCCCTGCGCGTACGAACCGGGGAAACCAACGAGGAAGCGCTGTAAGCGCGGCCACTCCACACTCATTCGAGGAAGTAAAATGAACCTGATGAAATCTCTCATCCCTGCCGCTGCGCTTGTCGTGCTGCCGCAGATGGGTCTGGCGCAAGAAGCCGCTGAAGGCGAGGCTGCGCTGCACACCCAGTATATCTTTACCACTCTGCTGTTCCTGATGGCGGGCTTTCTGGTTTTCTTCATGGCTGCAGGCTTTGCCATGCTGGAAGGCGGCCTTGTGCGGTCCAAGAACGTCGCCATGCAGATGATCAAGAACATCGCGCTGTTTTCCATTGCCGCGATCATGTACTGGCTGGTTGGCTTCAACACGATGTATCCGGGCGACTTCAATGGTTTCTTTGCCATTGGCGGCCCAACCGTGCTTGATCCGGTTGGCGTTGACCCTGCTCAGGCAGCTCTGGACTACGCCTCGATCGGCTCGGACTTCTTCTTCCAGTTGGTCTTTGTGGCGGCAACCGCGTCGATCGTGTCGGGTGCCGTGGCTGAACGTATCAAGCTGTGGCCCTTCCTGATCTTCGTCGTCGTGCTGACCGGTATCCTGTACCCGATCTCGGGGTCGTGGAAATGGGGCGGCGGCTGGCTGGACGCCATGGGCTTTTCCGACTTCGCCGGTTCGACCGTTGTACACTCGGTCGGTGGCTGGGCCGCTCTGGCTGGCTGTCTGATCCTTGGGCCACGTATCGGCAAGTACAAGGACGGCAAAGTTCACCCGATGCCCGGTTCAAATCTGGCGCTGGCGACCTTGGGTACCTTCATCCTGTGGCTGGGTTGGTTCGGTTTCAACGGCGGCTCGCAGCTGGCGATGGGCACCGTGGGTGACGTAACCGACGTATCGCGCATCTTCGCCAACACCAACATGGCCGCCGCATCCGGTGCTGTCGCAGCCCTGATCATGACACAGGTCCTGTACAAGAAACCTGACCTGACCATGGTGCTGAACGGCGCGCTGGCCGGTCTGGTGTCGATCACCGCTGAACCTCTGGCCCCGACCCTGTTCGGCGCGCTTTGGATCGGTGCTGTGGGCGGTATCATCGTGGTCTTCGCGGTTCCGATGCTGGACAAGTTCAAGATCGACGACGTTGTCGGCGCGATCCCGGTTCACCTGTTCGCAGGCATCTGGGGTACCATCGCCGTCATCTTCTACGGAGAAGCCAGCCTGATCACACAGCTGACCGGTATCGTGGCTTACGGTGTCTTCACCTTCGTCGCCGCTCTGATCCTGTGGTCGATCCTGAAAGCCACCGTTGGCATTCGCGTCAGCGAAGAAGACGAGATCAATGGTCTGGACATGGCGGAACTGGGTATGGAAGCCTATCCTGAGTTCTCGAAGGGCTAAGATCTTATTAAATCAACAAAAAACCCGGGCGTTCGCGCCCGGGTTTTCTTTTTTTAGAATGTTATTGAGATCAAACGCCGACGTCGATAATCGCCTTCGCCAGAATCGGCACCGTAGTCGCGTTTAGGCCAGCGATGTTCAGGCGGCTGTCGCCTACCATGTAGATACCGTGATCAGCGCGCAGTTTTTCGACCAATTCCGGTGCAGCTCCCAAGCGTGAGAACATGCCCCGGTGCTGGGCGATGAAACCGAAACGGTCGGATCCGCTCAGGCGTTGCAGCTCGTCTGCCAATTGCTGGCGCAGACCCAGCATGGACAAACGGATCTCTTCCAGCTCGGTGGCCCAGTCAGCCCGCAACGCGTCATCCATCAGGATCGTCGTCACCACCCGTGCGCCATGATCCGGCGGGAAGGAATAGTTCTGACGGTTCAGAAACGCCAGCGTCCCCTGATTCAGGGCGGTTTGACCTGCATCGGCACTGATGGCCATCAGCAAACCAGTGCGTTCACGGTAGACACCGAAGTTCTTCGAGCAAGACGCAGCAATCAGGCATTGTTTGATCGAAGACGCAACCAGACGCGCCGCTTGTGCGTCTCCTTCCAGCCCGTCACCAAAGCCTTGGTAAGCAATGTCGATCATCGCAACGAGGCCAAGCTCGTTGATCAGGTTCACAACATCTTGCCATTGCACCATGTTCAGGTTGGCACCGGTCGGGTTGTGACAGCAGCCATGCAACAGAACCACGTCACCCGCTTTGGCGGTTTTCAGGTCGGCCATCATCCCGTCGAAATCAACGCCACGGGTTTCGCCATCGAAATACCGGTATTGAACAGTCTCCATCCCCAGATAGTTCAGGATCGACAGGTGGTTCGGCCAGGTCGGGTTCGACACAAACACACGCGCCGAAGGGTTCGCCATACGGATCATCTCGAACGCCTGACGGCAGGCACCCGTGCCGCCGGGTGTCGCCACAGCGGCAATGTTGGCACGCGGAACCGAGGTGCCCAGAATCAGCCCGATCATCACATCGGCATAGGCCGGATCCCCTGCAAGGCCGGTATAGGCTTTGGTTTCCTGTTCTTCCAAAATGCGCTGCTCAGCAGCTTTCACCGCGCGCATCACCGGGGTCACGCCCTCGGCATTCTTGTAGACGCCAACACCCAGATCAATCTTCTGATCGCGCGGGTCTTCGCGGTACATCTGCATCAAGGCCAGAATCTTGTCGGCAGGCTGCGGCTTGAGGTTCTCGAACATCAGTTCTCTCCGGTTGCGACGGGCAGGGTTGGGAAGGCACCCCATTCAGCCCAGGAGCCGTCATAAAGCGAGTGGTCTTTCTTGCCCATACGTTCAAGCGCAAGGCTCAGAATCGCAGCCGTGACGCCCGATCCGCACGAGGTAATCGCAGGTTTGGACAGGTCGACGCCCGCGGCCTCGAAAATGGCACGGCAGTCTTCGGGCGATTTCATTGTGCCATCTGTATTGAGCAACTGGCCGAACGGGACATTGCGGGACCCGGGGATATGGCCCGAACGCAATCCTTCGCGCGGCTCGGCTTCCGCGCCTGTAAACCGACCGGCAGAGCGGGCATCGATGATCTCATGATCGGCCAGCTTGGCTGCAGCGGAAACCTGCGTGACGTCCCGGACAAGCTGGTTTTGAACGCGCACCGTCATGTGACGATCACGGATGACCGGCGGCAGATCCTCGATCTCGCGACCTTCGGCTTGCCACTTGGGCAATCCACCATCCAGAACCGCGATGTTGTCCTGACCCATCAGACGGAACAACCACCAGACACGTGCTGCTGACATCAGCCCAGCGCCGTCATAGACGACAACCTGATGACCATCGCCCACGCCCATCGCCCGCAGGCGCGACATGAATTTCTCGACCGGAGGAGCCATATGCGGCAGCTCTGATCGGTGATCCGAGATTTCGTCAATATCGAAGAACCGCGCTCCGGGGATGTGGCCGGCATCGTATTCGGCTTTGGCATCGCGGTTCTGCGCAGGCAGATACCAAGACCCATCCAGAATCCGCAGATCCGGGTCTTTCATATGCGCGGCCAACCATTCGGTCGAAACGAGGGTTTTTGGATCGTCCTGCATCAAAGCCTCCCCTAAGCGAGCTTGGATTTTCCCTATACCCCGCGTCTTTTAGGTTCAAGTCTGGATAGCGCTAGCGCCTGATACCCGCTTGATTTATCGCGCCCGGCGCAAACGGAAGTGCTGAATGATGCCGATGATACTGATCAATATCCAAAACCCTTCGATCAGCATCGAGGCCAGATTGAAATTCTCAAGCAGGGAATAGACGATCAGCACCGACCCCAGCAGGTTGACGACCGGAAAGGCCAGATCGTCAGAGTTCATCATCCGCATTTGCGTCGCGAAATAGGCTGCAACCACAATAAGGGCTCCGAACGAGCCGATGGCGTCAACGATGGTGAGGCTGTCGAAAAATGCGGTCATGACTCTGTCTTGGTCGTCTGTGAATACTCGGTGTGTTGGGCGTAATGGTGCATGTTTAGAAAAATTGCCCCCTGCGGACCCGCGCGATAGCCATGCGGCAGATCAGCGGCAAATCGCAAGCCCTGCCCTGCTTGCAAGGGTACCCAATTTCCGTCGCGCAATATGTCGAGGGACCCATCAAGAACAAAAACTTCTTCCGTCACGCCCGTTGCGTGCGCCGGTGACTCGTGACTTTGGTTCGGGGTCAGACTGACGTGAAACGTCTCGGCCCTCAGCGCAGGATCGAAAGGGAAGACGATCTTGACTTCGATACTGCCGGGAAAGGTGACGGTCTGAAAAACCGACGGATCGCCCTTGGCCGTATCGATCAACGCACTCAGCGGCACCTGAAAGCCTTTGGCGATCTTCCACAGCGTGGCGATTGTCGGGCTGGATTCGCCACGCTCGATCTGACCCAGCATGGCTTTGCTGACGCCGGTCAGCTCAGCCGCTTTTGACAGGCTCAGACCTGATGCCGACCGCACATCTCGCAGCCTTAGGGTAATGTCATCAGCATCCATTTCTGCGCCCCGCGAATCCTCTTGTACGTTATAACGCACATGTGCTACGTGCGCTATAACGTACGAACCCAAAGACATGCAACCCGAGGAAATAGGGAAAACAGCATCATGCCATTGTACCGATCCAGAACCTCTACCCATGGCCGCAACATGGCCGGTGCCCGCGGATTGTGGCGTGCCACAGGCATGGGCGATGATGACTTCGGCAAGCCGATCATCGCAATCGTCAACTCGTTCACACAGTTTGTGCCCGGCCACGTGCACCTGAAAGATCTGGGACAGATGGTGGCGCGCGAGGTCGAAGCCGCAGGTGGTGTTGCAAAAGAATTCAACACCATCGCGGTGGATGACGGCATCGCCATGGGCCACGATGGAATGCTGTACTCGCTGCCCTCGCGTGAGGTGATCGCGGATTCAGTGGAATACATGGTCAACGCGCATTGTGCTGACGCGATGGTCTGCATTTCGAACTGTGACAAGATCACTCCGGGGATGTTGATGGCCGCCATGCGACTGAACATTCCGGCGATCTTTGTGTCTGGCGGTCCAATGGAGGCGGGCAAGATCGACATCGCCGATCTGGATGCCAAGAAAATCGATCTTGTGGACGCAATGGTCGCCGCCGCGGATGACAAATTCACCGACGAGCAGGTTCAGCACATCGAAGAAAACGCCTGCCCGACCTGTGGGTCGTGCTCGGGGATGTTCACTGCCAACTCGATGAACTGTCTGGCCGAAGCGCTGGGCCTGGCCTTACCGGGCAACGGTTCGACACTGGCAACACATGCCGACCGCAAAGAGCTGTTCCTGGAAGCGGGTCGCCGTATCGTTGAGATAACCAAACGGCACTATGATCTGGACGAAAAAGGCTTCTTGCCGCGTGAAATCGCAACCTTTGACGCGTTTGAGAACGCCATGAGCCTCGACATTGCCATGGGTGGGTCGACCAACACGGTGCTGCACCTTCTGGCCATCGCACATGAGGGCGAGGTGGATTTCACCATGACCCACATGGACCGCCTTAGCCGTCGCGTACCGTGCCTGTGCAAGGTCGCGCCGAATACCGAGAACGTTCATATGGAAGACGTCCACCGCGCAGGCGGCATCTTCTCGATCCTTGGCGAACTCAGCCGCGCGGGTCTGCTGCACGAAGACTGCAGCACCGTGCACTCCGCCACGATGGGCGAGGCGATTGCCAACTGGGACATCAAGATCGCCAACAACCCCAAGGCGCAAGAGCTGTTCAAAGCTGCCCCCGGCGGTGTGCGCACAACGCAGGCATTCAGCCAGTCGAACCGGTACAAAGAACTGGATACTGACCGCGAAGGCGGCGTGATCCGGTCGAAGGAACACGCTTTCAGCCAGGATGGTGGCCTTGCGGTTCTGTTCGGAAACATCGCCCGCGACGGCTGTATCGTGAAAACGGCTGGCGTTGATGAAAACATCCTGAAGTTCACCGGCTCTGCCTATGTCTGCGAAAGCCAAGATCAGGCCGTCAGTGATATCCTGACCGGCAAGGTGAAAGAGGGCGACGTGGTTGTCATCCGTTACGAAGGACCGCGTGGCGGTCCGGGGATGCAAGAAATGCTCTACCCAACCTCGTATCTGAAATCCAAAGGTCTGGGCAAAGCCTGCGCCCTTCTCACTGATGGACGTTTCTCGGGCGGTACTTCGGGCCTTTCAATTGGCCACGTCTCACCCGAGGCGGCCGAAGGTGGTGAAATCGGACTGGTCAAGAACGGCGATACAATTGAGATCGACATCCCCAACCGCTCGATCCATCTGGCCGTGTCTGATGAAGAACTGGCTGAGCGCCGCCAGGAGCAAGACGCCAAAGGCTGGGAACCTGCCGCGCCGCGCAAACGCAAGGTCTCTACCGCACTGAAAGCCTATGCCAAGCTGACCACCAGCGCGGCAAAAGGGGCCGTGCGCCAGCTTTGATCTTGTAACGGCCAGTCTTTTCGGCTGGCCGTTAACCGACCCTTCCAAGTCTATCCTTTGGAAAAATTTCGCCAGAAACTGTAAGAGGGAGCGCCCCGCCCTCAATCACCCAGTTTGGCGTGAATTTCATCCAGATCGATTTCGCCGATCGGCATCTTGTTGGCCGGGTTTTCGAAATCGTATTTGAACAGCTCAAAATCCTGTTTGTAGATTTCGTAGACCAGATGCATCGACAGATCGTCAAAGTAATCCTCGACCGGATGGGCACGTTTGGGGCCGTGGCCTTCGGATTCGTTGAATCGCGGAATCTCGGCCAATGCAACGGGGTGCTTCAATTCGACATGATCCAGAACACCCTGCATCCCGTCGTTGAACGCTTCGGTCCAGAAAATCCGATCGTAACGCCCGCCATTCACGATGAAGGTCGACACATGACCCGACATGGCTGACCAGTGAATGTCCGGGTCCATCGGACGCCGCCAGCGGATCGTGTCGCGCGCAAACAGCAGGAACCGGCGGAAGCTGGCGATTTGATCGAATTCGCCCTTGCCGTCATCTCCGCCAACTTCGATCCCGTAGTTGTAGATCAGCGTCGGCACCAGATTGCCCCGGTATCGCTTGCCGTTGCGCTGGATGCCGCAGATCTTGTCAAAGAACGAACTTAGGATGCGGGTATAGGGGTTGCGCACGCAGGTAAATGAATATGAGGCGTGGCTGCGCACGTTATTGGTGATCAGGCCCTGACTCTGGTCAAAAGCCCATTTGTGCATACCGTCCTTGGCATCATGGATGTCGCCATCAAAAAACTGACCGTGATCCGAATAATACATGATCTGGCCAATGGTCGAGCACGCACATTTGGGCACCACACGGTACACCATGCTTTCACTCTCGGTCATCCAGGTACCGGGAAACCCCATCTGCTGTGCCTCCTTCGCTGGTCAGGTCTCGATCCGATACGCCAGCGTTTGGTAATAAAGAACCAAAATTATTCTGTTTATTCAATCGCGCATCCTCAGTATCACGGTTGAAACCGGGCAGAAACGGAAATTACCTGATCTCAATGGCAAAGATTGCCTACATATTGCTGTGCCACAAGGACCCCGAGGCCATCATCGCGCAGGCCGAACAGCTGACCGCTGCGGGCGATTGCATGGCGATCCACTTTGATGCACGTGCAAGTGCTGCTGCGTATGACCAGATCCGTAGCGCGCTGCGCGAAAACCCCAATGTGACTTTCGCTGCAAAGCGCATCAAATGCGGGTGGGGAGAGTGGTCACTGGTGCACGCCACACTGAACGCCTTGAAGGCCGCGGTCGAGGCGTTCCCCCGCGCCACGCATTTCTACATGCTGTCTGGCGATTGCATGGCCATCAAAACTGCCGAATATACCCACCGTTTTCTGGATGATCGCGACAAGGATTTCATCGAAAGCCACGATTTCTTTGAAAGCAACTGGATCAAGACCGGCATGAAAGAAGACCGTCTGATCTATCGCCATCATTTCAATGAACGCACGCAGCCCAAACTGTTTTACTCCGCCTACGAGATGCAGAAACGTTTTGGTCTGACCCGGGGTATTCCCGAAGACCTGCAGATTATGATCGGCAGCCAATGGTGGTGCCTGCGCCGCCGCACCGTTGAGAAGATCCTGGACTTTTTGCGCCAGCGACGAGACGTGATCCGGTTTTTCTCAACCACCTGGATCCCGGACGAGACCTTCTTTCAGACATTGGTCCGCCATCTGATACCGAAGGGTGAGATCGAAAACCGCACACCAACCTTCCTGATGTTTTCAGACTACGGAATGCCGGTCACTTTCTACAACGATCACTATGACATGCTTTTGGGTCAGGACTATCTGTTTGCCCGAAAGATCAGCCCCGAAGCACACGAGCTAAAAGATCGCCTGGGGTCGCTTTATGCTAGTGAAGGGATTGAGTTTCCGGTCTCGAACGAAGGGCGCAACCTGTTTGCGTTTCTGACCGGACGCGGGCGCATTGGCCGCCGATTTGGACAACGTTTCTGGGAAGCCGGTCGCGCGTTGGGCCCCGAGCGCGAGCTTTTCGTCATCGTCTGCAAGAAATGGCACGTCGCCAAGCGACTGGTTGATCAGATCGCATCCGAAACCGATATCCCCTGTGTCGAGTACCTGTTCAACGAAGAAGAGACACAGATGCCCGATCTGGGCGGGATAGAAACGAGCCTTGCAAAACGCTCGCGCCACAGACGGGCCGTGGTGAGAATGTTGTTTGACAGTTTCGGGTCGGATCAACTTGTTCTGTGCCTCGACCCCGCCAATCTTGACGTGCTTGAGGATTTCTGCGGCGATCAGGCCAAAACCCATGTGCTCGAGATCGAATGCGAGTATTCGGACGACTATCTGATCGGCCATGCGCGCCGGGTCGGGCTGGCCGGAGAAAACAGCCCTGCAGAAAACGTGGCACAACTGGTGCCAACGCTGCGCAATGATCTGAACTATGAATCACAACAAATCCGGGCGGCCGGGCTTGAGAATTATCTGCGCCTGCGTGAAACGGCCTCGCGCAGCGAAAACGAGGCTGTCATCGCCGGGTTTCTTGGTGTGAGTCAGGAAAAGGCCAGCGCCGTAATGCGACTAGACTATCTGTTCCTCGATTAAGCGAAACTCCGGCCTGGAATCCGAATGACAACTGGCCCTCAGGATGGCGCGCGGCAAGCGCCGCTTCAACCTGCTTTCGCCCCATGGACCCGCAACCCATCCGTCAAGTTCACTGTATTCGTGATTTTTGTCTAAAAATCGGATACTGTGCGGCCAATTAGGCCGATTTGTTTATACTTTTTTCATCAACAGATCAGTCTCGACCAGTGAAAAGACGCAGAACAGGACGATCTTTGGTGCATAAAGACCAATGCCTGTCCGGGAAACACACAGACATTCTGCTGGTCCAAAATTGAAATTTGAAACGCAACTCCGGGGGGGACATAGTTGTGACCACAGATCAAATTGCCAATGCCAGATCATATATTCCAAGCGACGCAGACTGGACCCTGATTTACAAAGTCCTGCCGGGTGAGGCCGAAGTCGCGAACCCTGCTGTCATCAATCCACATTTTGAGTGTATCGAAGTGACCGGAAACACGGTCCTGCCCGCTAAGGGCATGTATGTTGTGCTGCGCGGTGTCGTTCAGTTGCGTCAAAATGGGCAACCGCTGGCCAGCGCAGATGTGGGCGATTATTTCTACGAAGAACACCTTCAGATCTCGGACATACCTGTCAGCCTTGAAGCACTTGCATTGGACGGCACATGTTTGGCCTATTTGTCGAGCGATAACTGGCGGAAGATACCGGAAGAGGTACGCAAACCCTGTTTTGCCACCATGTTCGGGGATTTGGTGAGCGTCCAGTTGCAGAATTTTCAGCAACCAATCAACTGTTGCAGCGTGACAGCCGCAGCGCTCAGCATGTCTGCGCTTGGGTTCAGTTGCGAGGTGAATGACATTTTCCGCGAATGCGCACTGCCGTCATCCTTTGTGGTGAATGACGGTATCTCGCTGGGGGAACTGTTTGACGTCGCCTGCACCTACATCCACTCGCAAGGGCTTCGGGACCGGGTTCAGGTTCAGGCCTATTTCATGGATGAAGACACAACCAACGTTCCCCTGCTGCTTGAGGCAATCGACGAATCCAATCGGCTGGGCGGAGAAAACGATATTCTAGTGGCGAATTTTCAGGTCGGTGTCGCCCATGGCAAAGAAAATATGCCAGGTGGCCATTTCGCCGTCATCGCCAAATGCAACCCAAGCACCGGTCTGGTGCATATGATGGACGTGCATCCTGAAAAATACGGCAAGCTTTGGGTCACAACGATCGAACGGCTGTGGAAGGCCATGTCGGACCGCGATGGAACCTCGATGCGGTCTCGGGGCATTCTGCGCTTCTCGGCACGCGCTGCGGTCAAAACCCACCTGAAAACGTTCAAACAACGATGCAACTACGTCGACAGCACGCGCTATCTGGCGAAAGATCCCAAAAAGCGCCGCAACCTGTTCCGCCGGGCGACGCCCAACATGAACTCGCTGGGTGTGCTGGCGGAAAGCCTGGCCATTCACGGCGACAACCGCGTGGACGAGGATGAGTTGCTGCGGGCGACCGAGGCCTCGTTCACCGAGGCCGTCAGCCGGGTCGCCACTGCAAAAGACATGCACGAAATGGCGGAAAAATACCTCAGCCAGTCTGAAAACGTGCATCTTGGCAGTACGTTCCAAAGCTTTGCTACCCGCAAGGACACATCGATCCAAACCCCGCAGGATTGGTTCAAGGAACAGTTGAAAAGCCTGAATACCAACAAAGATCGTCACCTGATGATCAACATCGATTTCAATCGCGTCACCGGTATCGAAGCGATCCGTTCGCCGGAAAACGTCTATCGGGAAACTGCCCTGCTGGAAGAGTTCTGGTGTCTTTGCATTGCCTATGACGAAAACACCGATGTTGTCACCATTGTAGACATGAGCCCCGCGACCTCTCAGGTCTGGCAAGCTCCACGCGGCAATATTTTTCGTGGCCTACGCGATCTGGAAGACCCCGCATTGGTGATGATCGAAGAAATCGACCCGCCCGAGGACCCAAGCGATGTTGTCAGTATCCTCAAGCACAACACGATGGTTCTGTTTTATGAAGATGAAGACCCCTGGTCCTATATGCTGCGCAGCATTCTGTCGAATATCGGCGCGACTACTGTCAAGCAAATCGACGTAGGCGGACGCGATCCCAATATGATCCGGATGCGGCGACAACTGGTAACGCTTGGTGAGCGACCAGACGTGCCGTATTTGTTTTTCCAAGGAGAGTGCATCAGCAAAAGCGAAGAGCTGGAAGACATAGTGGACATGATCCGGGCCGGCGAATTGCAGGCCAGGATGCGCAAAGAAGGACTGCCAGTTTCCGACCTGAATGAAACACCAAGCCTTGAGAAGAATCCTTTCGGCTATCCCAAAGGGGTGATGAATCAGGTCAACGTGGGCAAGCGCAACGTATTGTTGTGCGCCTGCGGCTCGTCTGCGGCAGATAAAATCCCTGAACTTGTCGAACGCATCGTCGATGCCGGGCACAACGTGAAACTGATCCCCTCGGTCTCGGCCGAAAAGTTCTTTCGCGATTTCGGGGCCGAGAGGATCGACGCCAAGATCACCCATCACGATTATTACCGCGACGATGATGAGTGGAATTTCCGCTATATGAAGTTTGACATGCCAGTGCGGGCCTCGCATCTGGCGCTGTGCGACTGGGCCGATTGCGTCATTGTGGCCCCTATCACCTGCAACACGATGGGAAAGGTGGCCAACGGTATTGCTGACAATCTTCTGACCTCGGTCTTTGTGGCATGGCAATACCAGAAGAAACCGGTGATCCTTTGCCCGGCTTGCAACACGAATATGTGGAACAACATCACCACGCAGAACAACGTCGACAAGCTGAAGACGCTGGGTGTCGACTTCATCGGTCCGCGCGAAGGGCGCTTGTCAAATGGTCGGATGGGTATCGGCATGATGGCCACGCCTGACCAGATCATGGAGGCTTTGGCAGACGCCTTCGAGGAGTTGGACGACCAGAAATACCGTGTCTGCAAATGGGCGCGCGAGGCCGCCGCCGCGGATGACATCAACGAATGGAGACGCGTGTTCCGCGCCATCGACGAAGGCATCGTCGGGGTCAATATCGTAGACGAAGCGCATGGCGATTCCTTGTTGCATTACGCAGCCGGTGGCGAAGGTGAACTGAACGAAAGCGGCCATGATCTGGGCAAACCGGACTATGAAGCTGCCCAGGACCTGATCAAACGCGATATCGACGTCAACATCGTCAACGATCACGGGTTCACTGCACTGCATGTGGCGGTAATGAACAAAGCGCCCAGGATGGTTGAAATCCTGCTGGGGGCTGAAAACATGGACGCGACCTCGTGCATCGATTTTGTGCAGGGCATGACGATCGAGCCCGAAATCCGAACCATGCTGGACAACTGGGCGCGCGATCACAACGTGAAGGTTGCTGACCCGGAAGAAGGCCGCGATGAAAGCTTTGTGGCGGTGCAAGAGCCGACATATCTGTATTTCACATATGGTTCGCTGAAACAGGGATTCCCGAACCACGAAGCGCACAGCAAAGTTCTAAACGACTTCGTGGGTCCGGCCCGCACTCGGCAACCCATGCCGCTGATCGTCCCGAAAGAGCCATTCTGTGACAATCCGAACTGCGGATACCTGCACCGTATGGCCACGCTTGTGGATCAACAAGGTATGGGCAAACAGGTCAGTGGTGAGGTCTATCGCGTGACGGAATCCGGCTTGCACGAGCTGGATAAGCTGGAAGGGTATCACGGTCCAAATTCGACCGAAAACGTGTATGTCCGCAAGAAGATCAATGTGGTCGTGAACGGTGTGATGAAGCCCGCATACGCCTATGTGATCGCGGAGCCAGAGAAATACCTGAAGAACTTGCGCGACGGCACGTCAGAGATGGTCAGTGATTACACGCTGGACATGGCGCAGGGCGAGCCAAAACCGGGGTTTGAACCTGTAGCTTAACCGTCTTGCGTGCTGATTGGCGGCGGCTCAGGGCTTTCCTTCAGGCTGAGGTTGTAAGCCGTGATCGCCACCATGCACAGCAGCACAAACGGCCAGAAACTGGCCTTGGGAATAAGATTGTCCCGATAGTGGATGATCCGCAGCGACGGCACCGCCTCGGAGGCGAATAGGTACGTGTTGACCGATACCGCCAGCAACATGAAATACATCAGGAAAAAGAACGACTCCATGTAGATCACGGGCGAGCCGGCAAAGCCTTCGCGCAGCTGCACATGCGCCAGCAGGATCACGAAGAACAAAACCGAACAGGTGCCGATCACGCTGGACGTGCTGAAATCATGCCTCTCGGCCAAACCCTCGCGGCGGGTGACGGTCATGACCGCACCGAACAGCAACATCATCACAACGATCAAGGGGACCATATGAACGATAAACGCATTGCCAAAATTGCGTTTGATGACGAAATTATAGTGCAACTCGGGCGCGTTGGTTTGATAGGCGTTCTGGCCGATGCCCAGCGTTGTATCCAGATTTGACAGTTTATAGTCGAAATAGGTGTTTTCCCGCTCCCACGTACCCATCACGATTTGGTTGTCGATCCCAAAAATGTCGTCCGGCCCGGTTGCCGGATAGGCCTCGAAATCGGGAACCAACGCGACGGCATCCTCAAACGAGGACGGCCAGAACCGCACCCAGACCGTTTTGTGATCAAAAGGGTAACTTGTGTAATCAAAGCTCTGGCGCAGGGTTTGTTCGAAATACCAACCCACCAATACGCCGTCGGGTTGCGGCAGTCGGTACGCCTCGGCGATCAGACCGTTTGCACTATCTACTGCTTCGGGCAGAAGAAACCCGACCTCATCCTCATTCGGGAGGATCTGGTCATGCACGCCCGTCTCATAGTGCTGCCAGATATAACCCGTGACCTGAACATCGCTGGCCCCCAGAAAACTGAATGACTTTATGAAAATCCCTGTCCGCACATAGTAGTCAGGCTCTACATCCAGCTTACCCAGATATGAGTCTACTGCGGCCTGATCTGGCAACTGCGTCGGATCGCCTTCGAAATGGTTCAACTCGATCCAGAGTTTCAACAAAAGACCCGCCAGCCCAAGGGTCAGCAGGCCAGAGATAAGCCAAACCTTCTTCTCGACGCTCATTCAGCCTCCTGCCTGTTCCGTCAGAAAATCAGCGGGCCCCAGCAGGGATTGAGTAATTCCCATCTCGGCAAACTCGGCTTGCAGATTGGCAAAACTCTGATGTTCGCGTGGCAGGATGCCAATTTGCCCGCATTCCGCCAAAAAACGCGTCTGGCGGATGGACAAATCGACCATTGGCAAAGGTTCCCCTGCCGTAAAGGCCGCCAGCCCATCCGCATAGTCATTCGCCGCTTGCCAATCACCTCGCGCCAGCATGACTGCGCTGGCATCGGGGTAAAAATGCAGATGACTATGGCCGACACACCCTTCTGCGATAATCTCAGCCCCCAAATTCAACAGGCGCATTTGTTCATCCGGGTCGGTTTCGGCCATCGCCAACGCCGAAAGTGCTTTGGGCCCTACAAAATTCCGCCCATGTTCCAGTGCAATCTCAACCGCCCGTCGGCCTGTTTCCAAAGCCTGATCCATTTGCCTAGCATAAACCTGCGTGCGGGCCAGATGCTCCAGCGCTTGTGCCTCAAGCCGTTTTGCCCCGACACGCTCAGCAATTTCGGCCGAAACCCGGAATGCTTCTAGCGCTCGATCAAGATCGCCCAAAAACGTTTCGGCCACACCCAGGCAGGTCTGAGCCACACATTCGGGCACAAAAGCAAAATACTTCTGCGAAACTTCGATGGCTTCGTTTGCGTCTGCGCGCCCCTGCCCGACATCCCCCGTGTAGCTGCGCGCGACGCTCAGGTTGTGCAGATTGGCCGCCAAATCCCGAACCAGCCCCTTTTCACGCGCACGGTCAACAGCTTGCGTGTAAAAGCCAGTCGCCGTTTTCATGGTGGCTTTCATGAAGTTGGCATCACCAAATCCGCTGAGCGCCCCCACTTCAAGGCGAACGGAATCCAGTTTGCGGGCCAGCGTGAGAGCCCGCTCATTCGCACTCAGTGCTTCCTTGTCGCGACCCAAGGGGAAATACACATTGCCGCGCACATAGTTGATCTGGGCCACGTCCCGTTCGGAGCCAGCACGCTCAGCCGCAGCTTCAGCTGTGTCCAGCGCCTCAAGCGCGTCCTGATACAGGCTGGCCTGTCGCGCTGCCTGTGCAAGGCCAATATGCGCCCGGCTAATTTGCTCATCCGTCTCCGCAAGACCCGCCGCGTCCCGGAACTCCTGCAAAGCTTCGTTAGACAGGCCCTGCAGACGGTGCGTCTCACCCCGTGCACACAGCAGGTCAAACCGGACGCCTGCGGGTGACGGCAGTTCCAAAGCGCGTTCGATCAACGGGCTGGCGTCGTCGAACCGGAACGCGTGAATCAGCTTGTCGGCTGCGTCCAGATAGGCTTGCGCCGCGTTGTTGGCACCCGCCCGGTCCAGATGCTGTGCGCGCAGGGTCGCATCACGATCTTCGAACCATTTGGCCGCCTGTCGATGCAAGCGCGCGCGTTCGGATTTAACCAACGTGGCATAAGATCCGTCCCGGATCAGCGCGTGCGCAAACATAAGGTCTGCACCTGCCTCTCGTATCAGGGCCGAGCGGATCAGATTTGTGGTATCCAGATGCCCTTCGCCGAGAATGTAATTCAGAACCTCGGGTGAGAATCTCTGCCCCAGCACTGACGCCGCCTGAATGGCGCTGCGGCTTGTGCGATCAAGTGCATCCAAACGTGACTGCACGATGCCTTGGATGCTTCCGGGAACCGTTTCCTGCTTGAGCACATCAATGTTGCGCAGCAACTGTTCCAGGAACAGAGGGTTGCCACCGGCGCGTTTGACGCAAGTGTCCAAAAGCTCGGGATCGATGGCAGTAAATTCTTCGACCAGCTGCCGCGCCTGGTCCTCCCCCATTGGGGCTAACTCTAGTTTAGAGACAAGCGCGCCCTCTGTGGCCATTTGCCAGTCTCGATCGATCGGGTCCCCTTCAACCCGACTGGTCATCATCAAGACACAAGGGATTTGCCGCGTTACTGCTGCGATATGTGCGCAGGCTGCGAGAATGTCGGGTGACGCCCAATGGATATCTTCGATCTGGATCAGCAAGGGTGCGTCTTGACTGCGGGCCATCAACAACTCATCAATGACCTGCCTGCGCCCACGCAACCGTGTCTTGTTGTCCATGACGGCATAAACCTCGGCCAAACCCGGATCTTGCTCAAGCTCAAGTAAAGCGTTGAGATGCGCTGCATTAGATGGGCTGACCCAGCCTTTGGCGACCGCTTCCTTGGCCACGGCGGCGCCAGTTTTTGCCCCATCCGACGGATCAAGTCCCAGAACACTGCGGGCCACGGACTGAATGGCCGAGTGCCCTTCACGCGCACCAAAGTCCATAACAACGCCATTGTGGATCGAATAGCACAGGCTTTTGGCCAGCTCGGCCACCTGCTCGGACAAATGCGTCTTGCCGATACCCGGTTCGCCCAGAACCACGTGGACTTCGCCTTCGCCGTGCCGTTTGCAGCGGTCAAACGTTGCCGAAAATAACGACATCTCACGATCGCGCCCGATGAACTTATGCCGTCTTGTCCGAATGTTCCGGGCCAAACGGTCCAGACGCCAGACTTCGACGGGTTCATTCAATCCTTTGATATCCTGCACACCGATAGACTCGCCTACAAACAGCGGACCCAAGGCGCGTTGGATGTCGTGAGAAACAAGCGTTTCTTCACCTTTTGAGATGTCGGTCAAACGCGAGGCTAAATTGACCCCATCGCCGGTAACAGTGTATTCTGTGTGCGCCTGGCTGCCGGTTGTGCTGGCAATGACCTGCCCCGAAGCAATACCGATATGACAGGACAGTGGTGGTGTCAGTGTTGGCAATACTGCATGTATCTCGGCCGCCGCTCTGGCTGCCCGTTCTGTGTCATTTGTATGTGATATCGGCGCGCCAAAAACAGCCATGACCGCATCGCCAATATGCTTGTCTATGCGCCCCCCATATTTCTCAACAACATTGTCCACTTTGCCAAAGAACTGGTTGAGCAAAGCGTGCAAATCTTCGGCATCCAAGTCACTGGACATTTTTGTAAACCCTGTAAGGTCAACAAACATCACGGTGACCTGCCGTCGCGCAGGTTCTATAGACGCCGCAGTGTCTTGCATTGTTGCTGCTTCAGCCACATCAAGAGTTTCAATGGCACGCAACAACCTTCGACGATCACCAACCGCAGTGACCCCGATTTCAATTAAGTCTTCTGCCGTCAAGTCTGGCAGAATGGAAAAATCGATCTTGTTGTCTAGAAAGGCTTGTGCGTAGTCAGATAATCCAATTGCGCTTAGCCACTTGCTCAGGTCCTGAGACATGTCGCCCCTCTGAAGTCCCCCTACTTCAAATTTAGGTCTAGCACGGGCGTTAGGGTTGAGTCTGCAAAAACCAAATTAAATTATGAATATGTGTGTGTTTAATTTTGGCGATGGGTAGTTTTGGCAGCGACATCCAAGTCCACAGTCCAGTGGACTGTTTGTAGATCGAACGGGCTGGTCTGGGATTTTCTGACGCTGGTTGCGGGAGCAGGATTTGAACCTGCGACCTTCAGGTTATGAGCCTGACGAGCTACCGGGCTGCTCCATCCCGCGACACTTTGCGTTGGTCTACCGCCTATTCGGCTACTTGAGACCGTTTGTTGGCCTATCGCTTACGCTGCTTGAGGCCGGGTAGTGTTCTTTTCATCGTATTAGAGAGATTGTTGGGCTTTTTCTAGGTTTGGCGGTGACCTACTCTCCCGGGGCTTAAGCCCAAGTACCATTGGCGCGGCAGTGCTTAACTTCCGGGTTCGGTATGGGACCGGGTGTTTCACTTGCGCTATGACCACCAAACCGAGGAAAAGCCCATGTCGACTTTCTTGCGGAGCAAGAAAGCGACGGGTGGCAGGCAGCGTATTCGCTTGCGAATGCGCGGTGCCACTCGGTTGTGTTTATCAACCAACAGTGCCGCTTGGTGCGACACGGTTATCCAAACCAAGGTCGGTGTATGCTTTTGGTTTGATTTGTCTTTCTGTTACTGGATCAAATCAAGCCTATCGGGCGATTAGTACCGGTCAACTGAACGCATTACTGCGCTTACATCTCCGGCCTATTGACGTGGTGGTCTTCCACGGCCCTCAGGGAGACCTTGTTTTGAGGGGGGCTTCCCGCTTAGATGCCTTCAGCGGTTATCCTGTCCGATCATAGCTACCCAGCACTGCCGTTGGCACGACAACTGGTCCACCAGTGGATCGTTCACCCCGGTCCTCTCGTACTAGGGGCAACTCCTCTCAAGTCTCCTACACCCACGGCAGATAGGGACCGAACTGTCTCACGACGTTCTAAACCCAGCTCACGTACCTCTTTAAACGGCGAACAGCCGTACCCTTGGGACCTGCTCCAGCCCCAGGATGAGATGAGCCGACATCGAGGTGCCAAACACTGCCGTCGATATGGACTCTTGGGCAGTATCAGCCTGTTATCCCCGGCGTACCTTTTATCCGTTGAGCGATGGCCCTTCCACTCGGGACCACCGGATCACTATGGCCGTCTTTCGACTCTGCTCGACTTGTCAGTCTTGCAGTCAGGCTGGCTTCTGCCATTGCACTCAACGAGCGATTTCCGACCGCTCTGAGCCAACCTTCGCGCGCCTCCGTTACGCTTTAGGAGGCGACCGCCCCAGTCAAACTACCCGCCACGCAGGGTCCCGGATCCGGATAACGGACCGCGGTTAGACATCAAGAGTGCGAAGGGTGGTATCTCAAGGGAGGCTCCACGGATACTTGCGTTTCCGCTTCAAAGCCTACCACCTATCCTGCACATCACAATCCTGATGCCAGTGCGAAGCTGTAGTAAAGGTGCACGGGGTCTTTCCGTCTAACCGCGGGAAGCCTGCATCTTGACAGGCAATTCAATTTCGCTGAGTCGATGTTGGAGACAGCGGGGAAGTCGTTACGCCATTCGTGCAGGTCGGAACTTACCCGACAAGGAATTTCGCTACCTTAGGACCGTTATAGTTACGGCCGCCGTTTACCTGGGCTTCAATTCAAGGCTCTCACCTCTCCTTTTAACCTTCAGGCACCGGGCAGGCGTCAGACCCTATACGTCGTCTTGCGACTTCGCAGAGCCCTGTGTTTTTAATAAACAGTCGCCACCCCCTGGTTTGTGCCCCCAGCCCCTAGTTGCCTAGGAACCGGGCCTCCTTCTCGCGAACTTACGGAGGTATTTTGCCGAGTTCCTTCAACATCGTTCTCTCAAGCGCCTTGGTATGCTCTACCAGTCCACCTGTGTCGGTTTAGGGTACGGTCTGATGGAGGGCTATTTCCAGGAACCACTCAGCAGCCCAATCAATCCGATAAGATTGAACTACACCTGTGATCCGTCACATCCTCCTGGCCTAGGAATATTAACCTAGTTCCCATCGCCTACGCCTTTCGGCCTCGGCTTAGGGGCCGGCTTACCCTGCTCAGATTAGCTTTAAGCAGGAACCCTTGGACTTTCGGCGAGAGTGTCTCTCACACTCTTTGTCGCTACTCATGTCATCATTCTCACTAGTGATCTCTCCACCGGATCGCTCACGCGCCGGCTTCATCGAAAGAACTCTATCCTGCGCTACCGCCTATTCGGCTACTTGAGCGCGCTTACGCGCACCACATAACCGGCGGCAATACAGGATGAGTTCTATGTCACACTACGCTCTGCTACCATGCCTTACGGCATCCTAAGCTTCGGCTCATGGCTTGAGCCCCGTTACATCTTCGCCGCAGGACAACTTATTTAGACCAGTGAGCTGTTACGCTATCTTTAAAGGATGGCTGCTTCTAAGCCAACCTCCTGGTTGTTTTGGTCGTCCCACCTGCTTTCCCACTTAGCCATGAATTGGGGGCCTTAGCTGTAGGTCAGGGTTGTTTCCCTCTCCACTACGGACGTTAGCATCCGCAGTGTGTCTGCCATCTAGTACTCCCGGGTATTCGGAGTTTGGTTAGGATCAGTAAGCCTGTGGGGCCCCATTACCCATCCAGTGCTCTACCCCCCGGGGTATTCGGATGACGCTCTACCTAAATAGATTTCGCAGAGAACCAGCTATCTCCGAGTTTGATTGGCCTTTCACCCCTAGGCACAGCTCATCCCGATCCTTTTCAACGGATGTGGGTTCGGTCCTCCAGTAAGTGTTACCTTACCTTCAACCTGGCCATGCCTAGATCACTCGGTTTCGGGTCTGATCCCACGAACTCATGCGCCCTATTAAGACTCGCTTTCGCTACGCCTACACCTAACGGCTTAAGCTTGCTCGTGAGACCAAGTCGATGACCCATTATACAAAAGGTACGCCGTCAGATCTCGAGGATCCTCCGACTGATTGTAGGCGTTCGGTTTCAGGTACTGTTTCACTCCCCTCGTCGGGGTGCTTTTCACCTTTCCCTCACGGTACTGGTTCGCTATCGGTCAGCAAGGAGTACTTAGCCTTCGAAGGTGGTCCTCCGATCTTCAGACAGAATTTCACGTGTTCCGCCCTACTTAATACGTCCATCAAAGCTTCCTATACGGGGCTGTCACCCGCTATGGCCATGCTTCCCAACATGTTCTAGTCACTTATCTGGCTCGGCTGGTCCCCGTTCGCTCGCCGCTACTAGGGGAGTATCAATTGATTTCCTTTCCTCCGGGTACTTAGATGTTTCAGTTCCCCGGGTTTGCTCTTAAAACCCTATGTATTCAGGTCTTAAGTACTTGGTTAAACAACATATTGATTAGCAAAACTAACAATATGAAGCTTTCAAGTGGGTTGCCCCATTCAGAAATCCATGGATCAAAGCTTATTCTCAGCTCCCCATGGCTTATCGCAGAGTATCACGTCTTTCATCGCCTCTTGCTGCCAAGGCATTCACCAAACGCCCTTCTCGCGCTTGATTTGATCCAGAAAAAGAAAGACTGGATTTGCAAAGCAAATCCATGGGTCGGAAGCTGGAACAACCAACCCCTTTTCCTGAACCAAAAGCATACTTTCCCGCCTTCCATCCTGGAACCCATGCTGCCGATGTCGGTCGGC